>NZ_KV812652.1:0-90875 GCF_001813485.1 Pseudomonas sp. HMSC067G02
ACCTCTCCATTACCCGTAGGGCGAATAGCGCCCCAGCGCTATCCGCCAGCGCACTGGAACCCCGCCCGGCGGATAGCCGCGAGCGGCTATTCGCCCTACCCGAACCTCTCCATTACCCGTAGGGCGAATAGCGCCCCGGCGCTATCCGCCAGCGCACCGGTACCTCGTCCTACCCGAGCGCTCCGTGCGCCCAGCGCCGGTAGAGTCCGCGCGCCGCGGCGTCGAGCAGGTAGCCGAGCAGGCCGATCAGCAGCACCATCGCCATCAGCTCGGAGTACGCCAGGCGATCGCGGGTGTCGAGGATGTAGTAGCCGAGCCCGGCGCTGACGCCGAGCATCTCGCAGGGCACCAGGACGATCCAGAGGATGCCGATGGCCAGGCGCACGCCGGTCAGCACATGGCCGAGGATGCCCGGCAGGATCACCCGGCGCAGGGTTTCCCAGGGCGTGGCGGCGAGGCTGCGGCTCAGTTGCAGCCAGCGCGAGTCGAGCTGGCGCACGCCGGCGGCGGTATTCAGCAGGATCGGCCAGAGCGCGGCGAAGGCCAGCAGGAAATAGATCGGCTGGTCGCCCACGCCCATCAGCATCACCGCGATGGGCATCCACGACAGCGGCGAGATCATCCGCAGGAACTGGAACGCCGGAGTGGTCGCCGCTTCCAGGTTGCGCGAGGCGCCCACCAGCAGCCCCAGCGGCACTCCCACCAGCAGCGCCAGGAACAAGCCCAGCAGGACCCGTTTCAGGCTCACCAGCACGTGCTCGTAGAGTTCGCGGCGTTCCAGCAGTTCACCCAGGCTGAGCAACGTCGCCTGCGGCGAGAAGCGTGCCGAAAGGCCGTCGGCGGCGCCGAACAGGGCCACGCCGAGCCACCACAGGGCGAACAGCGCCAGCAGCCCGGCAACGCCCAGCGCGCCCTGGCGCAGGGTCTGCCTCACGGGCTGATCTCCTCGCTGCGCTGGAAGCCCTCGGCGAGGCCGAACGCCTGCAACCCGCCGACCTCTGCCAGGGCCTGGCGGACGAAGCGGTCGTCCACCAGGTCACTGGCCACCTGGCGCGGATCGAGGCTGGCGAGGAAGGCATTATTGCCTTCGATCAGGGTGTCCTTCAGCCGCCGCACCAGTTCCTCGGTGTAGCTCGGATAGGGATAGGGCTGGAAGTCGATGCGCCGCTCCTGCCAGTCGGCGTGGCGGATCGCGCCGCTGGCGAGATAGGCCTGCTGCTCCTCGGCGCCCGGCGCCAGCACCCGGCCAAGGACCTCCGGCGCGTGCGGCGTGTAGCGGTTGGCTCCGGCCTTGGACAGCAACTGTGCGGCCTCGGCGCGGTGCTCGCGAGTCCATAGCTGGGCCTTGACGATGGCGTTGACCACCTTTTGCGACCACTGCGGCCGCCGCTCCAGGTCGTGTTCGTGCATGAACACCACGCAGCAGGCGTGGTTGCGCCAGACATCGCCGGTGAAGCGCTGTACCCGGCCGACCTTGAGGTTCTCCGCCAGGGCATTGAACGGCTCGGCGACGATGTAGCCGTGGATGCGCTTGCTGGCCAGCGCCGGCGGCATGTCCGAAGGCGGCAGCACCACCAGGTTGACCTCGTCGGCGGCCAGCGCCGCGCCCACCGCACGGCTCACCGCGCGCAGGCCGTTGTCGCGCAGCAGTTGCTGCAACACCACGTTGTGGATCGAGTACCAGAACGGGATCGCCACGCTCTTGCCGCCGAGCTGGCGCACGTCGGCGATCTCCGGAGCCACCGTGAGCCCCGAGCCGCCGACGTGGTTCCAGGCCACCACCTTGGCCGGCACCTTGCTGCCGTAGCGGGCCCAGACGGTCATCGGCGACAGCAGGTGGATGACGTTGACCTGGCCGGAGATGAACGCCTCGATCACCTGCGCCCAGCTACGCAACAGCACCGGCCGTTCGGCCTGGATGCCCTCGGCCTCGAACAGGCCGTTGGCATGGGCCACCAGCAAGGGCGTGGCGTCGGTGATCGGCAGGTAGCCGATGCGCACCGGCGCGTCGGGTTCGGCGGCGGCGCGCGCCTGCAGGCTGCTCAGCAGCGGCAACGCGCCGGCGGCGCTGAGCAGCGCGGCGAGCTTGAGGATGTCACGTCGGGAATGGGTCGGGTCGTCCAGGCACATGGGAGGCCTCCGGCTGAGCGATGGGATGGGCATGGGTGCGGCTCGCCCGCCGTAGGGTTTTCAGGATCTCGATGCGCAACGCGCCCAGTTCCTCGACCAGCTCCGCGCGTGGCTGCGGCAGGTCGATGCGCCACTCGCCGAGGGTCCGCGCCGGGCTGTCACCCAGTAGCAGGATGCGTTCGGAGAGCAGCAGGGCCTCGTCGATATCGTGGGTGATCAGGACCACGGCGGTGCCGCGCTCGTGGATCGCCCGCAGCAGCAGCTGCTGCATGTCGGCGCGGGTCACTTCGTCCAGCGCACCGAAAGGTTCGTCGAGCAGCAGCACCTTCGGCTGCCGCGCCAGGCAGCGGGCCAGCGCGGTGCGCTGGGCCATGCCGCCGGAGAGTTGCGCCGGGTAGCGGGCACGGGCGTGCTCCAGGCCGACCGCGGCGATCGCCTGGTCGACGCGGGCCTGGCGGGTGGCCGCGTCGAGGTGCGGCTGGCGGGCGAAATCGAGGCCGAAGGCGACGTTCTTCCCCAGGTTCAGCCAAGGCAACAGGCTGGGGTCCTGGAACGCCACCGCGACGCCCGGATGCGGGCCGCGCAGGGGCTCGCCGAGTACCCGCACGCTGCCGGCGGCCGGCTCCTGCAGGCCAGCCAGCACGCGCAGCAGGCTGGACTTGCCGACCCCGCTGGGACCGAGGATCGAGACCACCTCGCCGGCGCCCAGGCGCAGGTCGAAATCGCCGAGCACCGCCTGCCAGCCGGCACCGCGCGGATAGCCGAGGGCGATCCCGCGAGCGTCGAGGAGCGCCTCGCTCATGCCTTGGCCTCGGCCTGGCGTTGCAGTTCGGCGCGCAGTTGCACCAGGCTCGGCGTAACGATCGGGACGAACGCCGACTCGCGCCAGCGGCGGGCAAAACCGGCGCCGTGCTCGCTCAGGTAGGCCTTGCCGCCGCTGGCCTGCAACTCCAGTTGCACGGCATTGGCGGCGGCTTCGGCGAGCCCGATGCGGATGCGGAACAGGCGTGCCGGCTGACTGGCGAACTCGCCGCTGGCCAGTCCGGCGTGCAGCGCCGCCACGTGTCCGTCGAGGGTTTCGCGCTGTGCCGCCAGCTCGCCATCCAGCAGCGAACGACTGCCGCCCAGGTGCCGCTGCACTTCGTCCAGTGCGCGGCGCGCCAGGCCGATGGCCATGCCGCATTGCAGGCCGAGGAAGGCCGGGCGCACCCGTGGCAGGAACTGCCGGGCGTCGTCGTGCAACAGCCAGTCGCGCCCGACCGCCACCGCGCGCAGATCGAGGGCGGCGGTGTTGCTGCATTGCAGGCCGAGCAGGCGCAGGTCCGCCGAGCGCTGCAAGCCGGCGAGTCCTTCGGGAATCGCCAGGACGAAGGGCTTGCCGCCCTCCCCGTGTTCGATCGCCGCCGCCACCACGAAATCGCCGCTGCGCAGATTGGTCACCCACGGCAGGCGACCGTCCAGGCGCCAGCCGGCCTCCTCCGCGTGCGCCACCACCTGCAGCGCCTCGATCCCGGAAAGGAACTTCATCGCGTTGGACAGCCCGGTGGCGCCGGCCAGGCGGCCGGCCAGCAGGTCGCCGAGCAGGCGTTGGCGCAGTTCCTGGTTGGGACTCTGCAACAGGTACTCGATGAAGGCGCGCTGGCCCCAGAAGACGAACGCCGCGGTCAGCGAGCGCGCCGCCACTGCGGCCACCCGCTCCACCGCGTCGGCGAGCGTGCCGCCGGCGCCGCCGAGGCGTTCCTCCACCGCCACGCCGAGCACGCCGGCTGCGGCCAGGCGCGGCAGCAGCGCGGCGGGATCGGCGTCGCCGCGGTCGAGGGCGTCGGCCTGGCGGTCGAGCCAGTCGCTCAGGGTCGGGTCAAGCATGGTCGTCACTCCTTGCGCCGGCGCGGCATGCCGCCCGGCAAGCGCAGGCTCAGGCCTGCGGGTTGGTCCAGCGATATTGCTCCAGCTCGGCATTGAGCGGCGTGCGGGCGAACACGTTGGCGAAGTTGCAGAGCGTCGCCAGGCTCACCCCGAGGATCACTTCCAGGGCCTGGGCCTGGTCGAAACCGGCGGCGCGGAAGGCTTCGAACTGCTCGTCGGTGACCGCACCGCGGCTGGCGATCACCGCGCGGGTGAAGTCGGCCAGGGCTTCGTAGCGGGCATCGGGCAGTTCGCCGCGGGCGCGCAGGGCCTCGATCACCGGCTCCGGCAGGCGCGCCTTGTTGCGCGCCACCGCGGTGTGCCCGGCAACGCAGAAGTCGCAGCCATGGGTGGTGGCCGCCACCAGTTGCACCACTTCCCGCTCGGGCAGGCCGAGGCTGGCCTTGGCGTTCAGCCCGGACACGGTGAGGTAGGTTTCCAGGGCGGCCGGCGCATTGGCCAGCACGCCGAGCAGATTCGGGATATAACCCGAGTTGTTCAGCGCGGTCTGGAGGAACGGACGCGCCGCCTCGGGGGCGTTTTCCAGGGTGAGCACGGGAACGCGTGACATGCTTTCGACTCCGGTGGTTGAGGTGTCGAAGAAGTCTCTTGGTAATAAGAAATCCATTCAATATTCTAAAGTCGCTATCACTTGCTCTTGAGTCTTTCCCTTAGATGAATTCGTCCAACCCCCTTGTCGATTGGTTATTAGACAGCCTCGAAGTCGACACCAGCCTGTTCCATGTCGGTCGCTACTGCGGCGGCTGGCATGCCTCCACCCACGGTCTGGCGCGTGCCAGCTTCCACCTGGTGGTGCAGGGACACTGCTGGGCGCACGTCGCCGGAAGCGCCCGGGGCTGGCGACTGGACAGCGGCGACGCGCTGTTCTTCCTGCGCGACGTCGAGTTCCGCCTGTCCAGCGAGGCCACCGCCGAGGCCGCGCGCTGCCAGCCGCGTGGCGAAATGCAGGCGCTGGAGTGGAACGCGGCGGACGGTGCCGGCCTGGTCTGCGGGTTCTTCCACTTCCATTCGGGATTGTCCGGGCTGATCGTCGACGCCCTGCCCGACTGGCTGATCCTGCGCGCCGGCGATCCGGCGCTGGACGCGGCGCGACGCCTGTTCGCCCTGATCGTCGACGAGTGCCGCCGCCAGCCGGCGCCGTCGCCGGTTCTGCTGGAGCGCCTCAGCCACCTGCTGTTCCTCTACGTGTTGCGCCAGCAGGTGCTCGACAACCCGACCCTCGGCGGCCTGGTGGCACTGGCACGCCAGCCGCAGTTCGCCGGCCTGCTGGAAGCGCTGATCGAGGCACCCGAACAGCCCTGGAGCCTGGAACAGATGGCCGAACGCACCGGACTCTCGCGCTCGGCCTTCTTCAAGCGCTTCAACGAACTCAGCGGTCAGTCGCCGGGGCAGGTCCTGCTGGCCCTGCGCATGCACCGCGCCTGCGCCCTGCTGCGCGCCGACGCCAGCGTCGCCGAGGTCGCGGCGGCGGTCGGCTACCAGTCCACCGCCGCCTTCACCCGTGCCTTCCACAAGGCCACCGGACAGCAGCCGGGGGCCTATCGCAAGGCCAGCCGCTGATCACCAGAGACCGATCGGTACCAGGCGCCCGCCTTCCGGCTCGCCGTAGCGGAACGCCTGGCCGCGCAGGTCGATCTCCGCGTTGCTGATGGTAGTCCGCCGCTTCAGCCCGCGCAGCCAGTCGAACAGCATCCCGGCATGGGCCTCGCGCACCGCCGCATGCGCCGGGTCGGCGCCGAGGTCGCGCAATTCGCCGGGGTCGCTGGCAAGGTCGAACAGTTGGGCGCGGAAGCCGTCGTAGGCGATGTACTTCCAGCGCTCGCTGCGCACCATGTACATGCGGCAAGCATCGATGGGTCGGCCCAGGCGCTCCCGCGCCGGCGCCTGGAAGGCGTAGTCGTACTCGGCGATGGCGTAGCGGCGCCAGTCCGCCGGCGGCGCGCCATGGACGAAGGGCAGCAGCGAACGGCCCTCGATGCGATGGCTGGCGGGCTCGACGGCGAAGGCTTCGAGAATGCTCGGCAGTACGTCGATGGACTGCACCAGCGCCTCCTCCACCCGGCCGCGGGTGGCGTCCGCCTCGGGGCGCGGATCGCGGATCAGCAACGGCACGCCCACCGCCGACTCGAGGAGGAACTCCTTCTCGCCCAGGCCGTGGTCGCCGAGGAAATCGCCATGGTCACTGGTGAAGACGATCAGGGTATCGTCCCAGCGCCCGCTGGCGCGCATATGCTGGAAGAGCCGGCCGAGCTGGTCGTCGACCTGGCGGATCAGCCCCATGTAGGTAGGTATCACCTGCCGGCGCACGTCTTCGCGGGAGAAATTGAGGCTCTCGCGATGTTCGCGGAAGGCGCGGTACACCGGGTGGTCGCTTTCTTCGCCGGGCGCCGCGCGTAGCGCCGGGAGCACCTGGTCGGCGCGGTACAGCGCGTGGTACGGCGCCGGCGCGATGTAGGGCCAGTGCGGCTTGATGTAGGACAGGTGCAGGCACCAGGGACGCTCGCCCTGCTCGTCGATGAAATCCATGGCGCGACGGGTGGTATAGGCGGTCTCGCTGTGCGCCTCCGGCAAGCGTGTCGGCAATCCGGCATGGCGCATCCGCCAGCCGCTGAGGATTTCCCCGTCGGCGCCGGCGGCGGCGTTGGCCCAGTCGTGCCAGGGGTTGTCGCCGGTGAAGCCGAGGCGCCGCAGGTAGTGGGTGTAGGGCGCGCTTTCGCGCTTGTCGGCGAAGGCCGGGTCATCCGGGTAGACCCCGTCATTGCGGTCGTAGGGCTCGAAGCCGGCTTCGGCGAGGGCCGCGCCGCGCGCGCTGGCCGGATCGATGCCGAACCGCCGCATGCCTTCCAGGTTGGCCGTGGCGTGGGTCTTGCCGACCAGCGCGGTGCGGACTCCCGCGGCGCGCAGGTAGTCGCCCAGGGTCAGCTCCTCCAGCGGCAGCGGCACCGCGTTCCAGGCCACCTGGTGGCTGCTGACGTAGCGCCCGGTGTACGAGGACATCCGCGACGGCCCGCAGATGGTGCCCTGGGTATAGGCACGGGCGAAGCGCACGCCCTCCGCGGCCAGGCGGTCGATGTTCGGCGTGTGCAGATAGGGATGGCCGTAGCAGGACAGGTAATCGCGACGCAGTTGGTCGCACATGATGTAGAGGACGTTGCGGATCGGCTTGGGCTGGCTCATGACGGCTCGCGAAAAGGAAACGACGCTTCATTTCGCGGTCCGCCGCGTCCGGCGGCAAGCGCATTCGGAACATAGTTGGCATGCGTGCGACGCAATTCAGGTGGCGTCGTCGACCCGCTTCAGTTCGTCGATCATCGCCTCCGCCAGCGGCGACAGGCTGTAGCCGGCGCGGCTGACGATGCCGTAGCGGGTATGCAGTTCGTCGAGGTCGTCGGGCAGCTCGCGCACCCGCAGCGGACGCAGGCCTCCCTGTCCCGGCGGCGCCAGGTCGCCGAGGCCGCTGCTGATGCCGATGGCATCCGAGGCGAGAACCACGCCGAGCAGGCTATGGCCGTTCTCGCACTCGATGGCCGGGCGGAAGTCGGGACGCCCGCTGAGGTCCACCAGCACCTTGCGGATGTTCGGCGGGCTGATGTTGGTCGCCAGCGGGAAGCTCAGCAGCTCCTCGGCGGAAACGCTCTCGCGCGCGGCCAGTGGATGCCCCTCGCGGCAGCAGAAATGCCAGCGCCGGGGACGCAGGCGCGAGGTCCGGTATTGCGGGTCGGCCTCGAAATGCCGGGTGTCGGCGACGAAGAACTCGAACTCCTCGGCCTGCAGGCGGCGGTTCAGCGCCTGCCAGTGTTCGACCTGGAAACTCACCCGCGCCTTCGGATAACGCACGTTGAAGCGCCCCACCGCACGCGGCACCAGCCAGGTGGCGGGAGCCGGCCCGGCGCCGAAGCGCAGTTCGCCGGCCTCCAGGCCGTTGAACAGGGCGATCTCGTTGGCCAGGTTGTGCGCGCCGCTGACCAGCCGGCGCGCATGTTCGAGGACGATCAGGCCCTGCTTGGTCGGACGCAGGTCCTTGGCCGCGCGGTCCACCAGGCGGCAGCCAGCGCTGTGTTCGAGCGCCTGGATGCTGCGGCTGAAGGCCGATTGCGAAAGGTTAACCGCCAGCGCCGCGGCGACGAAGCTGCGGTGCTCGTGAAGGGCGATGAAGTGGCGGAGCTGGCGGAGATCGATATGCATTTTCTACATGGAAAATATCGGGCGAATGCAATTGCCGGGGACGGCGTGGGCTTTTTATAAAGGCAATCTCTTATTCCGTAAAAGCAATATAAAACATAAATAAATAACCATACGGAATTAGCAGTCACCCCTTCATCCAGGACCCACACATGAATCGCCGACCCGCGTACCGCTCCATCCCGTCGTCCCGCAGCGCACCGTTCCGCCGTCGCCTGCTGCCCCTGTCGATCTGCCTGGCCTGCGCCGGAGGGGCGCAACTGGCCGGCGCCGACGACACCCCCGCGGGCACCGAAGAGGCGCGCCAGGCGCAGCCGGCCACCACCCTGCAGACCGTCACGGTGACCTCGCGGCGACGGGTGGAAAACTCCCAGGATGTGCCCACCGCGATGAGCGTGCTCGGCGGCGAAACCCTGGAGAGCCAGCGCATCTACCGGGTGCAGGACCTGCAGCAACTGGTGCCGAGCACCAACGTCGCCTACGTCCACGCGCGCCAGTCCAGCGTGTCGATCCGCGGCCTCGGCAACAACCCGGCCAGCGACGGCCTGGAAGGCAGCGTCGGGCTGTACCTCGACAACGTCTACCTCGGCCGCCCCGGCATGGCCTCGTTCGACCTTCTCGACATCGAGCAGCTGGAGGTCTTGCGCGGCCCGCAGGGCACCCTGTTCGGCAAGAACACCACGGCCGGGGTGATCAACATCGGCACCCGTGCGCCGAGCTTCACTCCGGAGCGCAGCGTTGAGATATCCGGCGGCGAGGACGGCTACTTCCAGGCCAGGGGCACGATTTCCGGACCGCTCGGCGAGACCCTCGCCGGGCGCCTGTCGGCCTACCGCACCCGCGACGACGGCTACGTGAAGAACCTCCACGACGGCAACACCCTCAACGGCGGCGCACGCCAGGGTTTCCGCGGGCAGTTGCTGTTCAAGCCGAACGACGACTTCAGCCTGCGCTGGATCGGCGACTACAACGAGGAAGACTCCGACAATGGTGTCCTTACCCTGTTCAGCAGCGGCCCCACGGTGAACGGCGTGAACCGCTACGAACAGCGCGCCGCCGCGGCCGGCGCGACGCTGGTGGATGGCCATCGGCGCAAGGTCAACTTCGACTCGGACCAGCAGGTCACGGTGTTCCAGGGCGGAACCTCGGTGGAAGCCAACTGGAAGCTGGCCAACGACTTCACCCTCACTTCCATCAGCGCCTACCGCTGGTGGGATTTCACGCCGCGCAACGACGACGGCCTGGACGTACCGGCGGCCTATAACGCCGGAGTCTCGGTGCGCGACAAGCAGTGGTCGCAGGAAATCCGCCTGGCTTCGCCCAGCGGCGGCTTCTTCGACTACGTGCTCGGCGCCTACTACTTCGGCCAGGACCTCGACAACAAGTCCTTCACCGACTACGGGCCCAGGGCAGACATCTGGAACGGAACCCCCGCCGGCGCCCTGAGCGACGTCAGCACCCGCGGTCGCGGGCACATCGACACCGACAGCTACGCGCTGTTCGCCCAGGGCACCTGGCACCTAACCGAGCGCCTGGACCTAACCGCCGGCGTGCGCGGCACCTACGAGGAAAAGTCCGCCTGGGTCGAACGCTACGCTCCGCTCGGCGGCGCCGCGGTGAGCGGCGCGGCGGCGGCCGCGCGCAACGGCAGGGTCGGCGCCTACGACAGCGGCGACATCGGCCTGCACAGCGTCAGTCCGTCCGCTCTGCTCAGCCTCAGCTACCGCTTCAGCGACCAGGTTCTGGGCTACGCCTCGCTGTCCCACGGCGAGAAATCCGGCGGCGTCAACCTGACCGTGGCCAGCGCTCCCAGCGCCGGTGCCGACTCGCTGCTGATTGGCACCGAGCGCGCCAACGATGCCGAGCTGGGGTTGAAGACCACCCTCCTCGACAACCGCCTGATCCTCAACGGCAACCTGTTCTGGACCGTGGTCCACGGCTACCAGGCCAATGCCTACGACGAGGCCAACCGCACCCAGTACCTGACCAATGCCGGCGATGTGCGCTCGCGCGGCCTGGAGTTCGAAGCGACGGCCCTGCCGATCCGCGGCCTGACCCTGAATTTCAATGCGTCCTACAACGACGTTCGCTACCTGTCCTACAAGAACGCCCCGTGCGCCCCCGAGGTGGCCTTCCAGACCGGCGCCCCGGCGTCCTGCGACCTCAGCGGGCACCAGGTGGTCGGTGCCTCGAAGTACATCGCCAACCTCAATGGCGAGTATCGCTGGAAGCTCGACGATGGCCTGGAGCCCTACCTCACCGCCAGCTACGCGTTCCGCTCCAGGGCGGTGGGCACCATCGACGATTCCGCATACGGACAGATCCCCAGCTACGCCCTGGTCAACGCCTCCGCCGGCCTGCGCGGCGACTACGGGGACGGCCAGTGGGACCTGTCCCTGTGGCTGAAGAACGCTTTCGACAAGACCTACTTCACCAGCCTCTGGAATTCCGCCAACGGCGGCTACGCCGGCGTGCTCGGCACGCCGCGCACCCTGGGCGTGACCGCCCGCTACGACTTCTGAACCGATCGCCGAGGAACCCGCCATGCCCAGATTCCCGATGCTCCTGCTCAGCGCCGCGCTGCTCGCCGCCGGCGCCCATGCCGCGCCCAGCGTCTACCCCACCGGAGTGACCCGCTACGACCCGCAGAAGGCCTTCAACCAGTACGTGATCTTCAGCGGCGCAGACCGTAAGACCCACCTGATCGACATGAACGGCAACGAGGTGAAGCGCTGGGACTACCCCGGCTTCCCCGCCGCCGTGATCGACCCGGCCCTGAACGGCGGCAAGCGCGGCCATGTGCTGCTGCAACTGGCCGACCTGGCCGCTCCGGACAAGCTGGCCTCGCCCGGCAACGGCCTGGCCAACCAGGCCCTCGGCGAGCTGGACTGGGATGGCAAGGAGGTCTGGCGCTGGGGTGACCAGGCGCCGGGCGGCGCCGCCCATCAGCACCACGACCAGCGCCGGCTGGCCAACGGCAACACCCTGCTGCTGGCGAACAAGGTCCACGCGGTGAAGGGCTTCGCCGTGCCCCGGGTAATCGATGACGTGATCTACGAGGTCACGCCGCAGGGCAAGCTGGCCTGGAGCTGGACCGCTTCGGAGCATCTCGACGAATTCGGATTCACCGCCGACCAGTTGAAGCGGGTGCGGGCCAGCGAGAACCCCGACTACCTGCACATCAACAACCTCGCCCCGCTCGGCGAGAACCGCTGGCACGCTGCCGGCGACCAGCGCTTCGCCCCGGACAACCTGCTGCTCGACTCACGCAACGCCAACTTCATAGCGATCGTCGACAAGGCCAGCGGCAAGGTGGTCTGGCGCCTCGGCCCGAACCTTCCGCCGATCGACCCGAAGAGCGCCCGTAAGCTGCCGCGCCCGGTGGACCAGATCAGTGGCCAGCACGACGCCCACCTCATTCCCGAGGGCCTGCCGGGCGCCGGCAACCTGCTGGTGTTCGACAACCAGGGTGACGCCGGTTACCCCTCGGTACCGCGCGGGCTGGTCTCCGGTTCGCGGGTACTGGAAATCGACCCGCTGAAGAAGCAGATCGTCTGGCAATACACTGCCGAGGACTCGCAGCAGCCCGGCTGGGCCTTCTACAGCGCCTTCATCAGCAGCGCGCGGCGCCTGCCCAACGGCAATACGCTGATCGACGAAGGGCAGAACGGACGCTTCTTCCAGGTAACGCCCGGCGGCGAGATCGTCTGGGAGTACGTCAGCCCCTACTTCGGCAAGGCGCCGCGCGGCGACGCCCGGAGCAACTGGGTCTACCGCGCGCTGCCGGTGGCCTACGACTGGGTGCCCGAAGGTACGCCGCGCGAGGAGAAGGCGGTGAACCTGGCGGTTCCCGGCGCCACGCCGCAGGTCACGGCGCGGCGTTGAAGCGGATGGCGGCGGATAGAGCCACGGCCCGCTACCCGCCCCTGCGGCCACCCGGCGCCACGCAGGGGAGCGAGGCTCGCGGGTGGTCCCCTGCACAGCCCCGCCGCTTCGGGCTAGGATGTGCCTTCGTTCCCCCGGTCGGCCCGCGCCCATGCCCAGAGCCAGCAAAGTCACCGATCCGTCCTACGAGCTGATGGACGATCACGAAGGCCATTCGCTGATCTACCGCCAGCACGGCTTCCCCAGCCCGCTGGTGCGCTGGCACTTCCACAAGGAATACGAGCTGCACCTGATCGTCGCCAGCTCCGGCAAGGTATTCATCGGCGACTACATCGGCAACTTCGCCCCCGACACCCTGTTCCTCACCGGTCCCAACCTGCCGCACAACTGGATCAGCCAGGTTGAGCCCGACGAGGTGGTGGCCCGGCGCGACATGCTGGTGAACTTCACCGACGAGGTGCTGGAGGACGGCAGCGGCGTATTCTCCGAGCTGAACCGCCTGGCCCCGCTGCTGGCGCGGGCGCGCTACGGCATCGAGTTCCGCGACCCGGCGCTGATCAGCGAAAGCCGGCGACTGTTGCAACGCATCGCCGACAGCGGCGGCATGACCCGCCTGGGATACTTTTTTATCCTCATGGAACAGCTCGCCGAATGCGAGGACTACCAGTTGCTCTCTACCGTCACTTCCTCGCAACTGGCCGACGAGCACAACGTCGAACGGATCAACCGGGCGGTGGACTACATCTTCCAGCACTACGCCCAGGACCTCACCCAGGAGCAGGTCGCCGCCCACCTGGGCATGACCCCCACCTACTTCTCGCGCTTCTTCAAGCAGGCCGCCGGGCGCGGCTTCGTCGAGTTCGTCAACCGCCTGCGCATCAGCAAGTCCTGCGAGCTGCTGGCCCGCAGCGAGCTGCCGGTGACCGAGGTGTGCTTCGAGTCGGGCTTCAGCAACCTGTCCAATTTCAACCGGCGCTTCCAGCAGCTCAAGGGCATGACGCCCACCGGCTACCGGCGCCTGGTGACCCAGCGGCTGACCGAGCAGAACCTGCTCTGAGCCTCCAGCGCCCCACCCCGGCGGTGCAAAAAAGTATCGGTCGAAGTGCAGTCGAGGCTTTGTCGGTTGCGTGACGCGCCTGTGTAATCGGCAGCGAGCGACACAAAAACAATAATGTCTTCCGCGCCGCCCGCCGGCCCGGAAGAGGAGTTCACCGATGAACGACTCGATCAAGGCCTGCCTGGCCGCCGCCTGCCTTGCCCTGCCCCTGCTGGCCCAGGGCGCCGAGACCCTGACCATCGCCACGGTCAACAACAACGACATGATCCGCATGCAACGCCTGTCCAAGGTGTTCGAGGAAAGCCACCCGGACATCGCGCTGAAATGGGTGGTGCTCGAAGAGAACGTCCTGCGCCAGCGCCTGACCACCGACATCGCCACCCAGGGCGGACAGTTCGACCTGCTCACCATCGGCATGTACGAAGCCGCGCTTTGGGGCGCCAAGGGCTGGCTGGAGCCGATGAGCGGGCTGCCCGCCGACTACGCCCTGGACGACCTGTTGCCCTCGGTGCGCGACGGTCTCTCCGTCAAGGGCACGCTGTACGCCCTGCCGTTCTACGCCGAAGCCTCGATCACCTACTACCGCAAGGACCTGTTCCAGCAGGCCGGGCTGCGGATGCCCGAGCAACCGACCTGGACCCAGCTCGGCGAATTCGCCGCCAGGCTCAACCGCCCGGACCAGGGCCAGTACGGCATCTGCCTGCGCGGCAAGGCCGGCTGGGGCGAGAACATGGCGTTGATCGGCACCCTGGCCAACGCCTTCGGCGCACGCTGGTTCGACGAGCGATGGCAGCCCGAATTCAGCGGCGGCGAATGGAAGAAGGCTCTCGACTTCTATGTCTCCACCCTCAAGCGGTACGGCCCGCCCGGCGCTTCCAGCAACGGATTCAACGAGAACCTGGCGCTGTTCAACAGCGGCAAGTGCGCGATCTGGGTGGACGCCAGCGTCGCCGGTTCGTTCGTCACCGACAAGAGCCAGAGCAAGGTCGCCGACGCCACCGGCTTCGCCTTCGCCCCCCGGGAAGTCACCGACAAGGGCGCCTCCTGGCTGTATTCCTGGGCCCTGGCGATTCCCGCCAGCTCGCGCGCCAAGGACGCGGCGAAGGCCTTCGCCACCTGGGCCACCTCGCAGGCGTACGGCAAGCTGGTGGCGGACAGGGAAGGCGTAGCCAACGTGCCGCCCGGCACCCGCGCCTCGACCTACAGCGAGGCCTACCTGGCCGCCGCGCCGTTCGCGCGGGTCACCCTGGAATCGCTGAAGCGCGTCGATCCCAACCATCCGACGCTGAAGCCGGTGCCCTATGTCGGCATCCAGTTGGTCACCATCCCCGAGTTCCAGGCCATCGGCACCCAGGTCGGCAAGCTGTTCTCCGCCGCCCTCACCGGGCAGATGAGCAGCGACCAGGCGCTCGCCGCCGCGCAGCAGAGCACCGCCCGCGAGATGAAGCGCGCCGGCTATCCGAAGTAGTCCGCCGCCGGGCGCAGCCGCGCCCGGCGCGGCGCTGCTCGAGCGCTTGCCCTTGAAGATCCAGACGGAGTCGCCATGAACACCTCGGCCCTCGATACCCCGCTCCCGGCCCGTCCCGCCCGCCGCCGTCTCCAGCGCCGCCGGCGCGGCCCTGGCTGGCTCCTGGTCAGCCCCTCGGTGGCGCTGCTGCTGTTGTGGATGATCGTGCCCCTGGGCATGACCCTGTATTTCTCGCTGATCCGTTACAACCTGCTGTATCCCGGCGAGAATGCCTTCGTCGGCCTGGAGAACTTCACCTTCTTCGTCACCGACGCCGGCTTCCTGCCCGGCGCGCTGAACACCCTGCTGCTGGTGGGCAGCGTGCTGGCGATCAGCGTGGCGTTCGGCGTGCTCATCGCCGCGCTGCTGGAGGCCGGCGAGTTCTTCGGCCGCGGCGCGGTGCGGGTGTTGCTGATCTCGCCGTTCTTCATCATGCCGACGGTGAGCGCGCTGCTCTGGAAGAATCTGATCTTCCACCCGGTCTCGGGCATCCTCGCCGCCGTCTGGCGCCTGTTCGGCGCCGAGCCGGTGGATTGGCTGGCGCACTATCCGCTGCTGTCGATCATCCTCATCGTCTCCTGGCAATGGCTGCCCTTCGCCATCCTGATCCTGATGACCGCCATGCAGTCCCTCGACCAGGAGCAGAAGGAGGCTGCCCGCCTCGACGGCGCCGGTCCGCTGGCGATCTTCTGGCACCTGACCCTGCCGCACCTGGCGCGGCCCATCGCGGTGGTGCTGATGATCGAGACGATCTTCCTGCTCTCGGTGTTCGCCGAGATCTTCACCACCACCAGCGGCGGCCCCGGCTACGAATCGACCAACCTCGCCTACCTGATCTACAACCAGGCGCTGCTGCAGTTCGATGTCGGCATGGCCTCGGCCGGGGGCCTGATCGCGGTGCTGATCGCCAATATCGCCGCCATCGTGCTGGTGCGGATGATCGGCAAGAACCTTACCGAGCGCAGCTGAGGAACCCGCCATGCTGACACTCAAGCAATCCCGCCGCCTGCGCAATGCCCTGCTCGGCCTGCTCTGCTGGGGCATCGCCCTGCTGCTGTTCTTCCCGATCTTCTGGATGCTGCTGACCAGCTTCAAGAGCGAGATCGACGCCTTCGCCACGCCGCCGCAGTTCATCTTCCAGCCGACCCTGGAGAACTACCTGCACATCAACGAGCGCAGCGACTACTTCGCCTACGCCTGGAACTCGCTGCTGATCTCCTCCTCGGCGACTCTCCTGTGCATGCTCGTCGCGGTGCCGGCGGCCTACTCCATGGCCTTCTTCGAGACCCGCCACACCAAGCGCACGCTGCTCTGGATGCTGTCGACCAAGATGCTTCCGCCGGTCGGCGTACTGATGCCGATCTACCTGCTGGCCAAGCAGTTCGGCCTGCTCGATTCGCGGCTGGCGCTGATCATCGTCTACACCCTGATCAACCTGCCGATCGTGGTCTGGATGGTGTACACCTACTTCAAGGACATCCCCGTGGACATCCTCGAAGCAGCGCGCCTGGACGGCGCCGGCACCTGGCAGGAGATCGTCCGCGTACTGCTGCCGATCGCCCGCGGCGGGCTCGCCTCGACCCTGCTGCTGTCGCTGATCCTGTGTTGGAACGAGGCCTTCTGGTCGCTCAACCTGACCTCCTCGGCCGCCGCCCCGCTGACCGCCCTGGTCGCCTCCTATTCCAGCCCCGAAGGACTGTTCTGGGCCAAGCTCTCGGCCGTCTCCACCCTCGCCTGCGCGCCGATCCTGGTCTTCGGCTGGATCAGCCAGAAGCAGCTGGTACGCGGCCTTTCCTTCGGCGCCGTGAAATGAAGCGCATCCCCATCCTTTCGTCCACGGAGGTATTCCGCCATGGCTGATCTCAAGATCCGCAACCTGCAGAAAGGCTTCGACGGCCAGGCCATCATCAAGGGCATCGACCTCGACGTCCGCGACCGCGAGTTCGTAGTCTTCGTCGGCCCCTCCGGCTGCGGCAAGTCGACCCTGCTGCGCCTGATCGCCGGCCTCGAAGAGGCCAGCGGCGGCAGCATCGCCCTCGACGGCACGGACATCACCGACACCCCGCCGGCGAAACGCGACCTGGCGATGGTCTTCCAGACCTACGCGCTGTACCCGCACATGACGGTGCGCAGGAACCTCTCCTTCGCCCTCGACCTGGCCGGCGTCGACAAGCGCGAGGTCGCCGCCAAGGTCGACGCCGCCGCACGCATCCTCGAACTGCAAGCGCTGCTGGAGCGCAAGCCGCGCCAGCTCTCCGGCGGCCAACGGCAGCGGGTGGCGATCGGCCGGGCGATCGTGCGCAACCCGAAGATATTCCTCTTCGACGAACCGCTGTCCAACCTCGACGCCGCCCTGCGCGTGCAGATGCGCCTGGAACTGGCGCGGCTGCACCAGGAACTGGCGGCGACCATGATCTACGTGACCCACGACCAGGTCGAGGCGATGACCCTGGCGGACAAGGTCGTGGTGCTCAACGGCGGGCGCGTCGAGCAGGTCGGCTCGCCGCTGGAGCTTTACCACCATCCGGCCAACCTGTTCGTCGCCGGCTTCCTCGGCACGCCGAAGATGGGCTTCCTGCGCGGCCATCTCAGCCGCAACCAGGGCGAGCGCTGCGAGGTCGCCCTCGAATGCGGCGCGCGCGTCGGCCTGCCGCTATGCGCCGGCGAGCTGGCCACCGGCAGCCCGGTGACCCTCGGCATCCGCCCGGAACACCTGAACATCGCCCGCCCGGGCCATGCCTTCCAGGGCCTGCTGCGGGTCGCCGCCGACGTCAGCGAGCGCCTGGGCAGCGACAGCTTCTGCCATGTCCGCGCCGACTCGGGGGAAATGCTCACCCTGCGCGTGCGCGGCGATTTCGCACCGGACTACGGCGCCCCCCTGGAGCTGGGCTTCGATCCGGAGCACTGCCACCTGTTCGACAGCAACGGCCAGGCCCTCGACAAACGACTGCAACAGGCGGCCTGAAGCCGCCAGCGGGAACCCACCGATGAAACTCAACCGGCAGCACCTCCCCCTGCTGGCGACCGCTGTCGCCCGCCCGTCCTACGACCCCGCGCAACTGCGCCAGGGCATCGTCCACATCGGCGTCGGCGGCTTCCACCGCGCGCACCAGGCGGCCTACACCGACGCCCTGATGAACCGCGGCGAAGCCCTCGACTGGGCGATCTGCGGCGCCGGCCTGCGCAGCGACGACCGCGCCATGCACGACGCCCTGGCCGCCCAGGACTACCTCTACACCCTCTACGAGCTGGGCGACCAACCGGACACCGAGGTCCGCGTGATCGGCGCCATCAGCGGCATGCTGCTCGCCGAGGACGGCGCCGAGGCGCTGCTGGAAAAACTTGCCGAGCCGGCCATCCGCATCGTCTCGCTGACCATCACCGAAGGCGGCTACTGCATCGACGACGGCAGCGGCGAGTTCCTCGCCGAGTTGCCGCTGGTGCGCCACGACCTGGCCAACCCGCGGACCCCGCGCGGGGTCTTCGGCTTTCTCTGCGAGGCTCTGCGGCGGCGCCGCGACACAGGCGTGCCGGCGTTCACCGTGATGTCCTGCGACAACCTCCCGCACAACGGCGAGGTGGCGCGCAAGGCGCTGCTGGCCTTCGCCGAACGGCTCGACCCGGGGCTGGCGCGCTGGATCGCGACGCACGTCAGCTTTCCCAACGCCATGGTCGACCGCATCACGCCGATGACCAGCCCCGCCCACCGCCGCCAACTGGCCCAACGGCACGGCGTGGAAGACGCCTGGCCGGTGGTCTGCGAACCCTTCGTGCAATGGGTGCTGGAAGATCGTTTCAGCGCTGGGCGCCCGGCCTGGGAAAAGGTCGGCGTGCAGTTCACCGACGACGTCACGCCCTACGAGGAGATGAAGATCGGCCTGCTCAACGGCAGCCACCTGGCGCTCACCTACCTGGGCTTCCTGCGCGGCTACCGCTTCGTCCACGAGACCCTCGGCGACCCGCTGCTGCGCCGCTACGTGCGGGCCTTCATGGACCGCGACGTGGCCCCACTGCTGGCGCCGGTACCGGGGATCGACCTGGAGCGCTACAAGGACAGCCTGGTCGAGCGCTTCGCCAACCGCGCCATCGCCGACCAACTGGAACGGGTCTGCTCGGACGGCTCGTCGAAGTTTCCCAAGTTCATCGTCCCCACCGCCAATCGGCTGATCGCCGCCGGCCGCCCACTGGAACGGGTGGCCCTGGTGGTGGCGGCCTGGGCGCTGTACCTGGGCGGGGTCGACGAGCATGGCGAGCACTACCCGATTCCCGATCCGCGCGCCGCCGAATGCCAGGCGCTGGTTGCCGAACGCCACGGCCTGGGCCGGCGCCTGCTCGGCGTGGAGACCGTGTTCGGCCCGGCGATCCCGGCCTCGGCGGCCTTCGTCGAGGCCTTCGAGCGGCTCTACGACAGCCTGCGCCGGCACGGCGTCAGCGAAACCCTGCGCCAGGTACTCGGCGAATGACTCCGGAGGGCCGCATGCACGGATTGTTCCTCGGCATCGATTGCGGCACCCAAGGCAGCAAGGCGCTGCTGCTCGACGCCGGCAGCGGCTGCACGCTGGGCCTGGGCAGCGCCGCGCAGCGCCCGCCGGAAGGCCGCGACGGACGCCGCGAGCAGGACCCGGCGGACTGGCTGGAAGCCATGGCCAGCGCGGTACGCATGGCCCTGGAAGAAGCCGCGGTGGACGGCCGCGAGGTCCGCGCCCTGGCGGTTTCCGCCCAGCAGCATGGGCTGCTCCTGCTCGACGCCGAGGGCCGGGCGCTGCGCCCGGCCAAGCTCTGGTGCGACACCGAGAGCGCGGCGGAGAACCGCGAGCTGCTGGAAGCCCTCGGCGGCCCGGCCGGCTCGCTGGAACGCCTGGGGCTGGTGCTCGCGCCGGGCTACACGCTGTCCAAGCTGCTCTGGAGCAAGCGACGCTTTCCCGAGCTGTTCGCCCGCGTCGCGCATATCCTCCTGCCCCACGACTACCTCAACCACTGGCTCACCGGCCGCGTCTGCAGCGAAGCGGGCGACGCCTCCGGTAGCGGCTACTTCGACGTGCGCCGGCGCACCTGGGCCAGCGACGTGCTGGAGCTGGTCGAGCCGGGCGGACGCCTGGCGGCAGCGCTGCCGGAGCTGATCGAGCCCGGCGCCTGCATCGGCAACCTGCGCCCCGAAGCGGCCGCCGCCCTTGGCCTGGCTCCCCACACGCGGGTCGCCGGCGGCGGCGGCGACAACATGCTCGCCGCCATCGGCACCGGCAACATCCGCCCCGGCCTGCTCACCGCCAGCCTGGGCACCTCCGGCACCCTGGCCGCCTATGCCGAGCGGCCGCTGGTCAGTCCGCACGGCGAGCTGGCGACCTTCTGCGCCTCGTCCGGCGGCTGGCTGCCGCTGGCCTGCACGATGAACCTCACCGGCGCCTGCGGCCTGGTACAGGACCTGCTGCACCTCGATCTCGACGAATTCTCCCGGCTGGCCGCCCAGGCGCCGGTCGGCGCCGAGGGTCTGCTGATGCTGCCGTTCTTCGACGGCGAGCGGGTTCCGGCGCTACCGCACGCCAGCGCCAGCCTGCATGGCATGACCGCGGCCAACCTGAGCCGCGCCAATCTTTGCCGGGCGGTGCTCGAAGGCACCGCCTTCGGCCTGCGCTACGGCCTCGACCTGCTGCGCGCCAGCGGCCTGCCGGGCGAGGAAATCCGCCTGGTCGGCGGCGCGGCGAAGAGCCCGCTGTGGCGGCGGACGCTCGCCGACCTGCTCGGCCTGCCGCTGGTCTGTCCACGGCAGACCGAGGCCGCCGCCCTTGGCGCGGCGCTCCAGGCGGCCTGGAGCCTGGGCCGCGAAAGCGGCGCCGGTGAAAGCCTGGAAGCCCTGTGCCGGCGCTGCGTGGCGCTCGACGAGGCGACCCGCACCCAGCCCCAGGCGCGACGACAGGCAGCCTACGAACAGGCCTACCGGCGTTACCTGGAGCACCTGCCTCCGCGATAATGGCCGGCTTTCCTTCCTCTTCTGGCGTTTTGGAGATCTGCATGTACCTGGTGTGTGGCGAGGCCCTTTTCGATGTCTTCAGCCTGGAAAGCGCTGCGCGCAGCAACGAGCTGGGCTTCACCGCGATCGCCGGCGGCTCGCCGTTCAACGTCGCCGTCGGCCTGCGCCGGCTGGGCGTGGAGGCGGCGCTGTTCGGCGGGCTGTCCAGCGACTACCTGGGCGCGCGGCTGCGCCGGGTGCTCGAAGAAGAAGGCGTGGACTGCGGCTTCCTGGTGCCCAGCGACGCCCCGACCACCCTGGCGATGGTCGGCCTCGACGCCAGCGGCTCGGCGCAATACCAGTTCCGCGGCGAGGGCTGCGCCGACCGCCAGGTGCGCCTGGAACACCTGCCGACGCTGGATGGGCGGATACGCGGGCTGCACGTCGGCTCCTACACCCTGGTGGTGACGCCGGTGGCCGACACCCTGCTGGCGCTGGTCCGGCGCGAGAGCGGCCGGCGCCTGGTCAGCCTGGATCCCAACGTGCGCCTCGACCCGCAGCCGGACATCGACCTCTGGCGGCGCCGGGTCGAGGCCTTCGCCAGTCATGCGCACCTGATCAAGGCCAGCGAGGAAGACCTGGCCCTGCTCTACCCCGACCGCGATCCCGGCGAGGTGGCCCGCGGCTGGCTGAACCCGCACTGCCGGCTGGTCTTCGTCACCCACGGCGGCGCCGGCGCCAGCGTACACTGCACCCACGGCAGCTGGAGTCGCCCGGCGGATACCGCCCTGGCGCTGCGCGATACGGTCGGCGCCGGCGATACCTTCCAGGCGGCGACCCTCGCCTACCTCCGCCGCCTCGACGCCGACAGCCCGGCCGGGCTAGCCGCGCTGTCGCGGGAAGCGATCGACGCGATGCTCGCCTTCGCCATCCGCGCGGCGGCGGTCACCTGCTCGCGGGTGGGGCCGGACCTGCCGTTCGCCCACGAGCTTTGAGGCCGGTCAGGCCGAGGGCTGCCGCCCGGTCTAGCGCCCCGGCCGCGCCAGCCACTCCCGGCCCTTGAGCATGGCGTTCCAGTACACCCAGGGCAGTACGTGGCGCTTGAGCAGCCAGGCGAAGCGGCTGGCCGCGGTGGGCTCCAGCGGGAAGGTCGGCAGCAGCTTGCCGGCGTAGCCGAACTCCGCCAGCACCACCCGGCCGCGCTCGACGGTCAGCGGGCAACCGCCGTAACCGTCGTAGCGCAGCGGCAGGCCACGGCCGCTGCGCAGGCCGAGAAGGTTCTCGGCCACCACCACGATCTGCTTGCGCGCCGCCGCCGCGGTCTTCGCGTTGGCGGTGCCGCAGACATCGCCGAGGGCGAAGATCTCGCCATGGCGGACATGTTGCAGGGTCGCCGGGTCGACTTCGCACCAGCCGGCCGCGTCGCCCAGGCCGCTGGCGGCGACGAAGGTCGGCGGCAGTTGCGGCGGCACCACGTGCAGCAGGTCGAAGTCCTTTTCCGCCAGATTGGTGTTGCCGTCGGCGTCCTTCACCTCGAACCAGGCCTTGCGCGCCGCGCCGTCGACCTTCACCAGGTTGGAATTGAACGCCAGCTCGGCCGAATACTTGCGCACGTATTCCATCAGCGGCGGAACGAAATCGGCGACGCCGAACAACGCCGCGCCGGCCAGGTCGAACTCGACCTCGATGTCTTGCAGCACGCCCTCCCGCAGCCAGTGGTCGCAGGACAGGTACATGGCTTTCTGCGGCGCCCCGGCGCACTTGATCGGCATCGCCGGCTGGGTGAACAGCGCCTTGCCGCCACGCAGGCCGCGCACCAGCTCCCAGGTATAGGGCGCCAGGTCGTAGCGGTAGTTGGAGGTGACGCCGTTGCGCCCGAGGGTCTCCTCCAGGCCCTCGATGCGCTCCCAGGCCAGGCGCAGGCCGGGGCAGACGATCAGGTTGCGGTATTCCAGGCTGCCGCCGCTCTCCAGCAGTAGCCGGCGCGCCTCGGGGTCGACCCGCTCGACACGGGTGCGCAACCACTCCACGCCGGCCGGGACCAGCCCGGCCATCGGCCGCGCGGTGTCGCCCTGGGCGTAGGCGCCGCCACCGACCAGGGTCCAGCCCGGTTGGTAGTAGTGGGTGTCCGCCGGCTCGATCAGGCTGATACGCAACCCCGGCGAACGTTTCAGCAGGCTGGCGATCACGCCGATGCCGGCCGCGCCGCCGCCGATCACGGCGATGTCGGTGGTGAGTTCTGAAGCGTTAGCGCTCTGCATGGGAGTTCCTTCGACGATCCGAGTGGGTGGGCGCGCGCCAGGCCGCCGCGCGCGAAACCCTATCACCCTAGCAGCACGGCGCCGGCGCGCGGCATCCGGCTGTAATCCGCCGGTAACTGTTGCCCTGGCAACAGCGGAGCAACAGGCAGCGCCCGCGGACCAGCAAAAACTGTTGGAGTAAATCGACAACCCTTTGATTTTCCTATGGATTAGCAAACGGCACGGCTTGTGCAAACAGACCTGGCAGAGGCTTGGCGATCGCGCCAGCCACCTATCCGAACTGCCAGAGGTGCCCAGCGAGCATGTCGTTACCGCCTGTTTCCCCTCCCTTCTCCAGGCGTTCCACCCGCACCACCGAACCCGCGAGCCGCGCCACACCGATGCCGCTGGCGGAACCACCACGCTGCAAGGCTGAACCATGACCGACGAAACCGCACCCAAGGATCTTCGTGACCAGGCGCCCCGGCTACTCCCGGCACGCCTCATCGAGAACGACGCCCAGGCGTTGCAGGCCGCCCACGAGGTAGCCGGGCTGGCCCGTCGCGAAGCGGCGCTACGCGACCGCGAACGACGCCTGCCCTGGCAGGAACTGGAACTCTTCACCCGCCTCGGCCTGGGCGGCATCGGCATTCCCCGCGCCTATGGCGGCGCGCAGGTTTCCCACGTGACCCTGGCCGAGGTGTTCCGCGTCATCTGTGCCGCCGACCCGGCCCTCGGACAGATTCCGCAGAACCAGTTCGGCCTGCTCAGCGTGATCGACAACGTCGCCAGCCCGGCGCAGAAACGCAAGCTGTTCCGTGGCATCCTCGACGGCCGCCGGCTGGCCAACGCCGGCCCGGAACGCAATACCCGCCATACCCTGGAGCTGAAGGCGCGGGTCCGTCGCGACGGCGACGGCTACCGGGTCAGCGGCGAGAAGTTCTACTCCACCGGCGCCTTGTTCGCCCACTGGGTGGCGGTCAAGGCCATCGACGAGGAAGAGCGCGCGGTGATGCTCTTCGTCGAGCGCGGCGCTCCCGGCCTGCGCATCGTCGACGACTGGTCCGGCTTCGGCCAGCGCACCACCGCCAGCGGCACGGTACTGCTGGACGAGGTTCCGGTAGCCGGCGACATGCTGATCCACAACGGCCTGCTGGCCGAGATCCCGAGCCTCCAGGGCGCCGTCTCGCAACTGATCCAGGCCGCCATCGACGCCGGCATCGCCCAGGCGGCGCTGGACGACACCCAGGCGTTCGTCCGCGAACGCAGCCGGCCCTGGATCGACGCCCAGGTCGAACGCGCCAGCGACGAGCTTTACAGCATCGCCGAGGTCGGCCGCCTGCAAATCGAGCTGCACGCCGCCAACGCCCTGCTGGAGAAGGCCGGCCAGGTCCTCGACGAAGTGGCCGCGCGGCCGGTGGACGCCGAGTCGGCGGCACGCGCCTCGATCGCCGTGGCCGAGGCCAAGGTGCTGAGCACCGAGATCAGCCTGGCCGCCAGCGAGAAGCTCTTCGAGCTGGCCGGCAGCCGCGCCACGCTCGCCGAGTTCAACCTCGACCGGCACTGGCGCAACGCCCGCACCCACACCCTGCACGACCCGGTACGCTGGAAGATCCACGCGGTCGGCGACTACTACCTGAACGGCGCCCGTCCGGCGCGTCACTCATGGATCTGAGGAGCGCCCGATGAGCCTCGCACACGCTACGCGCGACAATCCCACGGCCGCTGCCCATCGCATCGGCAGCGACGACGAAGCCCTGGAAACGGCCCGCGAGCTGGCCGCCCTGTTC
Organism: Pseudomonas sp. HMSC067G02; assembly: GCF_001813485.1. Classification (NCBI taxonomy): domain Bacteria; kingdom Pseudomonadati; phylum Pseudomonadota; class Gammaproteobacteria; order Pseudomonadales; family Pseudomonadaceae; genus Pseudomonas; species Pseudomonas sp. HMSC067G02. The sequence continues at coordinate 24,665 of NZ_KV812652.1, forward strand.
GCCCGCGAAAGCATCCAGCGCGACCGCGAGCGGCGCCTGCCGCTGGAAGAACTGGAACTGTTCTCCCGCTCCGGCCTGTGGGGCATCGCGGTGCCCCGCGAATACGGCGGGGCCGGCGTCTCGCGGGTGACCCTGGCGAAGGTGGTGGCGATCGTCAGCGCCGCCGACAGTTCCCTGGGGCAGATTCCGCAGAACCATTTCTACGCCCTCGAAGTGCTGCGGGTGAACGGCTCGCCGGCGCAGAAAGGTCGCCTGTTCGGCGCCGCCCTGGCCGGCGAGCGTTTCGGCAACGCCCTGGCCGAGATCGGCACGCGTACCGCCAGCGAGCGCCGTACCCGCCTGCGCGCCGACGGCGACGGCTACCGCCTGGACGGGCGCAAGTTCTACTGCACCGGCGCACTCTACGCGCAGCGGGTGCCGACCCTGGCGGTGGACGACGAGGGCCGCCAGCAACTGGCCTTCGTCCCGCGCGACAGCGCCGGGCTGGAAATCGTCGACGACTGGTCCGGCTTCGGTCAACGCACCACCGGCAGCGGTTCGGCGCTGTTCGACCGGGTAGCGGTGGCCGCCGAGGACGTGGTCTCGTTCCAGGACGCCTTCGAGCGCCCGACCACCGTCGGCCCGCTGGCGCAGATCCTCCACGCGGCGATCGACGCCGGGATCGCCCGCGGCGCCTTCGAGGACACCCTGCGTTTCGTCCGCGAGCGCGCCCGGCCCTGGGTCGACTCCGGCGTCGACAAGGCCAGCGACGACCCACTGACCATCCACGAGATCGGCCGCCTGGCGATCCGCCTGCACGCCGCCGAAGCGCTGCTGGAGCGTGCCGGGCGGGTGCTCGACCGGGCCACCGCCGAGCCGGACGCGGAAAGCGTGGCGGCCGCCTCGATCGCCGTCGCCGAAGCCCGCGCGCTGACCACCGAGGTCGCCCTGCTGGCCGGCAGCAAGCTGATCGAGCTTGGCGGCAGCCGCGCCTGTCTCGCCGAACTCGGTCTCGACCGCCACTGGCGCAACGCCCGCGTACACACCCTGCACGACCCGGTGCGCTGGAAGTACCACGCAGTCGGCGACTACTACCTCAACGGTCGCCTGCCGCCACGCCGCGGCACGCTCTGAACGCCGAAGGAACCGCCATGAGCAAGAAGCAGATTCTCCTAAACGCCTTCAGCATGAATTGCGTCGGCCATATCAACCACGGCCTCTGGACCCACCCGCGCGACCGCTCCAGCGACTACCGCAAACTGCGCCACTGGACCGAGCTGGCCCGGCTGCTGGAGCGCGGCCTGTTCGACGGCCTGTTCATCGCCGATATCCTCGGCGTCTACGACGTCTACCAGGGCGGCATCGAGGTGACCGCCCGCGAAGCCGTCCAGTTGCCGGTGAACGACCCGCTGATGCTGGTCTCGGCCATGGCCGGGGTCACCGAGCACCTGGGTTTCGGCGTCACCGCCAACCTCACCTACGAGGCGCCCTACCCGTTCGCCCGGCGGCTCTCGACCCTCGACCACCTGAGCGACGGGCGGATCGGCTGGAACATCGTCACCGGCTACCTGGAAAGCGCGGCCAAGGCCATGGGCCAGTCCGCGCAGATCGAGCACGACCGCCGCTACGACCGCGCCGACGAGTACCTGGAGGTCCTCTACAAGCTCTGGGAGGGCAGCTGGGAAGACGACGCGGTGCTCGCCGACCGCCAGCGACGGGTCTACGCGCGGCCGGAGAAGATCCACAAGGTCCGTCACCATGGCGAGTTCTACCAGGTCGAGGGCTACCACCTCGCCGAGCCCTCTCCACAGCGCACCCCGGTGCTGTTCCAGGCCGGCTCCTCGGAGCGTGGCCTGGCCTTCGCCGCGCGCCACGCCGAATGCGTGTTCGTCTCCGGACAGACCCGCGAGGCCACCCGCCAACTGGTGCAGCGCATCCGCGCGGCGGTGGTCGGCGCCGGCCGTCGCGCCGAGGACATCAGGATCTTCATGGGCATCAACGTGATCGTCGCCGCCACCGCGGCCGAGGCCCGCGACAAGCATGCCGAGTACCGCCGCTACGCCAGCCCCGAGGCCGGCCTGGCGCACTTCGCCAGCTCCAGCGGCATCGACCTGTCGCGCTACGGGCTCGACGAACCGATCCGCTACGAGAAGAACAACGCCATCGAGTCGGTGGTGAAGAACCTCACCGTGGCGCGCACCGACTCCACCGTGCGCAAGCTCCTCGACCAGTTGGCCCTGGGCGGCCGCTACGTGACCCTGGTAGGCGACCCGCGCCAGGTCGCCGACGACCTCGAAGGCTGGATCGCCGATACCGGCCTGGACGGCTTCAACCTGACCCGCACCGTGGAGCCGGAGAGCTACGCCGACTTCATCGACCTGGTGGTGCCCGAGTTGCAGGCACGCGGCAGCTACAAGACCGCCTACGCCCCCGGCACCCTGCGGGAGAAGCTCTTCGGCGGCGGCCGCGCGCGCCTGCAGGCGGAACACGCCGGCGCCGCCTTCCGCCAGCCCCCGGCCGCGCACCAGCGCCAGGCCTGACCCCACTTTCCCTTTCGTTCAGGAGCCCACCATGCTGAACACCCTGAAAACCCTGAGCCTGGCCGTCCTCCTCGGCAGCGGCCCGGCCCAGGCCGCCGACGCCCCGCTGAAGATCGGCACCACCGCCGCCTTCGCCCCGCCGCTGGAAGTCGCCGTGAGCGAAGCCGGCAAGCAGGGGTTGAAGGTCGAACTGGTCGAGTTCAGCGACTGGAACGCCCCCAACATCACCCTCGCCCAGGGCGACATCGACGCCAACTACTTCCAGCACGTGCCCTTCCTGGAAAACGCCAACCGCGAAGGCGGCTTCCGGCTGAAGCCGTTCGCGCCGGGGATCATCAACAACGTCGGGCTCTATTCGAAGCGCTACGCCAGCCTCGCAGAGTTGCCGGAAGGCGCCAGCGTGGCCATCGCCAACGACCCGATCAATGGCGGCCGCGGCCTGCAACTGCTACAGAAGGCCGGCCTGCTGAAGCTCAGGGACGGCGTCGGCTACAAGGCGACCCTCGACGATATCGTCGACAACCCGAAGGACATCCGCATCACCGAGCTGGAGGCGGTGCAACTGGCGCGCGCCCTCGACGATTTCGACCTGGCCCAGGGCTACCCGCACTACCTGCGCCTGGCCGGGACTATCGACCCGACCCGGGCGCTGCTGTTCGACGGGATCGACAACCGGGAATACGTGATCCAGTTCGTCACCCGCGGCGACTACCAGGACCGCGACGGCCGCCTGGCGCGCTTCGTCGACATCTACCAGCATTCGCCGGTGGTCCGCGCCGCGCTGGACAAGGCCCATGGCACGCTGTACCAGCCGGGCTGGGAGTGACGACCATGACCGTTCCCCCGAGCCTGCTGCCCCTCGAACCGTTCCCGACGGCGCCCGACACGCCCGCCTCCACGCCGCACATCCGTCTCCACGGCCTGGGCAAGCGCTACCCCGGCGGGGTCCAGGCCCTGCGGGAGATCGACCTGGAAATCCGCCGCGGCGAAGTGTTCGGCATCATCGGCCGCAGCGGCGCCGGAAAGTCCTCGCTGATCCGCACCCTCAATCGCCTGGAGCGTCCCAGCGAGGGGCAGGTGCTGATCGACGATGAAGACATCGGCGGCTACGACGGCCAGCGTCTGGTCGCCCTGCGCCGACGCATCGGCATGATCTTCCAGCACTTCAACCTGATGTCGGCCAAGACCGTGTGGCAGAACATCGCCCTGCCGCTGCGGGTGGCCGGGGTGCCCCGGGCACGGATCGAGGAGCGGGTCGCCGGGCTGCTGCAACTGGTCGGCCTGGAGGAAAAACGCGACGCCTACCCGGCGCAGCTCTCCGGCGGGCAGAAACAGCGCGTCGGCATCGCCCGCGCGCTGGTGCACCAGCCGCAGATCCTGCTCTGCGACGAAGCCACCTCGGCGCTGGACCCGGAGAGCACCCAGGCGATCCTCGCGCTGCTGCGCGACATCAACCGCCGGCTGGGCCTGACCATCGTCCTGATCACCCACGAGATGGCGGTCATCCGCGAGATCTGCGACCGCGTGGTGGTCCTCGAATGCGGCCGCATCGTCGAACAGGGCGAAGTCTGGGAAGTCTTCGGCGATCCGCGCCATGCCGTCACCCGAAGCCTGCTCGGCAGCCTGCGCGCCGCCCTCCCGGCCGACCTCCAGGCGCGCCTGCGCCAGGCTCCCGGCGCCGGCGACCCGGTGCTGCTCGATCTCCAGTACACCGGCGCCAGCCGACGGGTGCCGGACCTGCTGGCCATCGCCAGGGCCATCGGCCAGCGCGTCGACCTGCTCCACGGCGGCATAGAGCGGATCCAGGGCCGCGCCCTGGGGCGCCTGCTGCTACAGGTCGGCGCGCCGCCCGGCGAGCTTCCCGGCGTGCTGGCCAAGGCCGCGCTGGTGGCGGACAAGGTGGAGGTGCTCGGCCATGTCGCCCATGCTTGAACGGCTCTGGCAAGGTTTCCTCGATACGCTGCTGATGATCGGCGCGTCCTCCGCCATCGTCCTGCTGGTGGGTATCCCGCTGGCCCTGGTGCTGGTCACCACCGGGCCGGGCGGGATCTTCGAGGCGCGCCTGCTCAATCGCATCCTGGGCGGTCTGGTCAACGTGCTACGCTCGGTACCCTTCCTGATCCTGATGGTGGCGCTGATTCCCTTTACCCGGATGATCGTCGGCACCAGCTATGGAGTCTGGGCCGCGGTGGTGCCGCTGACCATCGCCGCCACGCCGTTCTTCGCGCGGATCGCCGAGGTCAGCCTGCGCGAAGTCGACCACGGCCTGGTGGAGGCGGCCCAGGCGATGGGCTGCGAACGCCGCCACATCATCTGCAACGTACTGTTGCCGGAGGCGCGACCGGGCATCGTCGGCGGCTTCACCATCACCCTGGTGACCATGATCAATTCCTCGGCCATGGCCGGCGCGATCGGTGCCGGCGGCCTGGGCGACCTGGCCTACCGCTACGGCTACCAGCGCTTCGACACCCAGGTGATGCTCACCGTGATCATCGTCCTTGTGCTGCTGGTCACGTTGATCCAGTTCGGCGGCGACCGCCTGGCCCGCCTGCTGAACAAACGCCTGTAGAATCCGCCCTCCCGGCCTGGGAGGGCTGGCGCTTTGCCGAGGGCGACAGGAACCAGCGTCGCCGCGACAGCGCATCTTTCCCCGCGCCGGACAGACCTGTATCTGTCGTCCTGCGGTCATCCGGCGACGCCAGACTGGTCGGCAATCCCGTGAAAAAGAAAGAAGGAAAGGCGCCTCATGCGGCAAAGATTCTGGCAAGGAACATTCAAGACCCTGGGCCTCCTCGGCCTGACGGCGGGGCTCGCCGCCCAGGCCGCGGAGCCGTCCGGCAAGGCCCTCAGCGCCGCCGCCGGCGTGCCCTGGCCGGCGGTCATCGCCCACCGCGGCGCCTCGTACGACGCCCCCGAGGAAACCGCCGCGGCCTACCTGCTGGCCCGCGACCTCGGCGCCGACTACCTGGAAGCCGACGTGCAGCGCAGCCGCGACGGCGTACTGGTCGCCCTCCACGACGACACCCTGGAGCGCACCACCGACGTCGCCGAGGTCTTCCCGGGGCGCGCCAAGGACCCGGTGAGCAGCTTCACTCTCGCCGAACTCAAGCGCCTGGACGCCGGCTCCTGGTTCAATCGCGCCTTCCCCGAGCGCGCCCGGCCCGGCTTCGTCGGCCTGCGCATCCTCACCCTCGACGAGATGCTCGACATCGCCGAGGGCGGCGCCAACAAGCCGGGCCTGTACCTGGAGACCAAGGTACCGGCGCAATTCCCCGGCATCGAAGACGACCTGCGCAAGCTGCTGGAACGCCGCGGCTGGCTGCAACCCCGCGAGCGCGCCGCCGCCGGGCATGTCGACGTGGCCCACGGCAATGGCCGGGTGATCCTGCAGACCTTCGAGAAGAGCAGCCTGGAACTGCTGCAAGAAAGCATGCCGCAAGTGCCGAAGATTCTCCTGCTGTGGCTCGGCGACGGCTACCTGGAAGCCCGCTCGCCAGTGACCTTCAAGGAATCCGGGGAAACCGACAAGGCGGCCTTCTACGCCAGGCAGGAAGTGAAGTCCGAAGCCGAGTTCGGCGCCTGGCTGGACTGGGCCAAGGCCCACGGCGCGCTGGGCACCGGGCCCTCGGCGACCCTCAGCGAACGCGGCGAACAGAGCTACGCCGACCTGGTGAAACCCTGGATGAACCGCATGACCCACGCGCGCGGGTTGTTCATCCATGCCTACTCGGTGGACTCGGCGGAAGACTTCAAGGCCCTAGGCGCGGCCGGCGTCGACGGTTTCTTCACCAACCGCACCTCGGAACTGCTGAAGTTCCAGGGCCGCCCGGCGGCGCAAGACATGGACGCGCTGCTGCGCCGGCACGGCTACTGAGCCTCGGCCTGGCCGGCGGATGAGCGCGGGCGGCCATCCGCAGTTCCCGCTTCGGCGGCGCGGCGCTAGCCGGCGCTGTCGCTGCCGAAGCGTGCCAGCTGCATCTCGCGCAGCCGGCTGAGGGTGCGACGGAAGGCGAAGGCCAGGTAGCCCTCGGTATAAAGTGCCTCCAACGGCACCCTGGCCTCCAGGTAGAGCGGCACCTTGCGGTCGTAGCATTCGTCCACCAGGGCGATGAAGCGCCGCACGCCGTCGTCGTGCACCGACAACTGCGGCAATTCGCGATCCCCCGCCTCCACCAGTTGCGCGCCGTCCTCGGTGCCACGGGCTATGCGGCCTTCGCGCTGGCTGGCGCTCAGGCACGGCAGGTCGTCCATCAGGATCGCCCGGTAGCGGTCGCAAAGGCCGATGAAGTCCAGCGCCGACAGCGGTACCTCGCAGAGCTGCGCATAGCTGCACCAGAGCACCGACTCGCTGTGCCGGCGCACCGCCAGCGGGCGGTGCCCCAGCTCGATGGGCTGCGCGGACACCACTTCGCCGGCGCTCAGGCGCGCGAAGAGTTCGGCGAAACCGCCCGCCTGCCCCGCCTCCACCACCCAGTAGCGTTGCTCGGCCCGGCCGGGATGCAGGCGGTGGTCCTCGCCGCCATCCACCGCGACCACCGCCATGTGCCGCTGGATCGCCTCGATCGCCGGGAGGAAGCGTTCGCGGTTGAAGCCGTCGGCGTACAACTGCTCCGGCGGCTGGTTGGAAGTGGCGACCAGCACCACGCCCTCCTCGAACATGATGCGCAGCAGGCTGCCGAGCAGGATGGCGTCGCCGATATCGCTGACGAACAGCTCGTCGAAGCACAGCACCCGCACGTCCCGCGCCAACTCGCGGGCCAGGGCGCGCAACGGGTCGGCTGTACCGGTCAGTTCGAACTGGCGCTGGTGCACCCATTGCATGAAGTGGTGGAAGTGCTGGCGCCGCGCGGGCACGCGCAGGCACTGGTAGAAGTGATCCATCAGCCAGGTCTTGCCGCGTCCTACCGGTCCCCACAGGTAGACGCCCTGGATCGCGCCGTGGCGGTGCGGCTCGTGCAGGGCCTGGAAACAACGCTCCAGCGCCTCGGCGGCGCGCCGCTGCGCCTCGTCGGGAGCGAAACCGCGCTGTTCCACGGCCTGACGATAGGCGGCGAGCGGCGACGTGGCCGGCAGATCGGGAGAGGTATCGGGCATCGGACGGTTCCACCTGGCGCAGAGCGCGGAGCCAGACGCTCCGCAAAGCGCCGAGTCTACTGCGCCCGGCTGGGTTTGGGCGAATGCCGCAGCGCCGGCACGGCGGATAGTCGCGGGAGGTTGGCCGAATAACCGCTTGCGCTTATCCGCCGCGATCCCGAGCGCCTGAACTCAGATCGACAACCGCACCGCCCGCTCGCCATCGATCCGCTGGCCACCGCGCTTGTTCACCACCAGCTCGCCGATGGCGATCAGCCGCGTGCGCGTGACGTTGCGGCTGAGTCCCAGCAGGTTGGCGGTATGCACCTGGTTGCCATGGCAGAAACGGTACGCCGCGCGCAGCAGGGCATCCTCGACCCGCCCATGGAGGTTCTCGCCCTGCTCTTCGAACAGCCGCTGGAAAGCCTGCTGCAACAAGTGCTCGGCGGCGCCGCTCGCCGGGACCCCGCGCGCCAGCTCCTCGCCACGCTCCAGGCGCAGGTTGGACAGGTGCAGGTCATCGGCGCGGATCAGCCCGTCGCGGCAGATCAGCAAGGTATGGTGGATGACGTTCTCCAGCTCGCGGATGTTCCCCGGCCAGGAATAGGCGCGCAATTTCTGCGCCGCCTCCGGGCTCAACTGGCTCTGGCCGTAGCCCAGGCGACGGCTGTATTCGGCGATGAAGTGGCGGGTCAGCGGCAGGATGTCGCCGGGTCGCTCGCGCAACGGCGACAGCTCCAGGCTGACGACATTGAGCCGGTAGTACAGGTCCTCGCGGAAGTGCCCGGCGTTGATCGCCCGCTCCAGTTGCACGTTGGTCGCCGCCAGCACGCGCACGTCGATGGGGATGCTCTTGCGCGAACCCAGGCGCACCACCTCGCGCTCCTGCAACACGCGCAGCAGCTTGACCTGGATCGGCATCGGCAGGTCGCCGATCTCGTCGAGGAACAGGGTACCGCCGTTGGCTTCCTCGAACCAGCCGGCCTTGGCCGCCAGGGCGCCCGTAAAGGCGCCCTTCTCGTGGCCGAACAGCTCGGCTTCCACCAGCGACTCGGAGAAAGCCCCGCAGTTGACCGCCACGAACGGGCCGTTGCGCCGCGCGCTGAGGTTGTGGATATGCCGCGCCACCAGTTCCTTGCCGGTGCCGGTCTCGCCGATCACCAGCACGCTGGCCTCGCTCGGCGCCACCTGGCGCAGGTGTTCGAGCAGGGCCTGGGACTTCGGGTCCTCGAAGACCTGGGCGGTGGCGCGGATCGAGGTCGCCAGGTTCGGCGAACGTGGCAGCGTCAGCAGCCGGTCGGGAGTATGGGTAGAAGCGTTCATGAGTAGAAGGTCGGTTGCGGCGGTGACTGGTTCAGCGCCCAGTCGCCCAGCTCGCGGATCTTGTAGTCCAGCGGGTCGTGCAGGGTCTGGGTGCGCAGGTTGCGCCAGTAGCGGTCCAGGCGCAGGGCGGCGTGAGTGGAGCGGGCGCCGGTGACTTCGAACATGCGGTTGCACAGGTCGAGGCCGTTGCGCGTCGCGGCGACCTTGGCGGCGGCGATGGCCAGGGCCAACTGGCCGCGCTCGCTGGCGTCCAGCGCCGGGCCCTTGGACCAGGCGGCGTCAAGGCGTTGCGCGGCGCGCTCGACCAGCGCCCGGGTGCTTTCCAGGCCGACCCAGAATTCGCCGTAGCGCGCCAGCACATAGGGGTCGGCATTGGCCTCGGCGACCTCGGAGCGGAACCACGGTCGCGCTTCGCGCAGGGTGTACTGGCGAGCCTCCTCGAAGGCGCCTTCGGCGATGCCGAGGAACACCTCGGTGAAGATCAACTGGGCGATCAGCGGCCGCAGGCAGGCGAACGGCGTGCTCAGCGGCCCGGGATCGAGCAGCAACTCGCTCTCCTCCACCCGCACTCGCTCGAAGATCGCGCTGCCGCTGTCGGTCTGCCGCTGGCCCATGTTGTCCCAATCCTGGCCCAGGCTGATACCGCTGCGCGCGGTGGGGATGGCGGCGATCAGCAGCGGCCCGCCCTCGCCGTCCAGCGCCGAGGCGATGAGCATCTCCGAATCGCGGGCGCCGGAGCAGAAGCTCTTCTTCCCGGAGAACTCGCGCCAGCCGTCGAAGCGCCGGGCCACGGTACGGTTGTCCAGCGGGTTCAGCGCGTTGCCCCAGAACCAGCGGTTGCGCGCGGTCAGCTCGAACCACGGCTGCCATTGCTCGGGCCGCGAGAACAGGCGCACGGTGGCCAGCATCAGGTGCTGGAAGCCGTAGACGTGGGCGATCGAGCTGTCGACCCGGGCCAGTTCGCGCACGGTTTGCAGGGTTTCGCTCCAGCTCGCCCCCAGGCCGCCGTATTCGCGCGGAATGATCAGCGACAACAGGCCGCTGCGGCGCAACGCGTCGCGCTCGGCCTTCGGGGTGCCGCCGGCGACGTCGCGCTCGGCGGCGTTCTCGGCGAAATCGGCGGCCAGGCGCCGGGCAATCTGCAACGGCGTTTGCGCCTCGGGGCGGGTCTTCGCATTCACAGGGCGTTTCTCCTCGGGGGCACGGCCGCTCAAGCGCCGGCGCGAGCCGGCAGCACGTCGTTGGCAATCATTTCGCCGAACGGCCCGGTCAGGTTGGTCAGCCCACGGCCGGCCAGGCTGGCGTAGGGTTCGGGCAGCAGCGGGAAGACCAGTTCGGCGAAGCGGTAGGCCTCTTCCAGGTGCGGATAGCCGGAGAAGATGAAGCTGTCGATGCCAAGCTCGGCGTACTCCCCGATGCGCTCCGCCACCTGCCGCGGATCGCCGACCAGCGCGGTGCCGGCGCCGCCGCGCACCAGGCCGACCCCGGCCCAGAGGTTCGGCTGGATCTCCAGGCGATCGCGGCGGCCGCCGTGCAGCGCGGCCATGCGTCGCTGGCCTTCGGAGTCGAAACGGGCGAAGGACTGCTGCGCGGCGGCGATGGTCTCGTCGGAGATGTGTTCGATCAGCCTGTCCGCGGCGCGCCAGGCTTCTTCGGCGGTTTCGCGGACGATCACATGCAGGCGGATGCCGAACTTCACCGTACGCCCATGGCGAGCCGCTCGCTGGCGCACGTCGGCGATCTTCGCCGCCACCGCCGGCAACGGCTCGCCCCAGGTCAGGTAGACGTCCACCTGTTCGCCGGCCAGTTCGTGGGCGGCCTCCGAGGAACCGCCGAAGTACAGCGGCGGATACGGCCGTTGCAGCGGCGGATAGAGCGCCTTGGCGTTCTCCACGTGGATGTGCTTGCCGTGGAAGTCCACCGCCTCGCCCTGCAGGACGCGCCGCCAGACCCGAAGGAACTCGTCGGTGACCTCGTAGCGCTCGGCGTGGCCGAGGTGGATGCCGTCGCCGCGGTTCTCGTCGGGATCGCCGCCGGTGACCACGTTGATCAGCAGGCGCCCGCCGGACAGGCGGTCGAGGGTCGCCGCCATCCGCGCCGAGACGGTCGGCGAAACGATTCCCGGACGGATCGCCACCAGGAAGCGCAGGCGCTCGGTCAGCGGCGCCAGCGCCGAGGCCACCACCCAGGAGTCCTCGCAGGAGCGTCCGGTGGGGATCAGCACGCCGTGATAGCCAAGGCTGTCGGCCGCCTGTGCCACCTGCTTCAGGTAAGGCAGCGAGACCGGCCGCGCGCCCTGGCTGGTGCCGAGGAAGTGGCCATCGCCGTGGGTCGGGAGGAACCAGAACACGTTCATCGGCGCACCTCAGGCGATCTTCAACAGTTCGGAGCGTCCGCCGAACAGCGGCGCGGCGCGCTCGGCGGCGAGGCGGATGCGCGCCTTCAGCGGCTCGCTGACGATCCGGTAGTTGTCGAAGTCGGCCTCGCTGGCATAGACCCCGATGGGCAGGGTGATCGCCTGGAAGAAGCTGAACAGCGGGCGCAACTGGTGGTCGAGGACCAGCGCGTGGCGCTCGGTGCCGCCAGTGGCGGCGAGCAGCACCGGGGTGTCGATCAAGGCGTTGAGGTCGATCAGGTCGAACAGGTGCTTGAGCAGGCCCGGATAGGAGCCACGGTAGACCGGCGAGGCGACCAGCAGCAGGTCGGCGCTTTCGATCTCGTCGAGCACCGCCTGCAGTTCCGCCGGCGCCTGGTTGCGCGCCAGGGTAGCGCCCAGCGGCGCGGCGATGTCGGTCAGCTCGATGACCCGGCTGTCGATCGGCAGCGACTGGCCAAGCTCGGCGATCAGGGCCTGGGTGAGTACCAGGGTGCGGGACGGGCGATAGGTGCCGCCGGAGACGGCGACGACTTTGAAGGGGCTGGTCATGGGATTTCCCTGTGGACTGTTGCGCTAGGTGCAGTGCCCTGGAGCAAGGGCCGTACCAACGGGGAAATGTGCGTTTTCCGGGCAGTTGCGGCGGGTTTCCGGCCTCGGCCTGTCAGCCACGCAACAGCGCTGCTGTCCGACTGTTGCCCGGGCAACAGTTCAGTTCAGCTTGTAGGCCTGGAGCAGGAATATCTGGAATGCCCGCGCCGAATACTGGTCGCCCGGCGGCAGGACGAACGGCGGCAGGCGCCCCTTGCGGCGCTTGACGTCGGCCCAGCGCTGGCCATTGCGCGAATGGAACTGGCAGAACGGCTGGTCGCCCAGGTAGAACACCCCCGGCCGCGGCTCGCGGATGCGCGGCCAGCGGCGCAGGCAATCCAGCAGCGGGCCGAGGTCGGCGAGTTGTTCCGGCGAACAGTACGGCATGCAGCGATCCTCTTCGCCGGGTCGGGAAACCAAGGTTGCTGTGACTGGAGGACCGGGCGGACTCGGCGCGGCCGGGAAAGCGGCTACCGGGAGCGAGCGACACAGGCGAGCGGAGCGAGGCATGGCGACGTCCCTGGTCCGGCCAACGAGATTCACCGCTCCGTTGTAGAACAGCCGCCGTCCGGGTTCTTGCCGGTTTTGTGGGGGAATTGTGAAAGACTGTAAAGCACCACGCTCACTTGCCCACCAGCGAGACCACGTTGTGTCGTGGCGAGGTTTCCAGCTCGCCGATCTTCTCCAGGCGGGCGCGCACGATGTTGCGGCTGATCCCCAGCAGGCGTCCGGTCTGCAACTGGTTGCCGTGGCAGAAGCGATAGGCGGCGCGGAACACGGTTTCCTCAATGTGCTCGTAGAGATCCTCGCGGTTTTCCTCGAACAGTGCCTGCAGCGCCGCTTCCAGCGCCGAGCCGGCGGCGCTCTCGGGGGCGCGGCGCAAGCCGCTCGGCTCCTGGCGCGCACGCATGTCGATGAGGTGCAGGTCGGCCGGCTGGATCAGGCGGTTGCGGCAGACCAGCAGCGCGTGGTGGATGGCGTTCTCCAGCTCGCGGATATTGCCCGCCCAGGAATGCCCGAGCAGCTTGCGCTCGGCTTCCGGGCTCAGGCTCGCGCTGGTGTAGCCGAGGCGCCGGCAGTGCTCGGCGATGAAGTACTCGGCCAGCGGCAGGATATCGCCACGGCGCTCGCGCAACGGCGGCAGTTGGATGGTCGCCACGTGCAGGCGGTAGAACAGGTCCTCGCGGAAGTGTCCGGCGACCACCGCGTCGGCCAGGTCGACGTTGGTCGCCGCCACCAGCCGCACGTCGATGGGGATCGGCCGGCGCGAACCGAGCCGCACCACCTCGCGCTCCTGCAGCACGCGCAGCAGCTTGACCTGGATGCTCGGCGGCAGGTCGCCGATCTCGTCGAGGAACAAGGTGCCGCCGTTGGCCGCCTCGAACCAGCCGGCCTTGCACTGCAACGCACCGGTAAAGGCGCCCTTCTCGTGGCCGAACAGCTCGCTCTCCACCAGGCTCTCGGCGAAAGCACCGCAGTTGACCGCGACGAACGGGCCGCCGCTGCGTCCGCTGAGGGCATGGATATGGCGCGCCACCAGCTCCTTGCCGGTGCCGGTCTCGCCGATGACCAGCGCGTTGGCCTCGCTGGGCGCCAGGCGCTCGATGCGCTCCAGCAGCTCGCGGGAACGGGGGTCGTTGAACACCAGCACGGTGGCGCGCACCGATTTGGTCAGCTCGCGGGCGTGGGGATGGGTGATGACGGACATGCTGGGTTCCGAGCCGGGGAATGTGCGCCCATCTTGCCCCAGGAACCCATAGATTAAAAAATTCTGAATTCGTATTTATATATTCGAATAGAAGATATAGCCCCGCATCCTAGGGCAGCACGCCAAGCAGCGACCAGACCCGGCGCGCCTCCGAGTCCGCATTGATCAGCTCCGCCAGCAGCTCGCTCAGCGGCTTGTTGCCCCATTCCACCGCGCGCTTGATCAGGTAGGGAACCGGGCTGTGCGGCTCGGTGCGCGCCAGGTAGTCGGCGATCAGCAGCAGTTGCCGATAGGCGTCCTCGCGACTGGTCGGCGCGCCAGCCGGTCCGCTCGGCGCGCTCGCCGGGACGCTTTCCTCGCCGTCCGCGTCGCCTTCGGCGGCGTCCGCCTCCGCGACCGGTGGCTGTTCTTCGGGCAGCGGCGCATGCGGGTGCATGGCGATGAACTCCTTGAGCAAGGCCAGCCATTGCGCGATGACCTCGCGCAGCGGCTGGCAACTGGGGGCGAGTTCGCCCAGGCAGCGGTCGCACCACTGTTCCAGGCGTTGCAGCTGCTGCTGGCAGGCGAGCAGGCTGGCCTGCTTGCGCTGCCATTGCACCAGGGGCTCCGCGCGCAACGCTTCGTCGAGCTTCTTCTGCTGAAGTTGCGCCGCTTCCAGCGCCGCCTTGGCGCTCTTGCTGTCGCCGCTGGCGACCTGCTGGCGCTGCAACCTCTGCCAGGCATAGAGGGTGATCTCGGCGAAGGCGCCCTGCCCCATCAGCGGCAGGCGCGTGTGCAGCAGCTCGGCATAGCGGCGCAACAGCCAGTCGATGGGCGGCACCCGCCACGACTGGTCGCCGTCCTGGGCTTGCGGATGCACCTCCTCGGGGTAGCGCTCGCAGAGTTCCGCCAGCAGCACCAGCGCGCGCTGCAATCCGCCCAGCCCGCCGCGTTGCAGCCAGGCCTCGCCGAGCCAGGCGGCGAGCATCAGGTCCTTGCTGCGCCGCTGCAACAGTTCGCTGGCCAACTGCTCCACCGCGGCCCAGTCGGCGCGCTTGGCTTCCGCCTGCCAGACGCCGGTCGGCAGGCTGCTGTCGTCCTCCCGGCGCAACTCGCGCAGGCGGTCGTAGTCCGGGTCGTAGCGCAGGCTGGGGCCGCACGGCTGTTCCGCGGCGATGGGTTCGAGCAGCACTTCCAGGGACAGGGCGTTGCCGGAAAGAGGCAGGGTCATGGGATACCTCCGGTGCTGGCGACGGTGGCCGGCAACAGCGTCGCGAACGGCGATTGCGGCGCGCGCACCGGCAGCGGCTGGATGGACAGCGGGGTCTTGCCGCCCAGGCTCATCAACGACAGGCGGAGGAACATCCGCGCCTCGTTTTCCGGGCTGTAGGGTGCATACACCGGCAGTTGCAGGACCAGCGGAAACTCCGTGTAGTCGACGTTCGGCGGGCGCTGCCGGGAGAAGTGCGCACGCATCATGCGCAGCAGCGCCCAGGAGCCCTGGTAGCTCCAGCCGGCCTCGAGGTCGGCCACCGCCAGGCTGGCCTGGCGCGGGTCGTCTGCCGGGCGCTGCGAGCCGTTCTTCGCCCAGCGCAGCATGATCTTCAGCGGATCGCCGACGTTCCAGATCAGGCCCTTGTCCTGCGCGCCGGGGAACCGGCTTTCCTGGTCGCCCGAGTACAGGCTCCAGGCGATCACCTGGTCGGCGCCGCGTTCCAGGCTGCGGTCGCTGCGCCAGTCGATGTCCAGGGCGACGCCGAGCAGGCCCGACTTGTCGCGCTCGAACAGCGGGCCGAGCCAGCCCTGCGCCTGCTCCAGGCGGCGGACGAAGTCCTCGGCGGCCGGCAGGTCCGGCGAGCGAACCTGGGCCAGCCCTTCGCGCACCTGCGGCAAGCGCGTCTCCATCAGCTTCAGCAGGTGCCGCACCCGCCCCGGCTCGGCATCGGCCGCTTCCAGGCTGTAGGCGAAGGGGAAGCGTCCGGCGAGGTACTGGTTGAAGTAGTCGGCGAGGTCCTTCCAGGCCTGCGCCGCCTGCTGCTGTTGCAACGACTGGCAGCGCCCGAGCGCGCCCTGGCGCAGGTCCACCAGGCGCGTCGCCAGGTCGCTGCGACTGGACGGCAGGAGCACGCCGTTGAGAATGTCGGCGCAACTGCCGATGTCCATCTGGTTGAAATCGTTACCCACCAGCTTCGCCAGCTGCGCCGCGGTGCTCGCCGGGTTGTCGGCCTTGAATTTCTGCAGTTCGGCGTTGAGCGCGCTGAAGCGCACGAACGCGTTGTAGTCGGCGGTGGCCAGGCTGGACTGCTGCGCCTGCAGCCACTCCAGCGCCGGGGCGTGGCGCTCGGCGACCGCGGCCATGGCATTGAACTGGCTGGTCAGGCTCTGCTTCAGCTCGGCGCTGTCCTGGGCGCGGAACGCCTGCAGGCCGAAATTCGGCGCGCCCGACCAGCGACTGAAATCGACCGGCTCGCGCAGCACCGCCTGCTCGTCGATGTCGCGCAGGGCCTGGCCGATATCGGCCACGGCCAGCGCGTTGAGGCTGGCCAGCAGGCGCGCGCCGGCCTGCATGTCCTGCAACTCCAGCAGCGCCGCCTGCAATGCCTGGACCTGCTTGACCTGCACGTCGAAGCGCGAGGCATTGCGGCTGGTCAGGCTGCGACTGCGCGGCCCGAGGCTTTGCCACATGGCCTCGGTCGTCGCGCTGGCGGCGGCGTGCAGGACCGAGTAGCGATAGCGCGGGTTGAGCGACGGCAGGGTGCTCTCGTAGTAGCCGCTGAAGTCGTTGAAGAAGCTCAACGCCTGGGTCACGCCGATGTCGTCGATGCTCAGCAGGGAGTGCTCCGCCAGCGTCTTGCCGGCCAGGGCCACGGAGACGAAGTCCTTGGTCTTCAGGTCATCGATGGCGCGTTTCAGGCCGAGCAGGTCATCGGCCAGCTTGAGGGTCGCCCCCTGCTTCACCAGCAGGCCGTCGCCGGCAGCCTCCGGAGGTGCGATCCATTCGCTGCGGAACTGCTGCTGCAACTGCACCGTGAGGTTCTGCAGTTCCTCCACGCGGTCTCCCAGCAGGCTGCTTTGCTGGGCGCTCTTGAGCAGGTTCTGGTAGCCAGGGACGAGATCCTGGCCGACGCCATTGCCCCAGATCAGGTTGATGCGGTTGACCTGCTGCTGCAGGTGGTTGATCAATTCGCCGACCCCCAGCAACTGGGCCGCCGTGGCATCTCGTTCCTGGCCGAGCTGCGTGAGTTCCTGGGTCAGGGCATTGCCGGTGCGTTCCAGGCTGTCGGTGAGGAAGTAGGCGTTCAGCCAGCGTGCCATCAGGTCATGGAAGTTATCCGCCGCCGTGGCGCCGACCCGGCCCAGGTCGAGGGCGGCGAGATCGGCCGGACGCTCGGCGAACAGCGTGCGGTTGTAATAGGCCAGGCGCGCCAGGCTGCCGGCGTTGTAGCTGCTGCCCAAGGCATCGTTACTCAGTTGCAGAAGGTCGTCGAGCGGCGTCTTGCGGTTGTCGATGGCCTGGGCGAACAGGCGATTGTGGCGCTCCAGGGTGGTGGCGCGGGCGACCAGGTCCTTCGCCGCCAGGTAGTCCTTCCACTGGCTGGGGTCGTCGCCCTCCTTCAGGCCGGGCTGGCCGTCGCTGCGGATCGCCCGCAGGTCGCTCGCCTCGCCTTCCAGCAGGCTGCGCAGCGGGCGTACCAGCAGGCGCTCGGAAACGCGGCGATACGCGCTGTCGATGCGTGCGTCCAGGGAGGAAAACCAGGAACTGGGGAATGCCAGCGAGGTGAAGCGCCAGCGCGGCGCCTGTGCCACCAGTTGCCACCAGGCCTGGACGTTCTGCCGGACCTGGGCGGCGCGCCGGGTGTCGTCGTCGAGCGGCTGGTAGCGCTCGCTGGCGCCATGCAGCAGTTGCGACAGTTCGCCGGCGTCGCGCAGCGCGTCACGCCAGACCCAGGTCATCAGGCCGCCCCAGAGCAGGCACAGGCACAGCGCAGCGAGGCCGATACCGCGCTGCCAGCGCTGGCGCAGCTGGAGGATGCGCGGCACCGCCTGGGCCAGGCCTTCCTCGGCAAGGATCCGCCGTGCCCACAGTTGGCTGGCGAAGCTGCTGCGCCGACGCGGCGCGTCGACCGCCGGCAGGGCTTCGTCGCTTGCCGCCCCCGCCGCCTCGCTGCCGCTCAGGTAGAGACCGCGAAAGCGCGGCGCCTCGCCCCTGGCGTTGCCCTGGAAGACCGGTTCGAGCAGCGCCTGCAACGAACCGCGGAGGCTTTCCAGGCGTGGCGGCAGGCAATACAGGTCGTTGTTCACCTGGCCGCGCAAGGTACCGAGTTCGACGATCGACTCGGTCAGGGTGGCGGTGATTTCCTCCAGCGCCTGCTCGCACCAGCGCGACTGCCAGGCCGCCTCGGCGGCGAACGGCGAGGACCAGCCGAGGGCGCGCTCGCGCGCCTCCTCGGGCAGCGCCGCGAGAAGTTCCTGGAAACCCGGCAGGTCTTCCAGGCCAGTGATCACCACGTACACCGGCAGGCTCAGGCCAAGGCGCTGGGTCAGTTCCACGTAGCGACGACGGGCGGCGAGGCCGAGGTTGGCCGCCTGCTCGCCATCCTGCAGCCGCGCCAGCGGAATGTTCCAGACCACTCCGTCCAGCGCGCGCCTGCCGCGCAGGCGCAGGAACAGACGCAACAGGCGCAGCCAGGCGCCGCTTTGCCGGCGCAGGCCCTCGTCGGGCAGGAACACCGACTCGGGCACCAGCAGGATCGCCCCCTCGCCGTCCGACCACCAGCGCCCGAACCAGGCCGGGCGCGCCACCGGCAGCAGGCGCCAGGTGGCGCACAACTGCTCGCCCTCGGTCTCGTTGCCGAGCATCAGCAACCACGGCGCTTCGTAGCGGCCCTGCCAGCCCTGCTCGCGCTCCATCTGCCGGACCGCCGCGTAGAAGCTGCGGATCTCCGTACCACCGCGGGTTCGCCACCACCAGCCCAGCGCCCCCAGCAGCAGCACCACCAGCACCAGGAGGAGAACCAGCATGAACAGCGTCGCGCCGCTCATGGCGCCTGCTCCGCATCGGCCAGGTGGGTCACCGCCGCCATTTCATGCTGGATGTCGCGCCAGAACAGGTGCCCGATGCCGCTCATCAGCAGCACCAGGCCGAGCACCGCCAGGCCCAGGCGGAAACCGTCCGGCAGCGCCGCGCGCACCGGCAGGCGCCGTGGCGGCGCGGCGGCGGGCTGCTCAAGGCGACGGCCGAGGTCGGCGGCGTCCGCCTCGCGCTGCCAGGCGAAGGCGAACAGCGCCTGCCGCCACTTCTCGTGCAGCGCCTCGCCGCGCGGCCCGCGCAGGCGACCGCGGAAGCCGAGGATCAGGCATTGCAGGTAGACGTTGGCCAGGTCGCGACTGGCCGGGGCGCGTTCGTCGAGCAGGCGCTTGATCGCCAGCGGCAGGTATTCGCCCGCCTGGCGACTGCCGTAGAGATGCGACTCCAGCGGTTTTTCCTGCCAGGCGCCCTGCCCCGGCCAGGCGCTGAAGACCAGGGTCTCGTCGACCAGGGCGACGAAGGCATAGACCATCGCCTTGACCTGCACGCCCGCCGCGTCGCCGACGCTGGCGAAGGCGCTGCGCCACAGACGCCGGGTGATGCGGGTGGACAGTTCGAGGGCGCGCTCGACCATCCGTGGCACATCCTGGGCGTCGCGGTCGAGGGCGCCCCAGGCCTCCAGCCATTCCTGCCAGGCCTGGCGGAATGCCGTGCTGAGCGGCTGCTCCTGGTACGCCTGGGAAAAAGGCCCTGCACTCCCTTCGGGCATTGGCGGCTCCTTCCTGTCTAGGTGTTGTCGCTGCCGTCGGCGACGAACAGCACGATCTGCCAGGGACTGCTGGCGACCCCGCTGACCGGCGCGACGATGCGCAGCGGCTGGCCGGCATCGAACCAGTCGCCGGCGCCCTGCACGACGAACAAACGGGTATCGTCGCCAACGCTGTAGGCCACCTGTTCCTGGCGATTCATCGGCTGCCGCGCCAGCCCGCTCATGCGTTGCCGGGCGAGCAACGGCAGGTGCGGGTCGGAGGCGACGATGGCGCGCTCCAGCCAGTCAGCCGCCGCTTGTTCGCCGGCGCCGGCGGGCATCCGCAGGCCGACCACCAGGCGCTGACGCGGCGCCGGATCGGGCAGGCGCACGGAAAATACCTGTTCCTCCTGCTCGAACGGCAGGCAGCGGTAGCCCGCGCGGATCGACTCGATGGCGCGCTCCAGCCAGTCCAGCAGCGGCTCGTAGCCACGCCGCAGGTCGAGGAAGTCGAGCGCTTCGAAGGCCGGCACGCCGGCCAGCGGATCGAGCGCCGCCCAGGCCCCGGCCAGGCCCAGCAGGCTGCCGTGCAGGGCCAGCGGCGAGGCCGCGCGGCTTGCCAGCAGGCCTTCCACCTCCGGCAGGCGGGTCCAGAGCGCGGCGAGCTGGCGACGGACTTCCACCGCGTCGTCCTGGTTGCCCGCCTGCTGCGCCAGGCGCAGGCGCCCGCCGAGGAACAGCGCCTTCTCCCGGGCCCGCGCGCAGAGCGACTGCACGCGCCTGCCCAGGGGCGACTCCGGCAGCACCAATGGCGTCGGCGGGACGTAGGGCAGGCTGACATAGGCGCCGCCCTCCTTCGCCACGCGCAGCAACGGCAGGCACACGGAGTCGGCCTTGCCGTCGTCGCCGACCAGCCGCAGCGACGCTCGCCAGACGGTGATCGGCTCGGGGTGCTCGCCGCTGGCCAGGTCCGGCAGCGGCGCGCCGACCCGCGATTGCAGACGGCCCTTCAGCGGCAGCAACTGACCCGCCCGCCACAGCGGACTGACCGCCAGGTGGACGTTCAGCAGCGGCCCTTCGGCGGCCGCCAGCGCAGTCTCCAGGTCGAACTCCAGCGGTGCGTCGACACCAGCCTGCACGCTCACCGGCAGGCCGTCGGGCAGGATCGCTTCGAGGTGCAGGATCCGCACTTGGCCGGCGCACAACGCCGAGGGGTCCAGTTCCAGGGCGGTCACGCCCCAGAACCAAGGGTTGCAGGCCTGTCCGGTGCGCGCCGCCAGCGCCTCGGCACGCAATCCCTGCAACTGGAAATGCTGGGGAAGCAGTTGCATCCCTTCGTGCCAGCACACCGCGTCAGGCAGAACACTCATACGACTCCCCTTCGACGTCCTACGTTGTCGTGCACGACGGTCGCTCGCCTGCCCCTTCGCTAGGGCGCGGCGGGATCGTTGACCAGTCGCATTTCCCGGGTATCCAGACGCAGCCAGACGCGCTGCTGCTGGTCGAGGCGCAAGCGGTGCGCGCCGGGTGTGTTATAGCCGGCGAAGACCAAAAGTCCAGTTGCGCGGTCGCCGCGCAAGGGGAACGACTCCGACTCGATGAACTGCCCCGGGACCAGCTCCAGGCTCCATACCGCGAACTGCTGCCGGTAGTCGCGGCGGTACTGCTCGCGATTGGCGAACCACTGGCTGGCCGGCAGTCCGGCCAGCTCCTTGAACAGCTCCGCATCCTTCACCGCGACGAAGTCCACGGCGATCGGCGAGTCGTCGTTGGCGCGCGCGGCGACATCCAGGGTCAGCCGCTGCAACTCGACCCGCGGCGCGAAGAAATACGAGCAGCCGGCCAGCGCCAGGATCGCCAGCGCCAGGGAGAATTTCCGACATATGGTGAAACATCCGTGCTTCATGGGAGTCCAACGAAAATTTTATTTTGCAAATCCATAGACCTGTTCTAGCGTCTTTTGTAGTTCGTCGCCAGTGACGGACCAGAGGGATCGCCAAGGACAGGTTCTGCGCCGTTTTCCCTGTCATGCCTGTGATCCAGCAAGGGACTGCGATGATCAGGGCATCCCCCGATGCATTGCGCCCCCACCATTGCATCGGAGTCAGCCGCCATGGCCGAGAGTACGCAGCACAAGCTGGACCGGGTGCGCCCGCCGCGCGTGCAGATCACCTACGACGTCGAGATCGGCAACGCCATCGAGAAGAAGGAGCTGCCCCTGGTGGTCGGCATCCTCGCCGACCTCTCCGGCAAGCCGGATACCCCGCCGGCGAAGCTGGTCGAACGGCGTTTCGTCGACATCGACCGCGACAACTTCAACGAGATCCTCTCCTCCATCTCTCCCCGCGCCACCCTGCAGGTCGACAACACCATCAGCGGCGACGACAGCAAGCTGAACGTCGAGCTGCGCTTCAACCACATCGAGGACTTCGACCCGGTCAACCTGGTGAAGCAGGTGGTCCCGTTGCGTCGCCTGTTCGAAGCGCGCCAGCGCCTGCGCGACCTGCTGACCAAGCTCGACGGCAACGACGACCTCGACCAGTTGCTGCAGGACGTGGTGGCCAACACCGAAGGCCTGCAGGAAATCAAAGCGGCCCGCCCGGAAGCCGAAGCGGCCCCGGCCGGCGACAGCGAACCCCCGGCCGACCAGCCGGCCTGACCCTCTTCCCGGAGAAGCCGCCATGCCCAAGTCATCCGCCGCCGAACAATCCGGCGAGAGTTCGACCCAGACCCTGTCCCTGCTCGACGAGATCATCGCCAAGGGCCGCATGGCCCACGACGACAGCCAGCAGGACTATGCCCGCGACATGCTCGCGGAATTCGCCACCCAGGTCCTCGACGAGGGCATGGCCGTCGACAAGGACACCGTGGCGATGATCAACGACCGCATCAGCCAGATCGATGCGCTGATCAGCGACCAGCTCAACCAGATCATCCACCACCCCGAGTTGCAGAAGCTGGAAGCCTCCTGGCGCGGCCTGCACCAACTGGTGAGCAACACCGAGACCAGCGCGCGGCTCAAGCTGCGCCTGCTGAACGTCGGCAAGAACGAACTGCAGAACGACCTGGAGAAGGCGGTCGAGTTCGACCAGAGCGCACTGTTCAAGAAGATCTACGAAGAGGAATACGGCACCTTCGGCGGACAGCCCTTCAGCCTGCTGATCGGCGACTTCACCTTCGGTCGCCATCCGCAGGACATCGGCCTGCTGGAGAAGCTGTCGAACGTCGCCGCGGCTGCCCACGCGCCGTTCATCGCCGCCGCCAGCCCACGCCTGTTCGACATGAACAGCTTCACCGAACTGGCCGTGCCGCGCGACCTGACCAAGATCTTCGAGAGCCTGGAGCTGATCAAGTGGCGCGCCTTCCGCGAGAGCGAGGACTCGCGCTACGTGTCGCTGGTGCTGCCGAACTTCCTCCTGCGCCTGCCCTACGGCCCGGAGACGCGCCCGGTGGAAGGCATGAACTATGTCGAGGACGTCAACGGCACCGACCACTCCAAGTACCTCTGGGGCAACGCCGCCTGGGTCCTGGCGCAGCGCATCACCGAGGCCTTCGCCAAGTACGGCTGGTGCGCGGCGATCCGCGGCGCGGAAGGCGGCGGCGCGGTCGAGGGCCTGCCGGCGCACACGTTCCGCACCAGCTCCGGCGACCTGTCGCTGAAGTGCCCGACCGAGGTGGCGATCACCGACCGCCGCGAGAAGGAACTCAACGATCTCGGCTTCATTTCCCTGTGCCACAAGAAGAACAGCGACGTGGCGGTGTTCTTCGGCGGCCAGACCACCAACAAGGCCAGGCTCTACAACACCAACGAGGCCAACGCCAACGCGCGCCTGTCGGCGATGCTGCCGTACGTGCTGGCGGCATCGCGCTTCGCCCACTACCTGAAGGTGATCATGCGCGACAAGGTCGGCAGCTTCATGACCCGCGACAACGTGCAGACCTACCTGAACAACTGGATCGCCGACTACGTGCTGATCAACGACAACGCACCGCAGGAAATCAAGGCGCAGTACCCGCTGCGCGAGGCGCGGGTGGATGTCAGCGAGGTGGCCGGCAAACCGGGGGCCTACCGCGCCACGGTGTTCCTCCGGCCGCACTTCCAGCTCGAGGAACTCAGCGCGTCGATCCGCCTGGTCGCCAACCTGCCGCCGCCGGTAGCGGCGTGAGTCCGCCCCCGCCGGCAGCGCCGGCGGGGCGCCCTTCCCGTTCCAGACAGCCCCTCTCCAGGAGTCAGATGCGATGGATGCGATCATTCTCGATTTCGGCAGCGACATCAAAGGCGACAGCCTGCTCGTCGGCTACGAAAACAAGATCGAAATCATGTCCTACAGCCACAACGTGGCGATGCAGGTCACCAACGACGTCAGCAACTCGGAGCGCACCTCCGGCAAACCCCACGTCGGCGAATTCACCCTCACCAAGTTCATCGACACCTCGACCCCGACCCTCAACGAATACTGCTGCGCCGGCAAGCCGATCGCCGAGGCGACCATCACCATCGGCCGCAACGCCGCCGAGGGCAACGGGCAGATCATGCCCTTCATCGTCTACACCCTGAACAACGTGGTGCTCTCCAACGTCAGCGTCAGCGGCGGCGCCGGCGGCAAGCCGGTGGAGACCCTGTCGCTGAACTTCACCAAGATCAAGTGGGAGCTGACCGCGCAGAAGGACGACGGCACCAAGGAAGGCACGGCCGCCTCGACCTGGGACCTGGCCGCCAACCAGTTGGTCAAGTGACCGGGCGCCGACATGTCCGGAGCCCTGCCGCCGCTGTTCGAGCGCCTCAGCGCCGAGGCCGACGAACGTCCCGCGTTCGACGACCGGGCGCTGGCCGAGTCGGTCCGCGGCGAGCTGCTGCGCCTGCTCAACACACGGCGCCCGGCGCATGCGCGCAGCGGCATCCTCGCCTACGGGCTCGCCGACTGGACCGCCGTGCAACGCCTGCGCGCCGAGGACCGGCGCCAGCTGGCACGCGAGGTGCGGGCGGCGGTCGAGCATTTCGAGCCGCGCCTGCAACTGGCCGAGGTCGAGGTCGAACCTGACCCGGGCAATCCGCAGCGCCTGCGTATCCAGCTCGGTGGCCGCCTGCGCAGCGGGTCGCGCCTGATGCCTGCGCTATTCGTCATCGAACAGGGCAACGATGGCCTCGAGGTGCGCCATGAGCGATTCGATTGATGCCGACCTGCTCGACTACTACCAGCGCGAGCTGACCTGGCTGCGGCATGCCGGCGGCGCCTTCGCCGAGCGCTATCCGAAGGTCGCCCGGCGCCTGCAACTGGCCCCCGGCGAATGCCCCGACCCGCACGTCGAGCGTCTGCTGGAAGGCTTCTCGCTGCTCACCGCGCGCCTGCAACGGCGCCTCGACGACGACTACGCAGAGTTCAGCGACGCCCTCCTCGAACAGCTCTACCCCCTGGCGCTGCGCCCGCTGCCGTCCTGCGCGATCGTCCAGTTCGAACCGGACCCGACCCAGGGCAACCTCGCCGAGGGCTACCGGCTGCCGCGCGACACCGCGCTGTTCGTCACCACCCGTGGCGGCGACAGCGTGCATTTCCGCAGCAGCGCCGAGGCGACTTTGTGGCCGCTGGCGATCGACGAGGCGACCCTGCTCGGCGGCGAGGAGGCGCAAGCCCTGACCGGAGTCGGCGCCGCCCGCTCGGCGTTGCGCCTGAGCCTGCGCTGCCTGGGCGAGTACCGCTGGGACGAACTGTCGATCGAGCGCCTGCGCATCCACCTGGCGGCTTCGCCGATGGGCTGCGCGATCCTCTACGACCTGCTCGCCGCGCATGCCGTGCAGGTCATGGCGGGGGCGCCCGGCACGCCGCCGGCGGCGCTCCGTGGACTGCCGGAGATCGTCGGCTTCGCCGCCGACGAGGCGCTGCTGCCGGAGAAAGACGGCGGACATCCGGGCCTGCGCCTGCTCGCCGAGTACTTCGCCTTCCCCGACAAGTTCCACTTCTTCGACCTGCCGCTGTCCGGCGCGCTCGCCGACGGACAGACGCTCTACCTGTACCTGGTCTTCGATCGCGCACCGACGGCACGCCTGCATTTGCAGGCGGAAGACTTCCAGCTCGGCTGCGCACCGGCGATCAACCTCTTTCCGCGGACCTCGGAGCCGCTGCGCCCGGACGGCACCCGCAGCGAGTACCGCCTGGTCGCCGACAGTCACCGCGAGAACAGCGTGGAAATCCATAGCATCCGCGCCGTGCGCTCGGTTGCCGGGAGCACCGTGCAGCCAGTCCCGGCCTACTATGGCTGCCGCCACGACAGCCACCTCGGCACGCTCTACTGGCACGCCCGGCGCATCGCCGGGCTGACCCCGAACCGGCTGGGCAGCGACCTGCTGCTGAGCCTGGTGGATACCGGCTTCGACCCGTTGCGCGAGGCCCCGGCCTTCAGCCTGACCGCCGAGCTGCTATGCACCAATCGCTATCTGGCCGAGCGCCTGGGTGCCGGCACCGCGCTGGGCTTCGAACGGCCCGGGCCGGTCGCCGCCGCACGCCTGCGCAACGCGCCCAGCGCGCAGAGCCAGCCGCGCCTGGACGGCCAGTCGCGCTGGAGACTGGTCTCGCAGCTGACCCTCAACCACCTCTCGCTGGTGGAAGGCCCGCGCGCCCTCGAAGCCCTGCGGGAAATCCTCGCCCTGCACAACCTGCGCGACGACGCCAGCGCCCGCCGGCAGATAGAAGGGCTGAGGCAACTCGACTGCCAGCGGGTGGTGGCGCACGTCGGCGAGGATGCCTGGCGCGGCTGGCGCAATGGCCTGGAAATCCGCCTGCGACTCGATCCGCAACACTTCGTCGGCGCCAGCGGCGTGCTGTTCTCCGCCGTGCTGGCGCAGTTCTTCTCGCTGTATGCCACCGCCAACCGCTTCGTGCGCACGGTCCTGGTGGAAGCCGACAAGGAGGTGAAGACATGGCAACCCCAGGCCGGCTCGCCGCTCTCCCTCTGAGTCAGCGGCTGCGCCGCACGCCGCAGCGCTTCGAACTGTTGCAGGCGCTGCTGCTGCTCGAACGCGAGCGTCCCCAGGCGTTGCCGCTGGGCACCGGCAACGCGCCGCGGGCGGAGGCCCTGCGCCTGCGCGGGCCGCTGCTGCCGCTGTTCGCCTCGAGCGAGGTGGAAAGCCTGCTCGACGACCCGCAGCAACCGGTGCTGTCCACCCCGGTGTTCGGCCTCGGCGGCCCCGACGGCCCGTTGCCCTATGCCTACCAGGAATGGCTGCAACAGCGTGCCCGGCAGAAGGACCATGCCCCCGCCGAGTTCCTCGACCTGTTCCAGCACCGCCTGCTCAGCCTGCTCTACCGGGTACTGCGCAAGCATCGCGTGGCGCTCGGTTTCGCGGTGCCGGCGGCGACCCCGGTGCAGGCGCAGCTACGCGCCCTCAGCGGCCTGTTGCCGAAGGCCCTGCAAGAGCGCCTGGCGCTGCCGGACAGCGCGGTGCTGGCACGCACCGCGCTGTTCGCCGGCGGGCGTCGCTCCCTGGCCGGCTTCGCCAGCCTGGTGCGCCAGCACTTCGGCGTGGAGGCACGGCTGGATGCCTACCAGGGCGCCTGGAAGGAAATCCCCGCGGCCAGCCGCAGCCGGCTGCAACGCGGCGGACGCAACCTGCGCCTGGGTCGCGACGCCATAGCCGGCACGCGCACCTGGGACGAGCACGCCGGCATCGCCCTCAGTCTCGGTCCGCTGGATGCCCGCGAAGCCGCCCGCTTCTTCCCCGACGGCGACGCCCATGGCCAGTTGGCCAGCCTCGCCGCGCTGTACTTCGGCCCCGACCTGGATTGTCGCCTGAGCCTGCTGGTGAGCGGCGGCGCGCCGCTGCGCCTGGAGCGCGGTGCACCGCCCAGGCTGAGCTGGAACACCGGCCTGCGGCGCGTCGAAGACGGCCAGCGGCAGCGCATCGATCTCGACCTGCGGCAGCCGGAGGTAGCCTGAAATGGAACTCGCCGCCCTGATCGGCCGCCTCAACCCGGACTGTCGCCGCGCCTTGGAGCGCGCCGCGCAACGCTGCCTGCAACGCACCCATCATTACGTAGAGATCGAGCACCTGCTGCTGGAGCTGCTGGACATCGACGGCGGCGACTTCGCCTGCCTGCTGCCGCGCTTCGGCCTGGAGCGCGACGCCCTGGTCGCCGAGATCAACCTGTCGCTGGAGCTGTTCAAGGCCGGCAATACCCGCACTCCGGCGCTGTCCGCGCACACCATCGGCCTGCTCGAGGACGCCGTGGTCCACGCCAGTGTGCTCGGCCAGGCGCAGATCCGTTCCGGCCTGCTGCTGCTCGCCCTGCTCGACCGCGAGGAGCGCCGCGCCCTGCTGCTGAACAGCGCGTCGTCGCTGCTGCGGATTCCCCACGAGGCCTTGCAGGCCAACCTGCTGGAGTGGATCCAGGCCTCCCGCGAACAGCCGCCCGCGCCGAACCGCCCGGCGGCAGGCGGCGACAAGCCGGAAAGCGCCCAGGACCCGCTGCTCGACCAGTACACCCAGGACCTCACCGCCGAGGCCCGCGCCGGACGCATCGACCCCATAGTCGGGCGCGACGGGGAGATCCGCCAGTGCGTCGACATCCTCCTGCGCCGGCGGCAGAACAACCCGATCCTGGTCGGCGCGCCGGGCGTCGGCAAGACCGCGGTGGTCGAGGGCCTGGCCCTGCGCATCGCCGCCGGCGAGGTGCCGCCGTCGTTGCAGGAGGTGATCCTGCGGGTGCTCGACCTCGGCCTGTTGCAGGCCGGCGCCAGCATGAAGGGCGAGTTCGAGCAGCGCCTCAAGGGGGTGATCGACGCCGTGCGCAACAGCGCGCAGCCGATCATCCTGTTCATCGACGAGGCGCACACGCTGATCGGCGCCGGCGGCGCGGAAGGCGGCAGCGACGCCGCCAACCTGCTCAAGCCGGCCCTGGCGCGCGGCGAGTTGCGCACCCTGGCGGCCACCACCTGGCTGGAATACAAGAAATACTTCGAGAAGGACCCGGCGCTGACCCGGCGCTTCCAGCTGGTCCAGGTCGAGGAGCCGGACGAGGCCACCGCCGTGGAGATGCTGCGCGGCGTCGCCGGCAAGCTGGAACAGCATCACGGCGTGCAGATCATGGACGCGGCCATCGTCGATGCGGTGAAGCTGTCGCACCGCTACATCTCCGGCCGCCAGTTACCGGACAAGGCGATCAGCGTGCTCGACACCGCCTGCGCGCGGGTCGCCCTCGGCCAGCACGACGTGCCGCCGCCGCTGGAAAGCCTGCGCCACCGCGAGCAGGCGCTGGAAGAGGAATTGCAGCGGCTGCGCCGGGAACAGGCCACCGGCCTCGACCACAGCGCGCGTATCACCGCCCTGGAAAGCGAGTCGGGCGATAACCGCCGGACCATCCGCGAGCTGGAGACCCGCTGGGACGAGGAACGCGAAGCGGTGCGCGAACTGCTCGACACCCGCCGCGAATTGCTGGCCCTCAGCGAAAGCGCCGACGCGGCCAAGCCCGACGAGGAACTGGACGGTCGCATCGACCACCTGGCCGCCGAACTGGCGCGCCTGGCGGCCGGCCTCGAAGCCATCCGCCAGGACGACCCGCTGGTTCCCGAGCAGGTGGACTCGCGTACCGTGGCCGCGGTGATCGCCGGCTGGACCGGCATCCCGGTGGGCAAGATGCTCGCCGACGAAGCCCACGCCATCCGTTCCCTGGCGCAACGAATGGGCCAGCGGGTGATGGGCCAGGAGGCCGCCCTGGGCGCCATCGCCCAGCGCATCCAGGCCTATCGCGCCGGACTCAGCGACCCGGCCAAGCCGGTCGGCGTATTCCTCCTGCCCGGCCCCACCGGCGTGGGCAAGACCGAGACCGCCTACGCCCTGGCCGACGCCCTCTACGGCGGCGAACGCAACCTGATCAGCATCAACCTCTCCGAGTACCAGGAGGCCCACACCGTCAGCCAGCTCAAGGGCGCCCCGCCCGGCTACGTCGGCTACGGCAGCGGCGGCGTGCTCACCGAAGCGGTGCGCCGCAAGCCCTATTCGGTGGTGCTGCTGGACGAGATCGAGAAAGCCCATCCGGACGTGCTGGAAGCCTTCTACAACGTGTTCGACAAGGGTGTGATGGAAGACGGCACCGGCCTGGTGGTGGACTTCAGGAACACCGTGATCCTCGCCACCAGCAACGTCGGCGCCGAACTGCTGCTGGACAGCCCGGCCGAACAGGTCGCCACCCCGGCCTTCGACGAGCGCCTGCGCAAAGT
Source organism: Pseudomonas sp. HMSC067G02 (assembly GCF_001813485.1). Taxonomy (NCBI): domain Bacteria; kingdom Pseudomonadati; phylum Pseudomonadota; class Gammaproteobacteria; order Pseudomonadales; family Pseudomonadaceae; genus Pseudomonas; species Pseudomonas sp. HMSC067G02. The sequence goes on from NZ_KV812652.1 coordinate 54,221, forward strand.
CTTGCTGCAAACCTTCCGCCCGGCGTTCCTCGCGCGCATGACCGTGGTGCCTTACCGGCCGCTGGAGGAAGCCACCCTGGAAGGCATCGTCGTGGCCAAGCTGGAAAAACTGCGGGAACGCTACAAGGCCGCTACCGGCAAACAGTTCGACTTCGACCCGGCCATCGTCAAGGCCGTGCTCGCCAAGTGCAGCGCGGCGGGCGCGCGGGATATCGAGAACGTGCTGATGGCGCAGGTGACGGGGAAGTTGGCGGAGTGGGTACTCGAATGAGCGTCCCGAGGCATCGCGGCATCCGCCCGTTTCCGATGGAGAACGTATCGGCTAGAGAACAGCGGACGAATTCATGAACTGGAACGATCTTTGCGGAATAAACACGGTAGCCGGAAAAGCCATAGACATCCCGACCCTGGTCGGTCCCGGCGTCGACCACGACCGACGTGGAAGGACCGGAATGCCCAACGGCGCGACGCTGACCGCCATGATGAACGCTGCCGACGCCCTACGTCTGACCGAGGCCCCGAGGACCAGGCGCGGTGGTGTGTCCGACGGTATTTCCTTCCACATCGCCCAATACGTGCCCGGTGGCGCGTCTCTGACCATCACCAGCCAGTTCGTCGGTCAGAAAGCCGGCTCCGCCGTGTGCTACGAGAACACACTGTTCAACGATGCCCTGGTCGGTCGCATCAACGCCATCGTTGGCAACATCATCGTGCGCCAGAGCGTCGCACCCTGTACGCGCTGCCGCGCCGGCTACCGCCAGCTCGCCCAGAACGGACCACATACTATCGTCGTCTCCAGCGATGACGGCTACGACGGCGCCCCCGACAACACCATCTTCCTCTTCGCACCCACCGGGCTGGTGTTCTACCGACGCTGAACGCCCGCCGAACTGCCCCACCTTCGAGGACTGCCGTCATGCCCCGAACCATCGAATACTGGCGCCCCACGAACGGCCTGTATCATGCGACCCCGCCCGGAATCGCCGTGCTGACCCAGGACAGCGATTGGGAGGTGCTCAACGAAGCCACCGGCTTCTACGAGGAAAGCCCGTATCCCTCCGCCTTCAAGGGACAGGTGTATCGCGCGCTGAACTACATAAACGCTACGCCGACGGGCGCATCGCTGCTCTGGAACCTCTACACGACGAACAATTTCGTCGACATCACCCCCTCGTCGCTGGGCAACAATGTCCAGTCCACCAATCAGCCCATGGCGCTCAATCAGGTCGCCAGAGAAATCATCGTAGGAACCGGTCCCGGCCCCCAGACCCAGATCGCGCTCAATCAGACAGGCATCGCCCCGCAGGCGCAGACCCAGTGGCTGACCTATGTCATCAACAGTTCGCCGCATTGGGCCCTGGACGGCGTGCCGGGCAACGGTGGTGGCCTTTACGGCTATCTAGAGCGCGCCCGCCAGTATGCCAACCGCTGGATGCTGCTGTTCGACCACCGCTACTTCCGCTGGAGCGACAGCAATGAAGGCTATTTCAATGAGCAGAGCTACAGCGGACATTTCGGTATCTCCGCCCACAACATCGCCATCACCAACCACGAAGTGGCGGCCTGGCTTGCCGGACAGCCGCTACCCCACCGCCTCAGCGATGCCCAGCAGAACCATGCGCGGCTTGCGACCATAGTTGCCCTTAAGGACGTTTCGCCGCCTTCGGCTGGCTGTTCCGCCCATGTGAGATGGAACCCCACAGCGACCAACCCGCTGAACCGGATACGTCCTCCGGCAATCGGCCTGGCTCATGAGCTGCTGCATGCCTACTACAGTTGCCGAGGCGCACAACCCGGCTACGACGACAACCACTACTCCACGGTACTGTTCGAATACCGCTGCGTCGGCCTCGGCCCCTGGGACGAAGCACCATTATCGGAAAATGCCCTACGCAAAGAATGGTGGAGCTATGCCTGCCAGCAGGTGCCCGGAAGCGACCCAGAGAACAGGAAGGCCATCGGCAAACGCATCAGTTACATGTAGTCGTCGCCGCTGTCCCGACAGAAACGAGGGACCCAGATGCCCCGTCCCACCGATAGCAATACCAGCCTCTCCCTGACCGCCTCGGCGCTGGCAGCCCTGTTCCCGGAGCGTCTGGCCGGGGAAGAACGCCTGAACGCACTGCCCGGTTGGGAACTGCTGGGCTACAGCGCCAGCCCCTTAGCCCTGGACGGCGCAATCGCCACCCATCTCACCGCCACCCTGCACAACGACGCCGACCAGCGTCCGCTCGACGGCCTGGTCGCGGAGATCCGCCAACTCCCCGGCGATGCCAGCGCCGAGCGCTACCAGGTGCTGTTGCGCCCCTGGCTCTGGTGGCTGACGCTGGCCAGCAACAACCGGGTGTTCCAGAACCTCGCCACCAGCGACATCGTCACCCAGGTCTTCGACCAGCACGGCTTCAGCGACTACCAGTTGCAGCTCAGCGGCAGCTACCAGCCCCGCGAATACTGCGTGCAGTACGGCGAGAGCGACCTCGCCTTCGTCTCGCGGCTGCTGGAGGAAGACGGCATCTTCTGGTTCTTCACCCATGCCGCCGGCAAGCACACCCTGGTGCTGGCCGACAGCAACGACGCCTTCCCGCCGATTCCCAACGGCCCGCAAGTGGCCTACCTGGGCCAAGGAATCGGCGTGCGCGAGTTGCAGGGCGTGCGTTCGGCGCAGTACAGCCTCCAGGCGGTATCCGGGACCTACAGCGCCACCGACTACGAGTTCACCACCCCGAGCACCTCGCTGTACTCCCAGGCCGAGGCGGTTTCCGGCGCCGCCGGCGTCTACCAGCACCCCGGCGGCTACACCGCCAAGGCCCAGGGCGACAGCCTGACCAAGCAACGCATCGACGGCCTGCGCAGCCAGGAGACGCGCCTGATCGGCGAGAGCGACTGCCGCTGGCTGGTGCCCGGCCACTGGTTCACCCTCAGCGGGCATGACGACGATTCGCTGAATATCGACTGGGTGCTGACCTCGGTCACCCATGACGCCAGTCACGCGCACTACCGCAATCGCTTCGAGGCGATCCCCAAGGCCACCGCCTACCGCCCCGCGCGGGTCACGCCCAAGCCGCGCATGCACACCCAGACCGCCCTGGTGGTGGGCAAGGCCGGCGAGGAGATCTGGACCGACCAGTACGGCCGGATCAAGATCCAGTTCCCCTGGGACCGCGACGGCAAGAACGACGAGACCTCCTCCTGCTGGGTGCGCGTGGTGCTGCCCTGGAGCGGCAAGGGCTTCGGCATGCAGTTCGTGCCGCGCATCGGCCAGGAAGTGATCGTCACCTTCATCGACGGCGACCCGGACCGCCCGCTGGTCACCGGCTGCGTCTACAACGGCGACAACGCCCTGCCCTACGCGCTGCCGGACAACCAGACGCAGTCCGGGATCAAGACCAACTCGTCGAAGGGCGGCGGCGGTTTCAACGAGCTGCGCTTCGAGGACAAGAAGGACGCCGAGGAAGTCTTCCTCCAGGCGCAGAAGGACCTCAACGTCAACGTGCTCAACGACAGCACCGCCAGCATCGGCCACGACGAGACCCTGACGGTGCAGAATGCCCGCACCCGCACGGTGAAGGAAGGCGACGAGACCGTCACCCTGGAGAAAGGCAAGCGCACGGTGACCATCCAGACCGGCAGCGACAGCCTGGATGTGAAGGACACGCGCACGGTGACGGTGGGCGCCGACCAGACCCACAGCACCGGCGGCAACTACAGCCACAAGGTCAGCGGCAACTTCGAGCTGACGGTGGACGGCAACCTGACCATCAAGGTCAGCGGCACCCTCGCCCTGCAGAGCGGCGGCAGCCTGACCCTGAAGAGCGACGCCGACCTCGCCGCCCAGGCCGGCACCTCGCTGACCAGCAAGGCCGGGACGTCGCTGACCAACCAGGCCGGCACCTCCCTCACCAACAAGGCCGGCACCAGCCTGACCAACGATGCCGGCGTCAGCCTGACCAACAAGGCCGGCGCCGAACAGACGGTGGACGGCGGCGGCATGCTGACCATCAAGGGCGGCCTGGTAAAGGTCAACTGAGGAGAAGCGCATGGCGGCATCCGGCAAGCTCGACCTGGTTCGTGGCGACAGCCATCTCGCTGGTAACCTGCTCGACGGCAGCCTGGAAGGTCCGTTGCGCATCGACGAGCACGACAGGCCGCAGGCCAGCCTCGGCTACCGGCAGGGCCAGTTGCACGGCGCCAGCACCCTGTTCCATCCCAACGGCAAGGTCTCCGCGCAACTCGCCTTCGTCGACGGCAAGCTGCACGGGCCGGTCAGTTTCCATGCCGCGGAAGGCTGGTTGCAGCGCAAGGCGCACTACCGCAACGGGCTGCTCCACGGCGAAGCGCTCACCTATTTCGCCAACGGCCAGGTGGCCGAGCGCGAGCATTACCGCGACGGCGTGCGCGACGGGGTCTACCAGCGCTTCCATGGCAATGGCCAACTGGCCTTCGACGGACGCTACCTGAACGGCCAGCTACTGGACGGCGCCCAGCCGTTCGCCGATGACGGCCGGCCGCTGGACAGCGAGGGCAGACCCATGGCGCGCTGGCGCTGGTGGTGGATCAGGCTGGCGGAGCCCTAGGCGCGCATCGGCCAGGCGGCGCTCAGGGAATCAGCATCTGCACCTGTCCCGGCACGCTGATCTTGATCACCCCGCCCCAGGTGCAGATCAGCGTGCCGTTGGCGTCCAGCGCGGGCATCCCGCCCAGCAGCAGGGTCGGCGGACCGCCGGGGATCCACGGGCTGGCGGTGGCGGGAATGCACGGCATCGGCGTCAGTACGCCGAGGGCGGCGGCGGTGGCGGCGGCCACCACGGGGTTGGCCGGACTCTGGCAGAGGCCGAAGGTGGGAATGTTCAGCAGCGGGATGTGGTCCATGATGTTCGCCGCCGGCATCCCGCTGGTCAGGGTGCGGTTCTGCGGCAACACGTTGAGCACCGTCGGCGCCGCCCCGAAGCTGCATTGCAGGGTGGCGCCGGCGCAGACCTGCGGGCAGCCCATGCCGTCCTCCCGAGCGCGATGGCGTTGTAGCAGGATAGACCAGCCCATCGCGCTCGCCGTGGGGCTGGCTTGCTGTTTTTCTGACGAATGCCCGACATGCGTGTCGTCAGCGGCGCTAGAATTCCGCTGTCATGCGGGGCGGAGCCCCGCGACAGGGATCGACGAAAAAGGATTTTCGGCGGATCGAACGGTGCCCGCAGCGCCCTCGCCGGCCGGCCTGCGGCCGGTCGATGCAGGGGTTGCCGCACCCTGGCCGCCCCCAAGGACGGGACGACAATGCCTAGCACAAGAAGCCTCCCCGCACGGGTCATCGTCGCCGATGACTATCCCCTGTTCCGCGATGGCCTGAGACGGGTCGTCCGCCGCTACCTCCCGCAAGCCGCCGTAAGCGAAGCGGGCAGCTTCGACGAGGTGCTGCGCCTGGCCTCGAGCGTCTCGCCGGAACCTCCCGCCCTCTTCGTCCTCGACCTGCTGCTTCCCGGCTTCGCCGCCTCCCAGTCCATCGAGCGCTTGCGTCGCGCCTATCGGCACAGCGCAATCGTCATCGTCTCGATGCTCGACGACCCGCGTCTGGTGGACGAGGTGCTGGCCGCCGGCGCCGACGGCTACCTCGGCAAATCCCTGGAGGCCGGGGAGATCGGCACGGCGTTGCAGACGCTCGGCAGCGGCGAACCGGTGGTGCGCCTGCGCGGCGGGTCGAGCGCCGGCAGTCGGCAACGCGCCCTCCTGGACGCCCTGACCCCACGGCAGCAAGCGGTACTGCGGCTGATCGCCGATGGCCTGTCGAACAAGGAAATCGGCCGCGCGCTGTCGATCTCGCCGTTCACCGTGCGCGTGCACGTTTCCTCGCTGCTGCGCGCCCTGGAAGTGAACACGCGGACGGCCGCCGCGGCGCTGGCGGTGAAGGCCGGCTTCTAGGCAGGTTCCACGCGGCCGTACCCGGAGTTCCCGCGCAAGCATCCGGGAATGCCGAAACGAGAAGTCTGCCGCGATTTTCCGCGAAGTCTCCTCGCGGCGCTGAAGCCCGTCGCGGCGGACCAGTCCCATCCATGAGGGGCGCGCCTGCGCGCCGGCCTCACCGGGAGCGGCGACGCTCGTTTTCAGCAGAGGAACGGCACATGATCGACAGGGTGAAGCCGCTGATGGCGGCATGGGTTCTGGTCTTCGCATCTTCTTCGTTCGCCGGCGAAACGGCGGGAAAATTGCCACGAAAGCCAGCTCTAGGGCCGGAAACCGCGGGGGCGACCCTGGTCATCCCCGGCGAGACCGACAGGCTCGCCTCGCTCTACGCCCGCGCACGGGGCGAAGGCGGCAAGGTGGTGCTCTGGGCCGGCGGCGACGCGCCGAACCAGATGGACTGGTTGAAGACGGCCTTCGAGAGCCGCTTTCCCGGCGTGACCCTGGACGTCACGGTGGACCTCTCCAAGTTCCACGACCTGCGCATCGACCAGGAACTCGCCGCCGGCACCCTGACGCCGGACGTGGCGATGCTGCAAACCACCTTCGATTTCGACAAATGGAAGGCCCGCGACGTGCTGCTGCGCTACAAGCCGATCGGCTTCGCCCGGCAGAAGAAAGGCTACGCCGATCCCGACGGCGCCTATGTCACGGCCTACAACAACGCCTTCGTGCCGACCTACGCTTCCGTCCGGCTGCCAGCGGAGCGCTATCCGACGCGCTTCGCCGATTACCTGAAGCCGGCCTTCAAGGGCAAGCTGGTGCTGACCTACCCCCATGACGACGATGCGGTGCTGTACGTCTACGACAAGCTGGAACGGCGCTACGGCAGCGGTTTCCTGCGCGCCCTGGCGGCGCAGAAGCCGAACTTCCTGCGCGGCACGGCGGCGCCGGCGGCCTCGGTGGGCACCGACTCCATCGGTTCGCTGGGCAACCTGACCGGCTATGCGACCGACAGCGATACGCCGGCCGGCTACTTCATCCCGACCGACGAGCCGTTCATCGTCTGGAACCAGCGCGCGGCGATCTTCAAGGCCGCCCGTCATCCGGCCACGGCCAAGCTGCTGCTGTCCTACCTGGGCTCGGCCGAGTTCCAGTCCAGCTACGGCGGCTGGCGCGCCCGCGCTGACGTCGGCGAAGCGCCTGGGCTGCCGCCACTGGAGTCGCTGAAGAACGTCGACGTGCACGATTTCACCCGCTGGATGGCCGATCGCCAACGGGTGGCCAGCCTGCGCAGGCACATGGCGGAAATCTTCGGCCCGGTACGCGGCGAGTCGCCGTTGCGCGACCCGGCGCTGATGAGCCTGCTGGGGCTGACGGCGAACGACATCGTCGCCTTGCCCGAACCGGACCTGCCGATCTACTGAACCGCCATGACGGCCTCGCGCACGGACGACGCGGGGTCGTCGATCCTGGAGAATTGCCAATCAGGTTTCGACGGCAAGCAGGCGGCCTGGAGCGGCTGGGAAGACCCCCACTTCTTATAAAATACTTTTAATAAACGATTTATCTTATTGATTAATAAGATAAATAAAATACTAGAATTCACTTTAAGTTGAAACGACAAGGCGGCGCATAACGCTACCCGTTGTCCGCCCTGGCATCCGCTTACCGCCTTCGCTGCGCAGGGCGAACGAGGCCACGCGCGTTATCCGCCGACAGGCCTCTGCCAGGGAGGGACGGCGGCACGGAAAACTCTTCTTCGACAACGACTTCCGCGTAGAACCTGATCCATCGCCTGCGCTCGCGCGAACTCACGCAGGCGACCACCAGGACGAAGGACCTAGGCCTTCCGCCACCCCTGCAACTGATTGCGGATCGGCAACTCGCGGATGCGCTTGCCGGTGGCGGCGAAGATCGCGTTGCACAGCGCCGGCGCTATCGGCGGCACGCCGGGCTCGCCGACCCCGCCCAACGGCAGGTCGCCATCCGGCTTGAGCAGATGCACCGACACCGCCTTGGGCGCCAGCGGCATGCGCGCCAGCTCGTACTGGTGGAAATTGTCCTGCTGGACCTTGCCATCCTTGAAGCTGATCTCGCCCAGCGCCGCCAGGCCCAGGCCCATCACGCAGGCGCCTTCGAGCTGCGAGCGGATGCGCTCGGGGTTGATCTGCGGACCGCAGTCGGCGGCGATGGTGGCCTTGTGCACCAGCAGCGCGCCGTCGTCCTTCACCTCCACCTCGATCACCACCGCCACGTAGGTGACGAAGCTGTAGTGCGCGGCGATTCCCCGCGCCCTGCCCCTGGGCAGCTCGCCGCCCCAGCCGGACTGGCGCGCCGCCTCCTCGATCACCCCGCGCAGGCGGCCGACATCCAGCGGGTAGCGCTCCGGCGACTCGCCGTAGTTCCAGCTGTCGCCGAGTTCGGCGGTGTCGATCCGCCGCGCCGGGCCGAGCAGCTTGAGCAGGTAGTCCTTCGGGTCCTGGCCGGCCTTCGCCGCCAGTTCGCCGACGAAGCTCTGGATGGCGAAGGCGTGGGGGATGTTGGAGACCGAGCGGAACCAGCCGACCCGGGTGTGCGCCGGGGCCTCGGGGTTCTCCAGGCGCACGTTGGGGATGGCGAACGGCAGGTTGGTCAGGCCCATGCCCAGTTCGAAGGCGCCCTGGTGCTTGCTGTCCGGGCCGAACAGTGCGGTGATGCTCGGCGCCACCGAGCGATGCAGCCAGGCCTGCGGCAGCCCGTCGGCGCCGAGCACGGCCTGCAGGCGCTCCACCGAGACCGTGTGGAAATAGGAGAAATGCAGGTCGTCCTCGCGGGTCCACTGCACGCGCAGGTGGCGACCGGGGAACGCCTTGGCCAGGATCGCCGCTTCCAGCACGAAGTCGGGCTTGGACTTGCGGCCGAAACCGCCGCCGAGCAGGGTCACGTTGACCGTGACCTTGTCGAACGGCAGTTTCAGGCGCTCGGCGATGCGCTCGCGGGTCACTTGCGGCGCCTGGGTCGGGGCCCAGACCTCGCAGGCGCCGTCCTTGTACCAGGCGGTGGATACCGGCGGTTCCATCGGCGCCTGGGCCAGGTGCGGCAGGTAGTACTCGGCCTCGACGATATCCCCGCCCTTGGCGAATAGCGCCGCGGCATCGCCGCTGTCGCGCACCACCTTGCCCGGCTTGCGCGCGGCCTCTTCCAGTTGCTTGCGGTAGGCCACCGAGTCGTAGCCGCCGTTGACCCCGGCGTCCCACTCGACCACCAGCGCCTCGCGCCCCTTGATCGCCGCCCAGGTGTTCTGCGCCACCACGGCGACCCCGCCCAGCGGCTGGAACTCGGACGGGATCGGCCGGCCCTCGATCTCGATCACCTTGACCACCCCCGGCACCTTCAGCGCCGCGGCGGCGTCGTAGCGCTTGAGCTTGCCGCCGTAGACCGGCGGCCGAGCGACCACGGCGTAGAGCATGTCGTCGAAGCGCGCATCGAAGCCGAAGCCGGCGCGGCCATTGACGATATCGGCGCCGTCGATGGTGCGCGCCACGTCCTTGCCGATGTAGCGGAACTGCTCGGGCTTCTTCAGCAGCAGCTTGTCGCGCGCCGGCACTTCGAGACCCGCGGCGGCCTCGGCCAGTTCGCCGAAGGACAGCGAACGGCCGCTGGGCGCATGCAGCACCTTGTTCTGTTCGGCGCGGCACTCGCCCAGCGGAACCTTCCACTGGTTGGCCGCGGCCTGTTCGAGCATCTGTCGCGCCGCCGCACCGCAGCGGCGCATGGGTTCGAACCAATGGCGCATGCTGCGCGAGCCATCGGTGTCCTGGTTGCCGTAGCGCGCTTCGTCGCCGGGCGCCTGGATCACCTTGACGCGGCTCCAGTCGGCCTCCAGCTCGTCGGCCACCACCATCGCCAGGCTGGTGCGCACGCCCTGGCCCATTTCCGAGCGGTTGCAGACGATGCCGACCGTGCCGTCCCGGTCGATGCTCACGTAGATCTTCGGGTTATCCACCCAGCCGTGGGGCATGGCGTCGGCGCCGAAGGCCTTCTTCTCGGCGGCCAGGGCGTCGCGCCAGCCCCAGTTGGCAGCCACCAGCAGCACGCCGGTGGCGCCGACGCCCTTGAGGAAACCGCGGCGGCTGAGATTGCCGATGACCAGATCGTCGGGGTACGAGCGCTTCATGCCTTGGCCTCCTGCAACTTGGCGGAGGCGTTGTGGATCGCCGTCTTGATCCGGTTGTAGGTGCCGCAGCGGCAGATGTTGCCGGCCATGGCCGCCTCGATCTGCTCGTCGCTGGGCGCGGGGTTGCTCTTCAGCAACGCCGTGGCCGACATGATCTGCCCGCCCTGGCAGTAGCCGCACTGCGCCACGCCGATGTCCAGCCAGGCCTGCTGGACGACCTCGCCGACCTTGTCGGTGTGCAGGTGGTCGATGGTGGTGACCTTCCTGCCCTGCGCCAGGCTCACCGGCGTGATGCAGGAACGGGTGGCCTGGCCGTCGATATGGATGGTGCAGGAGCCGCACAGGCCCATGCCGCAGCCGAACTTGGTCCCGGTATAGCCGACGACGTCGCGGATGGCCCAGAGCAAGGGCATATCCTCGGTGACATCGAGCTGATGATCCTTGCCATTGAGGTTCAGGGTAATCATCGGTGCACGCCTTTTCTGGTTTCTGGTTATGGAGTCGCACGGCGACTGCGCCGCCCCCATGGGCGCGGCGAGTCTCTCATCGGACTGAAGGGAGATTATTGGCGAGAGGACTGCGGCGGATAACCTGGCAGAACTGAACGTATCGTTGAATGGAATTCAACGATACCCAAGCCGGGCGGAAATCGCCCGGGCGAGGCCGCGTTCCCGGTGGCCCGCTCCTCGCCGCTCGCCGGAAAAGCGAGCGGCTCGGCCAGGGGAAACGGCGTTAGCCGCGCCGCACGCGCAGGCGCTCGGCGTGGTAGATCAACGGCCCATGCTGGTCCTCGGCACCGCTGGGGTCGTCCAGCAGCACGCCGGTGATGCGGCCCTGGCGGAACAGCAGGCGGATCGCCAGCAGGTTGGCCCTGGGGTCGCCCTTGAGATCATGGAGGGAACGCGGGGTGTCGGCATCCAGCTGACAAAACACCGATTCGAGCAAAACATCGGAAGGTTCTAACGCCATGCAGTCGTATCCGTCGAGAAGTACCGGTCACCTTGCCTTGCACTGGGTGCCGGTCAAAGCCCATCCCTGGAAAAACGCCTTTCCGCGAATTGAAACAATGCGCAACGATTTTCCTCGCGACGCAGTGTCGCCTACCGCCAGAGCCGTTGCCAAGAGCCGTACATCCCTGCGGCGCGCCCCTGCGACAACGTTGCAATACTTTCTTCACACGAGTTCCGCTACAAAGGTATCTCGCCGGAACCGAGGGTTCCTTTGTCCACCCACCCATAACCGAGAAAGCAAGCGGAGGCACCCATGAACCACACTGCATCGATCCCCGCCCTGCCCACGGCCTATGACCTGCTGAACACCCGCATCCAGCGCATCATCCACGCCCCGGCTGCGCAACAGGCCTGCCAGGCCTGCATTTCCCGATTGCCCGGCGAAGACGAGGGCGACTGGGCCCACCTGCTGGAAAGCTTCGACCGTTCCAACCAGTGGCTGCTCGACCCGCAGCGCGACGGCAGCATCGTCCTGCGCTGGAGTTCCGCCGCCTGATCCTGTTTGCCGCGCGGCCGTCGAGCCGCGCGGCTTGCGCTCTTCCCTCCCCTTCGCCGTTCGCGGCTATCGCGGGTAGCTTCCCGGCAACAGGATGTCCCGGCCGACCTCGCGGATGTCGGTATGGCCGCAGAAGGCCATGGTCAGGTCCAGCTCACGAGCGATGATCTCCAGCGCCCGCGTCACTCCGGCCTGCCCCAGCGCGCCCAGCCCATAGAGATAGGGACGGCCGATCATGGTCCCGCGCGCACCGAGGGCGATGGCCTTGAGCACGTCCTGCCCGGAACGGATGCCGCTGTCGAGCCAGACCTCGATGCGCTCGCCCACCGCCTCGACGATCTCCGGCAGCGCGCTGATGGTCGAGGGCGCGCCGTCCAGTTGGCGTCCGCCATGGTTGCTGACGACCAGCGCATCGGCGCCGGAGTCGGCGGCCAACCGCGCATCCTCGGCATCGAGGATGCCCTTGAGCACCAGCTTGCCGCCCCAGCGGCGTTTGATCCATTCGACGTCGCCCCAGTTCAGCCGCGGGTCGAACTGGCGGGCGGTCCACTCGGACAGTGAGCCCATGTCGTCGACGCCCTTGACGTGCCCGACGATGTTGCCGAAACCGCGACGCCGGGTGCCGAGCATGCCCAGCGCCCAGCGCGGCTTGGTGGCGATGTTCAGCAGGTTGGCCAGGGTCGGCCGCGGCGGCGCCGAGAGACCGTTCTTCAGGTCCTTGTGGCGCTGGCCGATGATCTGCAGGTCGAGGGTCAGCACCAGCGCGTCGCAGCCGGCGGCCTTGGCGCGGTCGATCAGGCGTTCGATGAAATCGCGGTCGCGCATCACGTAGAGCTGGAACCAGAACGGCTGGCCGACTTCCGTGGCGATGTCCTCCAGGGAACAGATGCTCATGGTCGACAGGGTGTAGCGCACGCCGAACTCGGCGGCGGCGCGGGCGGCGAGGATCTCGCCGTCGGCATGCTGCATGCCGGCCAGCCCGGTGGGCGCGATGGCCACCGGCATGGCCATCTCCTGGCCGAGCATGCGGGTGCGCAGCGAGCGGTTCTCGATATTCCGCGCGACCCGCTGGCGCAGCTTGATCGCGGCGAAGTCGTCCTGGTTGGCGCGGTAGGTGCCTTCGCTCCAGGAACCGGAGTCGGCGTAGTCGTAGAACATCCGCGGCACGCGCTTGCGCGCCAGGCGGCGCAGGTCTTCGATATCGGTGATGACGCTCATGCAGTCCACTCCTTCGGGGGTGGCTGGATGGTAGAGCGCGACGTACCGCCGCAGGCGGAATAATTGTCGGCATCGGCGGAAGGAAATTCCGCCGTTTCAGTCGTCCGCCGCCGGAAGGAATTCCCTGCCCTGGGCCACCGCCTCGCGGCAGATCGCCGCCAGCCAGGCGGCGAAACGCTGGCTGGCCGGCGAGGCCTGGTGGCTGCGCAGGTGGTAATGGTGGGTGGGCGCCGAACGCAGCGGGAACAGCACCACCAGCCGCCCCTCGGCAAGCCAGGCGCGCGCCAGCGAGGGTCGCGCGAGGGCCACGCCCTGGCCGTTGGCGGCGGCTTCCAGGGTCATGCCCAAATCGAGCAGGCGCGGCCCGGCGCAGGGCTCCGGCCAGTCCAGCCCGGCCACGCGGAACCACGGCTGCCAGGGCTCCAGCGGCGAGCGCAGCAACGGCAGGCCGGCGAGCATGGCTGGCGTCCAGGGCCGCGGCAGGCCCAGCAGCAGCCCCGGCGCGGCCATCGGTAGCACGCGCTCCTCCAGCAACCGCTCACCGGCCGCCACGCCATGGCTGTCGCCGCGCACCTCGACATCGGCCAGCGGCAGGTCCTGGCCGTCCGAAGGACTCGACAGGAGAATCTCCAGCTCGATTTCCGGACAGGCCTCGGCGAAGGACGCCAGGCGCGGAATCAGGATCTGCCGGGCGAAGGTCGGCGGCGTGCGCAGGGTCAGCCGCTGCTGGCGCTGGACCTGGCGACGATGCAGCGGAACCGCCGCGAGCTGGGCGAGGATCGGCGCGATCTGTTCGAGGTACTCGCGGCCGTGGGAGGTCAGCGCCAGCGAGCGGCCGTCGCGCTGCAACAGGCTCACCCCGAGCATCCCCTCGAGACCGGAAACCCGCTTGCTGGCGGCGCTGCCGGTGATCGACAGGAGTTCGGCGGCGCGCTCGAAGGTACCCAGCCGGGCAGCCGCTTCGAACGCCTGCAACGCTTCGATGGAAGGAAAACGGAAATCGTCGGGATTGAGCATGGGGCAGACTTTACCCGCTGCCCGAGATCAGGGATACCGCGTCAGAGCCGCTGCTCGTTGGCCGCGGCGCGGCGCTCGGGCGCCGCGGAACCGGCGGCACCGCCCCAGGAAGCCTTGCCGGGGCTGTAGACATCCTGTTCGTCGAGGGTCACCAGGCCGCTTTCCACCAGGCGCCCGAGGACCTGGCGGATGCTCACCAGGGACAGCGGCGTACCGGTTTCGGAGAGACGCCGGTGCAGGGTGCGGATCGGCACCCGGCCCTGCTCCCCCGAGGCTTCCCAGAGCGCATCGATCACTTTCAGCCGGGCCAGGCTCATCTTCAGGCCGGCCTCCTTCAACATCTGTTTGACGGGCGAATGGGTCATCGTGACGCTCCTTTCGTGGACGAGTGGGTAGCGGGTCCCCGCCGAAGCCGAGCATCCCTGCTCGCTGCCTGCACGTGTTCCCTGAAACCGGGCGGCTGTGGGCCGCCTCTATGGTTAAAGACGAACGAGCGCGGAAAAACCGTCAGTTTTTTTCCCATCAGATCTGATAGGCATTGCTTATCATTCGCGAATGCTTAGCCGTTGCAGTTGCGGGTCGGCGTCGATCTGCCTGTCGCTGAACGGCAAGGTCTGCCATTGCTGGCGGGAAAACAGCTCGGTCTGGTCGCGGTAGTGCGGCGAGCGCGGATCGCTGGACTGGGAGAAAGCCAGCAACCCGCGAGCCTTGGGCCCTTCCTCGGGGAAGGTCACCAGCTGGATGTAGCTGGTGCCGCCGACCACCTCCAGGTGGTCGCCCTTGCGGACGCTCTGGATCGCGTTGTAGACCCCGAAATGGCCATCGCCGCCGGGAATCGCGATGCGTTCCTGGCCACGGGTGCTCACTTGCAGGTCGCCCCAGCGCGCGCCGTCGGGAATCCCGCTCTTCTCCACCTCCGCCGCCGCGTCCGCCAGCGCCTGGCGCACCTGGGTCGCCACCTGCGGCCGGTCGAGGGCGATGCCTTGCGGCGTATCCAGGGGACGTTGCGCATCGAACGGTTCCTTCCACGCGCCGTCGAGTTCGGCGAAGCGTTGCATGAAGCGCTGGAAGTAGACGAAGCCGCTGCCGCTGTCGAGGTTGGCGCCACGGTCCCACTGCGCCAGGGCCGCGCAGGCGCGGGCAAGGGACTTCTCGCCCTGGTTGTCGCGGCACAGGCGGAGCAGGTCCGGCAGCACCTGGTCGGCGCTGAAGACATGGTTGGCGGTGACCATTTCCTCGAGCGTCTTCGCCTCCAGCGGCTGCTTGCCCTGTAGCCGGCTCAGGGCGTAGCGCGCCCGCGGACCGATGGGTTTTTCCTGGCTGACCAGGGGTGAAAAGCCCTGCAACGGGCTCGCCGGGTTGGTCAGCCAGGCGCTGTCGTTGGAGTTCTGCACGAAGTCCCTGCGCAACAGCACCGGCAGTTGCGCCGCCGGGGTGATGCCAGCCTGGGCCGCGGCCGGGTCGCGGCTCCAGGCACAGCGGCTGTCCTGCCCCTGGAGGGCCGGCAGGCCTTCGGCGACCAGTTGCGGAATGGCGCAGGCGGGAATCAGTTCCGGCTTCAGGTAGGGCACCACCGACTGGTTCATGTACAGGGCGTTGCCCTGCTCGTCCGCGGCCAGGGTGTTGACCCAGGGGATCCCCTGTAGCGCCTCGACACTCCGGCGCAGGTCGGCGACGTCGCTGGCCTGGTTGATCGAGTACCACTGTTGCAGTACCCGGGTGTTCTCCAGGTTGGCGTCACGCAGCGCATAGGCCTCGCTGCGGTTCCAGTCCAGCTTGCCGGGCCAGACCACCAGCGGGCCGTAGATCGACTGGTAGACCTTGTGCTCGACGCGCGACAGCTTGCCGTCGGCGCCGCGCACCTCGATCGCGACGGATTTCTCCTCCAGCGGCAGCGAACGACCGTCGACCAGGTAGCGCCGCGGGTCCTTCGGGTCCAGCGCCAGGCGATACAGGGTGAAGTGGCTGGAGGTATCCACCGTGTGGGTCCAGGCCAGGTGGCGGCTGAAGCCGATGTTGACCACCGGCAGGCCGGGCAGCGAGGCCCCCATCACGTCGAGCCGGCCGGGAATGGTCAGGTGCATCTGGTAGAAACGCATCGCGCCGTTCCAGGGGAAGTGCGGGTTGGCCAGGAGCATGCCCTTGCCGTCCGCCGAACGTTCGCTGCCAACGGCAATGGCGTTGCTGCCGCGCTCCAGGCGGAAGCGCTGGCGCCGCTGCTCGGCGACCTGGAACGCCTGCTCGCCGCTCAGGGCGACCTTCTCCGTGCCGGGCGGCGCGGCGGCCACCAGCGCGTCGGCGAACTGGCCGACCCCGCCTTCCACCAGCAGGCGCCGGGTCAGGCGCAGCAGGTCATCGGTCGCGATGGCCCGCAGCCAGGGCTGGCCAAGGCAACTGGTGGTCTTGCCGTCGGCCTCGCGGAGGAAGCGGTTGAAACCGGCGGCGTAGCCTTCGAGCAACTGGCGCACCGCGGGCGTCTGCGCCTGCCAGAAGGCTTGCAGCGCCTCGGGCTGGTTGAGCCAGGCGTAAAAGATGTCGGACGGCAGGTTGTCCAGCTCCGCCGACGACTTGCCCTCGCTGCCGAAATAGCGCGCCCGCTCGCCGCGCGCGGTGACGATCTCCTCGGCCAGCAGGCAGGCGTTGTCGCGCGCATAGGCGTAGCCGATGCCGTAGCCCAGGCCGCGCTCATCCTTGGCCCGGATGTGCGGCACGCCATAGGCGGTCCAGCGGATATCCGCGGCCAGCCCGGTCGGCCGCGGCATATCGGCCTGGACCGGCATCATCGAACCCAACAGCATGCCGGCCAGGCCGGTCAGTACGGTACGCATCCCCATCGATGTCGTTTCTCTGCAAAGTGGTGGCCGGAACGGCCGGGACATACAACGAAAACGCCCTGCGTGCCGGGCATCCCCTGGCGGGGAAACGGGCAACACAGGGCGTGGCGGCGTGGCGCCGATCAGCTGGCCAGGGCGTGCTCGTGCAGGGCGCGGGCCGCAGTACCGGGCTTCAGGTGCTGGTACAGGGAGCCGGAGATTTCCTCGGCACGCACCGGCAGCACCGACAGCAGGGTGTCGCTGAGGCCGTGGCTGGCCTGGCTGAAGCCCTGCGCGTAGATCGCCACCTTGCAGCGCTCGTCGGTCTGCAGGCGGTAGTCGCGGCCGATCTCGTGGTCGCCGAGGTACTCCGCCAGCGGTTCGAGCAGTTGGCGGTGCAACTGGCGCTCATAGCCGGTGGCCAGGATCACTGCGTCGTAGGTCTCTACGCTTAGCTCGCCGCTACCTGCGTCGCGCAACGCCAGCTCGATGCCCTGGGCGGTGGCGGTCGCGCGCTCCACGGTGGTCATGCAACGGAAGGCGTGGCGCGGGATGCCGGAGACTTTCTGGCGGTAGAAGACGCCGTAGATGCGCTCGATCAGGTCGGTATCCACCACCGAATAGTTGGTGTTGTGGTATTCGCGCAGCAAACGCTCGCGTTCGGCATGTTCGCGGCTGTAGATGAGATCGGTGAACTTCGGCGCGAACACTTCGTTGACGAACGGGCTATCGTCCGCCGGCTTGAGCGCCGAGGCACGCAGGATCATGTCGGCCTGCACCGACGGGTAGCTGTCGTTGAGGTCGATGAAGGCCTCCGCCGCGCTCTGCCCGCCGCCGATAATGGCGATCTTCATCGGCTTGCCACTGCTGCAGGGCTGCTTGGCCATGTGTTCCAGGTACTGGCTGTGGTGGAACACTCGGCCGTCGCCCTTGAGCGCACGGAACACCTGCGGGATACGCGGGGTGCCGCCGGGACTGACCACCAGGGCGCGGGTGGTGCGCACCAGCTCCTCGCCGTCGGCGTTGCGCGAGATCACCCGCAGCGCCTCGACCTGGCCGGCGCTCAGCATCGGCTCGATGCGCAGGACCTCTTCGCCGTAGCGGCTCTGCTCCTGGAAGTGGCTGGCGACCCAGCGCAGGTAGTCGTTGAACTCCATCCGGCAGGGATAGAAGGTGCCCAGGTTGATGAAGTCGACCAGGCGATCGTGCTTGTGCAGGTAGTTGACGAAGGAATACGGGCTGGTGGGGTTGCGCAGGGACACCAGGTCCTTGAGGAAGGAGATCTGCAACTCGCTCTGCGACACCAGGGTGTTGCCGTGCCAGCGGTAGTCGCCCTGCTTGTCCAGGAACAGCACTTCCAGGGCGCCCTGCGCCTGGGCCCGTTCCTGGAGGGCAATCGCCAGGGCGATATTGGAAGGGCCGAAGCCGACACCGATGAGATCGTGAACCACGGCGGTTGCAGTTGCCTGAGTCATTTCCAGTTCCTCTGGATTGGCCCCCTTTCAAGCGGGAGCGATAAGTCGAGAGCAGCCCTGGAGGGCCATCTGTTGACTAGGAACGAGGACAGGGAAATGAAATTTAAGCGTTGCCGAGCACGAATAGCGAAATCAGTCGGCTTCCCATTCGCGCATGCGCACCCGACAGTGCTTCATCGCGTTGACGATGTGCTTTTCCACCAGGCTGCGGGAAATATTGAGATGTTCGGCGATCTGCGAATGGGACAGGCCGTCCAGCTTGCGCAACAGGAACGAACTGCGGCAGATGGCCGGCAACTCGGCCAGCGCGCGCTGCAGGTTGTCCAGGCGCTGCCCCTGGTCGACCACCGTCTGCGGCGAGGGACTGGCCAGGCCCTCCTCGTCGTCCAGGACCTCCAGGGGTTCCGCCCGGCGCACCCGGCTGCGACGGTGCTCGTCCACCGCCAGGTTGAGCGCCGTCCGGTACAGAAAAGCCTTCGGATGCTCGATCTGCGCTTGACTGGAGCGCTCCAGAACGCGCAAATACGCGTCGTGGGCGACATCCGCCGCTGCGTGTCGATCCCCGAGCCTGGCACTGAGGAATCGCAGCAGCTCCCGATAATGGTTTTCCAAGACGACTCCTGCTCGCTGCCTCTACGGCACTGTCCTTCCAAGGGCGGGATCGCCTGCCGGCGACATTGGCAGTATGAAATCATTAAATTTATAATAATTCTCATCAAGCTTTAAAGCCTTGTTTCGCTCGCAGCGCAATCCGAAGGCATAACTGGAACCCTCGATGAAGACACCCTCTCCCGCCGACAGCGACACCCTTGTGCAGGACGCCGCGCATTGGTGCATGCGCCTGCACGCCGAGGACCTCTCCGAGGAAGAGCGTGGCGAGTTCCAGCGCTGGCTGGCAGCCGATCCCCGGCACGCCGCCGAATACGCAGAAATGGAGGAGATCTGGGCGCTCAGCGAACTGCTGCCGCGAACGCCGGCGCCCGAGCTTCGCAACCACGCCGCAACCCGCCCGTTCAGCCGTCGCCGCAGGGGCTGGAAGAGCCAGGCACGCGCCGCCGCCCTCGCCCTGCTTATGTTACCGACGGCCGGCTACCTCGGCTGGCTGCAAGGCTGGATTCCTTCCAACTACCAGCGCTACGAGGCCGAGGGCAACGTCAGGCATGCCGTTCTTCCCGACGGCAGCGAGGTCGAGCTGGACCTCAATACGCAGCTGAGCTTCGCCAATTTCAAGGACATCCGCCGGGTTTCCCTGGACAGGGGCGAGGCCTACTTCCATGTCACCCACGACAGCGCGCACCCCTTCGTGGTCAAGGCCGGCAACGGCTCGATCACCGTCACCGGCACCCGCTTCAACGTCTGGAAGTACCAGGACAACGTGGTAGTCACCGTCACCGAGGGCTCGGTGAAGGTCCGCAGCGAAGGCTCGGGCAACGACAGCAGCCTGACTCCCGGCATGCAGGCCAGCTACTATCCGGGCCTGCTGCAACCGTTGGTCGAGGCCGTGGATACCCGCCAGACGCTAGCCTGGCGCGAGGGCCGCCTGGTACTCGACGACCTGCCCCTGTCCAAGGCCCTGCCGCTGATCAACCGCTACCTCGACGCTCCGCTGGTCCTGGGCGACAGGAGCGCTGCGAAACTGCGCATTGGCGGGATCTACAGCACCCGCGACATCCGCAGCCTGGTCGACGCCCTGCCGAAAGTCCTGCCCGTGGACCTGGAACATCGCGAGGACGGCAGCATCCGCATCAGCAGCCGTTACGCCCAGCTCTGAACCCAGGTTAAATTTAGCCGCCCTGGCCTCGTATATCTGGCAGTGCCCAGCCTGCCGATCCAGCGGCGGCGGTCTCTCCACGCACCGGCCGGATTCCCGAATGAGACGAACCCGTAGTACTCGTCGCGCACTGCTCGTCGCAGTCTGCCTCAGCCCCCTGATCGCCCTGGCCGCCTGGCAGGCCTATCCGTTCCGCAGCAACAGCTTCGATACCGTGAGCGTCAGCCGCGGCAGCATCGAGAGCAGCGTCTCGGCGCTCGGCACCCTGCAACCGCGGCGCTACGTCGACGTCGGCGCCCAGGCCTCCGGGCAGATCCGCAAGTTGCACGTCGAGGCCGGGGACGATGTGACGGAAGGCCAGTTGCTGGTCGAGATCGACCCCTCCACCCAGCAGGCCAAGGTCGATGCCGGCCGCTATTCGATCGAGATGCTCAAGGCCCAGCTGGCCGAGCAACGTGCCCAGTACACCCTCGCCCGCCAGCAGTACCAGCGCCAGCAGCGGCTGGCCGCCGGCGGCGCGACGCGTACCGAGGACGTGCAGAGCGCCCAGGCGCAGATGCTCGCCACCCAGGCGCGGATCGAGATGTACCAGGCGCAGATCCGCCAGGCCCAGGCCTCGTTGCGCAGCGACGAAGCCGAACTCGGCTATACCCGCATCTACGCGCCGATGTCCGGCACGGTGGTGGCGGTCGATGCGCGCGAAGGCCAGACCCTCAATGCCCAGCAGCAGACCCCGTTGATCCTGCGGATCGCCAAATTGTCGCCGATGACCGTCTGGGCCCAGGTTTCGGAAGCCGACATCGGCCGGGTCAAGCCCGGCATGCCGGCCTACTTCACGACCCTCAGCGGCGAAGGCCGGCGCTGGACCGGCAAGGTCCGGCAGATCCTCCCGGTGCCACCCAAGCCGCTGGACCAGAGCAACCAGGGCGGCGGCAGCCCCACCAGCGGCAGCGGCGGGCAGAGCGGCAGCGGCCGGGTGGTGCTGTATACCGTGCTGGTCGACGTGGACAACGGCGACCACCAACTGATGGCGGAAATGACCGCCCAGGTGTTCTTCGTCGCCGCCACCGCGGAAAACATCCTCACCGCGCCGGTCGCCGCCATTCATGACGACGGCAAGGGCGGCCAGGTCGCCTGGGTGGTCGGCAGCAACGGCAAGCCGCAGAGCCGCCAGATCAGGACCGGCATCAGCGACCGCCTGCGGGTACAGGTGCTTGCCGGCCTGGAGGAAGGCGACCGCCTGCTGATGGCCGCTCCCGACGGCAGCGACAGCTGATGGAAAACGCCACGCACCCCGTCCCCCTGATCGAACTGCGCGACATCCGCAAGCGCTACGGCGGCAATGGCACCCCGGAAGTCGAGGTACTCAAGGGCGTATCGCTGTCGATCCACGCCGGCGAGTTCGTCGCCATCGTCGGCGCCTCCGGCTCCGGCAAGTCGACCCTGATGAACATCCTCGGCTGCCTCGACCGGCCCAGCTCCGGCAGCTACCACTTCGCCGGCCACGACGTCGCCGAACTGGACAGCGACGAGCAGGCCTGGCTGCGCCGCGAGGCATTCGGCTTCGTGTTCCAGGGCTATCACCTGATCCCCTCCGCCTCGGCCCAGGAAAACGTCGAGATGCCGGCGATCTACGCCGGCACCCCGGCGAGCGAGCGGCACACCCGTGCGCGGGCCCTGCTCGAACGCCTGGGCCTGGCCGAGCGCACCGCCAACCGTCCGCACCAGTTGTCCGGCGGCCAGCAGCAGCGGGTGTCGATCGCCCGCGCGCTGATGAACGGCGGCCATATCATCCTCGCCGACGAACCCACCGGCGCCCTCGACAGCCACAGCGGCGCGGAAGTCATGGCGCTGCTCGACGAGCTGGCCAGCCAGGGCCACGTGGTGATCCTGATCACCCACGACCGCGACGTCGCCGCCCGCGCCAAGCGCATCATCGAGGTGCGCGACGGCGAGATCGTCAGCGACAGCGCCAACGACGAGCGCCCGGCGCAACCGAGCGCCGGCGTCGAGCGCCACCTGCAGGCCGACGATCTCAGCCAGCGCCTCGCCGAGGGCAGCAGCGAACCCTCGGGGGCCTGGCGCGCCGAACTGCTGGAGGCGGTGCGCGCCGCCTGGCGGGTGATGTGGATCAATCGGTTCCGCACCGCGCTGACCCTGCTCGGGATCATCATCGGCGTCGCCTCGGTGGTGGTCATGCTCGCCGTCGGCGAGGGCAGCAAACGCCAGGTGATGGCGCAGATGGGCGCGTTCGGCTCGAACATCATCTATCTCAGCGGCTACTCGCCGAACCCGCGCGCGCCGATGGGCATCGTCAGCAGCGACGACGTCGCCGCCATCGCCACCCTGCCCCAGGTGAAGAAGGTCATGCCGGTGAACGGCGGCGAGCTGGTGGTGCGCTACGGCAACATCGACTACCACGCCTACGTCGGCGGCAACAACACCGACTTCCCGGAAATCCTCAACTGGCCGGTGGCCGAGGGCAGCTACTTCACCGAGCGCGACGAAGACGCCGCCACCACGGTCGCGGTGATCGGCTACAAGGTGCGCAAGAAGCTGTTCGGCAGCGCCAACCCGATCGGCCGCTACATCCTCATCGAGAACGTGCCGTTCCAGGTCATCGGCGTGCTCGCCGAGAAAGGCTCCAGCTCCGGCGACAAGGATGCCGACAACCGCATCGCCATCCCCTACTCCGCTGCCAGCATCCGCCTGTTCGGCACGCGCAACCCCGAGTACGTGATCATCGCCGCCGCCGACGCCCAGCGCGTGCACCAGGCCGAACGCGCCATCGACCAGTTGATGCTGCGCCTGCACCGCAGCCAGCGCGACTACGAGCTGACCAACAACGCGGCGATGATCCAGGCCGAGGCGAAGACCCAGAACACCCTGTCGCTGATGCTCGGCTCGATCGCCGCGATCTCCCTGCTGGTAGGCGGGATCGGCGTGATGAACATCATGCTCATGACCGTGCGCGAACGCACCCGCGAGATCGGCATCCGCATGGCCACCGGCGCCCGCCAGGGCGATATCCTCCGCCAGTTCCTCACCGAGGCGGCGATGCTCTCGGTGGTCGGCGGCCTGGCCGGGATCGCCCTGGCCCTATGCATCGGCGGCGTGCTGCTGCTCGGCCAGGTCGCGGTGGCCTTTTCCCTGTCGGCCATCGTCGGCGCCTTCAGTTGCGCGCTGGTCACCGGGCTGGTGTTCGGCTTCATGCCGGCGCGCAAGGCCGCCCAGCTGGACCCGGTGGCCGCCCTGGCCAGCCAATGACGGACATGTCCATGAAAAATCTTTCCCTGATTTCCGCCTGCCTGCTGCTCGGCGCCTGCGGCAGCACGCCGGCGCCCCTCGACAGCGGCCTGGCCGCGCCCCCTCAGTGGCGCTACCTGGCGGCCGGGCGCAGCGATGCCAGCGACATCCGCCAGTGGTGGAAGGCCTTCGGCGCGCCGGAACTGGACAGCCTGCTGCAACGCGCCCTGCTGAACAGCCAGGACCTCGGCGCAGCGGTGGCCCGCGTGCGCCAGGCCCAGGCCTCGGCGGTGATCGCCGGCGCGCCGTTGCTGCCGGAGCTGAATGCGACGCTCGGCGCCAGCCGGCAGAAACTCCTGCGCGACTCGGGCTACAGCGGTACCGACGCGACCTCCGACAACGATGCCGTCGACTCCTTCTCCGCCGGCCTCAGCGCCAGCTACGAAGTGGACTTCTGGGGCGGTCGCCGGGCTGCCTACCGCAGTGCCCTGGAAAGCCTCAAGGCCAGCGAGTACGACCGCGCCACGGTAGAGCTGACCCTGCTCTCCGGCGTCGCCAACAGCTACCTGCAGGTATTGGCGCTGCGCGAACAGCAGCGCATCGCCAGGCTCAACCTGGACAACGCCGAGCACGTCCTGCGCCTGGTGGAGACCCGCCATGCCGCGGGCTCGGCCACCGCCCTGGAGGTCGCCCAGCAGAGCAGCCTGGTCGCCAGCCAGCGCAAGCAGCTGCCGCTGCTCGAGCAGCAGGCCCATGAGGCGCTGATTACCCTGGCCACCCTGATCGGCGAGCCGGTGCAGGCGCTACAGGTGGCCGAGCGGCCTTTCGACAGCCTGCGCTGGCCGGAGACCGGAGCGGGCCTGCCGAGCGAACTGCTCGGTCGCCGTCCCGATATCGCCAACGCCGAAGCGCAACTGGCCGCGGCCCAGGCCGACGTGCAGGTGGCGCGCGCGGCGCTGTTCCCCAAGCTGACCCTGAGCGCCTCGCTGTCGTCCGGCGCCAACCGCGCCGCCGACACTTTCCGCAACCCCTATTACAACCTGGGCGCCAACCTGCTCGCCCCGATCTTCAACCACGGCCGCCTGCGCGCCGAGCGCGACCGCAGCCTGGCGCGCCAGGAAGAACTGCTGGAAACCTACCGCAAGGCGATCCTCACCGCCTTTGCCGACACCGAACGCTCGCTGAACAGCATCGACGGCCTCGACCGCCAGTTGCACTGGCAGCAGCAGGAGCTGGAGCAGGCGCAGCGCGCCTTCGATCTCTCCGACAGCCGCTACCAGGCCGGCGCGGAAACCCTGCTGACGGTCCTCGAAACGCAACGCACGCTGTACGCGGCGCAGGATGCCGCCGTGCAACTGCGACTGGCCCGCCTGCAGGCCTCGGTCGGCCTGTACAAGGCCCTCGGCGGCGGCTGGCAGAGCGACCGCCAGGGTCTCGCGCGGAAAGACTGAGGCCCGCGTTGCGCGGGCCTCCTCCATCCTTACTCGCTCTTTCGCCGTTCAGCGCCTGAGCTGGTCGCGCGCCAGCTTCAGGTTGCGCGCGTACCAGGGCCGCCGCGGCGCACGCTTGAGCCAGCCGCTCAGTTGATCTTCTTCGCTGAAGATGATGCGCAAAGCCAGCTTCATGGTTTCCACGTCCAGCTCCACCGAGTTGCTGCTCGCCTGGACATCCGAAAGCCCGCATCCATGGGTCGCCGGACCCAGCCAGGGATCGCCGACCTCGACCCATCGACCGGGCGCGAACCATTGGATGCCCTCCACTTCGCGGCGCTGCACTTCGCCAGGATGGAAACGCTCGTGGGCGCGATACCAGTCCTCGATGCGGTCGTCGATCCAGCCGTGGAACGACCAGAACACCGGATTCACATGGGAGGAAAACGGGTCGCCGAGGAAGTCGTTCTCCGGGCGGAACCAGCGCGGGGCAAAATCGGCCGGAAAACGGTCGGTCATGACCGGGGCGCCGTTGGAGGGGTCCCTCGTCACCGAGGCCCAGCGCATGTGCAGCCAGTCATGCATGCCCAGTTCCAGCTCCGAACCGAACTGGCCGAGGGTCAACTTCGCCAGGTACGCCGGGTCCTGGTACTGCGATTCCCAGACCAGGAAATTGGCATGGTAGGCCTCGGCGCTTTTCAGGCCATGCAGCCACTCGCTGTACTCGTCGTCATCCACTGCCACCCAGGCCGGAGGCACGGAAAACCCGTCCGGATTGTCGAAGTAACGGATGAAGCCGGGACGATCGTACTCCAGCGGCACCACAGGTCGCGGCAGACGCTCCCAGGACGGCAGGTCCTGCATGGAACGCGCGGTATGCAGCATGTGCCGGTGCATGAAAAAGAAGTCGATACCCGAGGCGTTGCGATCCTTGCGTGGCCCTCGCGCATCGCGTTCGCGGTCCAGCGGGCCGGGCTGCCAACCGACTCCGCGCAACGCATTGCGTTGTTTTTCCGAAAGCCGATGCCATTTGTCCCGCGAAGCGTGCCATAGCTGGTGGAACAGTCGGTGCTGCGGCGACACCAGCCAACCGAGAAGTTTCTCGTTGAGCACGATGCGCTCATGGGCCAGGGGGAAGTGACGCTTTACCGCAACGAAACGAAAATCCTCGTTCGGCGACAGCGGCGAACGCTCCAGGCGCTGTATGCGTCCGCTCAGAGTTCCGTCGCCCGCGTTCGCATAGTCTGCCCAGACCTCGTCGAACACCGCCGAGCAATCGTGAGTCGGTGCCACGGAACCGCTCGCCTGGTCCACCAAACGCCAGCGGATGCTTGCAGAACTGGCTCCGAGCAAGTCGCCAAGCACACGAAAGCGCGGCGGCTCCGCCGCGAGGAGACGTTCAGGAGTATCCAGGTAGCCAATCAGGCCGCGTCCCTTGGGTGCCACGTCCAGCACCAGTTGCAAGCCCTCCCGAGGCAGCCCGGGCAGTTCGGCATCACCGCCTACCAGGCGCAGATCCCATAGACCGCGCAGGCGGTCGCCCAGTCGTATGCCATCGGTAGCCGCCAGGTCGAGCGAAGCCTCGTCAGGCGTCTGCGGCTCCTCTTCGCGGGTCAGATGACGATGTGTGTAGTAAGCCACCGGCAGCGCCGCCGCCCCGGTAAGGGCCAGGCCCGCCATGAATCCGCGTCGAGAAACCGTCATCGTCCTACCTGTATCAACCGTGAAGCTCGCTTTATCCAGCTAGAACGTTCCTTCCGTCGGCAAATTTACCGCCCACATGCCGTTCCACAGGCAACTCGACAATCCCTCCCGCGGCGCTAAATTTTCCCGCTCCGGCCTCGTCCCACCCTGACAGGTGAGTCCGCTTCGGCAGACGCTCATCCGCGCTTTCGATCTCGAACCTGACTGGGACGGCAATGACTAGAACACGCACACGCAAGGCCCTCTACCTCGGCTTGCCGATCTTCCTCATCCTCGTCGGCGGCGGCCTGCTGGCCTGGAAGACCTTCGGCCCGAGCGAAGCGGGCTACCCGCGCAAGGTCATGAAGCACGCCGAGGAGTTGCATGAGCGCATCCTCTCCTTCGATAGCCGGATCACCATCCCGCCGGACTTCGGCACCGAAGGCAACGAGTTCGACAAGGACGGACCGAACCAGCTCGACCTGGTCAAGGCGGGCCGCGGGCGCCTGTCCGGCGCTGCCCTGGCGATCTTCGGCTGGCCGGAGATGTGGAACGGCCCGAACGCGCCACACAAGCCGACCCCGGGATTCGTCGACGAGGCTCGTCACCAGCAGGAAATTCGTTACAAGATTCTCACCGGCATGGTCCGCGACTTCCCCAACCAGGTCGGCATCGCCTACTCCCCCGAGGACTTCCGCCGCCTGGCCATGGAAGGCAAGTTCGCCATCGTCATGAGCATGCTCAACGCCTACCCGCTGGGCGACGACCTGTCCCAGCTGGACAAATGGGCCGCCCGCGGCGTGCGCATGTTCGGCTTCAATTATGTCGGCAACAACGACTGGTCCGACTCTTCCCGTCCCTTGCCGTTCTTCAACGACACGGCGGATGCCCTGGGCGGCCTCTCCCCGCTAGGCAAGCAGGCGGTCGAACGGCTCAACGATCTCGGGGTGATCATCGACGTCTCGCAGATGTCGACCAAGGCCCTGGAACAGGTCGCCGCCCTCAGCCGCGCGCCCATCGTCGCCTCGCACTCCGCGCCGCGTGCCCTGGTGGACATCAAGCGCAACCTCAGCGACCACGAGATGCAACTGATCAAGGACAGCGGCGGCGTGATCCAGGTGGTCGGCTTCCCCGCCTACCTGCGTCCGCTGAGCAAACCGACCCTGGACAAGCTCAACGCCCTGCGCGCGCGCTTCGACCTGCCACCCCTGGAAGGCCTGGACTATGCGCTGATGCCGGGCGATCCGATCATCACCATCTGGCCGGAACAACGCTTCGGTGAATACGCCAGCGCCCTCTACGGCATCCTGGAGGAGGAGCCCAAGGCCGGCCTCAAGGAACTGGTGGACGCCATCGACTACACGGTGAAGAAGGTCGGCATCGACCACGTGGGCATCAGCTCGGACTTCAACGACGGTGGCGGCGTGGACGGCTGGAAGGATGTCAGCGAAATCCGCAACGTCACTGCCGAACTGATCACCCGCGGTTATTCCGATGCCGACATCGCCAAGCTCTGGGGAGGCAACTTCCTGCGCGCCTGGGGCGAAGTGCAAAAACGCGCCAAGCCGACAGCTACCCCCTGACCACGCCGCAACGGACCTCCCGATGAACGACCGTCGTACCTTTCTCAAGCAGGCCGGCATTCTCGCCGCCGGCCTGCCGCTGCTTTCCGCTGCCCAGTCGCTCCGCGCCGAAGGCGCACCGAGCGACGCCGGCAATAAGTGGAAAGCGCTGCGCCAGCAATTCGATCTCGACCCGCAGTATCTGCACTTCGCAAACTTCCTCCTCACCTCACACCCTCGGCCGGTGCGGGAGGCCATCGAGCGCCTGCGGGTCCGCTTCGACCGCAACCCGGGCGAAGCGGTGGACTGGCATCGCGAGGAAATCTGGAAATACGAGGACGAGGCTCGCGCCTGGGCAGGTCGCTACTTCGCCGTGCAACCTGGCCAGGTGGCGCTCACCGGCAGCACCACCGACGGCCTGGCGGCGATCTACGGCGGCCTGCTGGTGCAGCCGGGCAAGGAGATCCTGACCTCCTCCCACGAGCACTACTCCACCTACACCACCCTGGAATACCGGCACAAGCGCATGGGTACCCAGGTCCGCGAGTTCCCGCTGTTCAAGGACCCGCATCGGGTTTCCGCCGACGAGATCCTGTCCAGCATCGCCGCTCAGATCCGCCCGCAGACCCGGGTGCTGGGCATGACCTGGGTGCAGTCGGGCAGCGGCGTGAAGCTGCCGATCCGCGAGATCGGCAAGCTGGTGCGCGAACTCAACCAGAAGCGCGACGAACAGGACCGGATCATCTACGTGGTCGACGGCGTGCATGGTTTCGGCGTGGAAGACGTCAGCTTCGCCGACTTCGACTGCGACTACTTCATCGCCGGCACCCACAAGTGGCTGTTCGGTCCGCGTGGCACCGGGGTCATCATCGCCCGCTCGGAACAGCTCCAGGAGCACCTGGTGCCGAGCATCCCGACCTTCTCCCGCGCCGACAACTTCGGCACCCTGATGACCCCTGGCGGCTACCACGCCTTCGAACATCGCCTGGCCCTGGGCACGGCCTTCGAGCTGCACCTGCAGTTGGGCAAGGCCGAGGTCCAGGCGCGTATCCACCAGCTCAACGCCTACCTCAAGCAGCGCCTGGGCGAGCATCCCAAGGTCCGCCTGGTCACGCCGACCAGCCCCGAGCTGTCTTCGGGCTTCACCTTCTTCCGCGTCGAAGGCCGCGATTGCGAGGCGGTCGCCAAACACCTGATGGCGCACCGGGTAATCAGCGACGCCGTGGATCGTGATGTCGGCCCGGTGGTGCGCCTGGCGCCGAGCCTGCTGAACGACGAGGCGGAGATCGACCGGGTGCTGGAAATCCTCGCCCCGCAACTCGCCTGACCCCTTTCGCCACTCAACGAGAACCGCCATGCACGCATTATCGCCCCTGGCCCTGGCCGCACTGATCGTCGCCACCGCCCCCGCCTTCGCCGACGAAGCGAAGAAACCCGGCACGGTGTTCAAGGATTGCAAGGACTGCCCGGAGATGGTCGTACTGCCCGCCGGCAGTTTCACCATGGGCACCCCGGACGACGAGGTCGGCCGCCAGCCCGACGAGGGCCCGCTGCACGACGTGACCTTCGCCAAGCCGTTCGCCATCAGCCGCTACCAGGTCACCGCCGGCGAACTGGACGCCTACCTGAAGGCCACCGGCGTCAAGCTGGCCGACGGCGATACCCGCCCCGGCCGCGAATGCATCGCCGGCAAACCGCGCTACCAGCAAGGCCCTCGCCAGCCGGCGGTATGCGTCGACTACAACGACGTGAAGAACTACGCCGCCTGGCTGTCGAAGAAGACCGGCAAACACTACCGCATGCTCAGCGAGGCCGAGCGCGAGTACGGCGCCCGCGCCGGCAGCGCCGGCCCCTTCCCCTTCCCGTTCGACGAAGGTAAGGAATACAGCATCGCCAAGCACGCCAACACCTACGGCGCCAGCGATGGCTACAACTTCACCTCGCCGGTGGGCAGCTTCCCGCCCAACGCCTTCGGCGTCTACGACATGCACGGCAACGTCTACGAGTGGGTCGCCGATTGCTGGCACGACCACTACAACGGCGCCCCGAGCGACGGCAGCGCGTGGATGGAGGAAAAGTGCGAGCTGGTGCAGATCCGCGGCAACGACTGGGGCGAGCCGCCGATCTTCTCGCGCTCGGGCAACCGCAACAATGCGGCCCCCAGCGACCGCGGCGACTGGATCGGCTTCCGCGTGGCGCGCGAACTCTGATTCAGAATGAAGAAGGCCGGAGCGACGACACCGCTCCGGCCTTTTCGAACCCCTCGAAGGAACCGGGTTCAGAGCTTCTCGGCGAGCAGCGCCAGCCCTTCGTGCAAGGCCGGGAACAGGCTGTTGTTGAAGTTGTTCCAGCGCAGCTCGAGGATGGTGTCGTCGGGTGAAATCTCCGTTTTCAGCACATCATGGAACACTTCGCCGGAATCGATGCCATTGTCCACATAGTGGAACGATGCTCCGGTCCAGTACAGCGGCTCGACCGCGACCTTTTCCATGGTCGCCCAATCCACCACCTTCTCGCCCCGCGCTCCATACAACGCGTCCAGGGTCGCATAGGCGCCACGACGCTCGTAAGGCGAGTCCTCGCGCGTCACGCCAGGATGGATATTCATGATCCGCCGTGCGAACGGAGCGCCCGGGCGTACCAGCTCATCGAGGATGACCAGGAGCCCGTCCAATACCACCACATCGGCGCCCAGCTCCACCAGGGTGTCATGCAGGCGTCGCTCGAAATCGCTCTTGCCGGCCACATGCTCGGGCGTACCCCGCGGGTACCGACGGTAGGTGGACGGCACGCTGAGCAAGAGGTCGTTCAGGGTCTTGCCTTGCACCTGCAGGTCTGCCGGATAGAACCATTGCTGCCCGGGACGATAGGCGAAACCGTAGTCCTTGATTTTTCCCTGGTCGCGAGGCAGCTCCGCGTCGTCGTCGTAGATCACGCCCACGAGCTCGTAGGCATCGCCCAGCGCAGTCTGGTTCAGCGCCTCCACCAAGGACTCCAGTACCGACTTCATGTACCGCTGTTCGCCCTTGTACGGCACGTACTGGCCGGCCTTGTCGGCCGCGGCGTTTCTCAGGGACCAGATATAGGCCAGTTTCCTTTTCGTCATTTCATCATTCCCAGGAGTAGATCGAGCGCCAGAGGAAGGCAGCGCCATGTCGAGTCGAAGCGCGCGTCGACCTGCGACGGGCGGGCGCGACACCTCTTCCTGATCTGCAACGAACGGCATCGCCTGCAATTTACGTGGAAGAACCTACGCCCCGCCGAACGCCGCTAAATACCGGGCATCCTGCTTCGTCTGTCTGCAAGGAGGCCGAGACGGGTGACGCATGCTCCTGGAGCCGGTCGCCGTCCGCATTCGCAGTGCCGCAACGAAAGCCTGCGCCAGGCCACCCCACTCAACCGTCCCATGCCTACCGGCCCAGCCGGGAGCGGCCATGGAACGATCCTGGGACCCCACCGACCTAGTACATCCGGGAAGCAACTATGACCAATCCCAAGCGCGGCGCCATTCGCGAACTGCTCGCCCTGCTCAGGCCCTTTCGAGCGATCGTGGCCGTCTCCATAGCACTGGGCATGGCCGGCGGCCTTGCCATCACCCTGCTGCTGGCCAGCATCAACAACGCCTTGCACTCGGAAAACGGCCTCGGCCAAGGCGTACTGCTGTCGTTCGGCGGACTCTGCCTGCTGGCATTGGTCAGTTCGATCGTCTCCGACATCGGTACCAGCTACGTCGGCCAACACATCATCGCGAAGCTGCGCAAGGAACTCGGCGAGAAAGTCCTCTCGGCGCCCATCGAGCAGATCGAGCGCTACCGGACCCACCGTCTCATTCCGGTACTGACACACGACATTGACACCATCAGCGACTTCTCCTTTTCCTTCACCCCACTGGCCATAGCCCTGACCATCACTTTCGGCTGCCTGGGTTACCTCGCCTACCTATCGGTCCCGATGTTCCTGCTGACAGTCGTCGCCATCGTCATCGGCACGGCAGCCCAGTACCTGGCGCGCTCCCGCGGTTTCAAAGGGTTCTATGCCGCCCGCGATCTCGAAGACGAATTGCAGAAGCACTACACCGCCATCGCTTCGGGCGCGAAGGAACTGCGCATCCACCGCCCCCGTCGCTATCGCATGCACACCGGCCGCATCAGCGAAACCGCGAACAACATCCGCGACCTCCACATCAGCTCCATCAATATATTCATCCTGGCCAAGACCTTCGGCTCGATGCTGTTCTTCGTGGTGATCGGTCTGGCGCTTACGCTCCAGGCCTACTGGCCTTCGTCCAATCCGGCCGCCATCACTGGCTTCGTGATGGTCCTGCTGTACATGAAGGGACCACTCGAACAGGTGGTGACCATCCTTCCCATCGTCAGCCGCGCCCAGGTCGCCTTCCAGCGGGTCGCCGAACTTTCCGAGCGTTTTTCCTCTCCCGAACCCCATCTTCTGCTCAGCGAACAGGAGGCCCCGGACAAGACCGTCGACAGCCTGGAACTGCGCGACGTTCGCTACAGCCCCCCCGCCGTCGAAGGCAGCGAACCGTTCCATCTGGGCCCTATCAATCTGCGTATCGCCCAAGGTGACATCGTCTTCATCGTCGGCGAGAACGGCTGCGGCAAGACGACCCTGATCAAGCTGCTGCTCGGCCTCTATCGCCCGCAGTCCGGCGAGATCCTTCTCAACGGAGAACCGGTCAGCGCGGAGACCCGCGACGATTACCGCCAGCTCTTCAGCACCATCTTCGCCGACTACTACCTCTTCGACGACCTGGTCCAGGGCAAGCAGGCTTCGTTGCAGAACGCGACCCAATATCTGCAACGCCTGGAAATCGCCCACAAGGTCAGCGTCATGGACGGCAACTTCAGCACCACCGATCTCTCCACCGGGCAGCGCAAGCGCCTTGCGCTGATCAATGCCTGGCTCGAAGAGCGGCCGGTCCTGGTCTTCGACGAATGGGCCGCAGACCAGGACCCGGCTTTCCGCAGGGTCTTCTACACCGAACTGTTGCCGGACCTGAAGCGCCAGGGCAAGACCATCATCGTGATCAGCCACGATGATCGCTATTTCGAAATGGCGGACCAGTTGATAAGGCTCTCGGCAGGCAAGGTCGTCAAGGAAACCGAGACGGCGTGAAACTTTTTCATCCGGTTTTCCGTGGGTAAAACGTCATACTAAGAGAATTGAGAAGCGATCTCATTTATTCGCAACTTGCCAACCTAAGAAGAGCAATCACCCATGCCAGCACCACACGGTCTCAGTCCTCTGAGTAAGGCGTTTTTGATGCGCCGTGCCTTCCAACGCAGGATGCTTCCCCACTCGCTCGCCATGGCCCTGAGCCTGCCGCTGGCGGGATATGTCCAGGCGCAGGAAATCGAGTTCGACATCCCTCCCCAGGCGCTGGGCAGCGCACTCCAGGAGTTCGGCCGCCAGGCGGATATCCAGGTGCTGTATCGCCCGGAAGAGGTCCGGAACAAGCGTAGCAGTGCGATCAAGGGCAAGCTGGAGCCGAACCAGGCGATTACCGAGCTGCTTCGTGGCACCGGCGCATCGGTGGACTTCCAGGGCAATGCGATAACCATCAGCGTCGCCGAGGCGGCGGACAGCAGCGTCGATCTCGGCGCCACCATGATCACCTCCAACCAGTTGGGCACCATCACCGAGGACAGCGGCTCCTATACGCCAGGCACTATCGCCACGGCGACCCGCCTGGTCCTGACTCCGCGCGAGACGCCCCAGTCGATCACCGTGGTCACCCGCCAGAACATGGACGACTTCGGCCTCAACAACATCGACGACGTCATGCGCCATACGCCGGGCATCACCGTCTCGGCCTACGACACTGACCGCAACAACTACTATGCCCGCGGCTTCTCGATCAACAACTTCCAGTACGACGGGATTCCCTCGACGGCCCGCAACGTCGGCTACTCCGCGGGCAATACGCTCAGTGACATGGCCATCTACGACCGGGTGGAAGTACTCAAGGGGGCGACCGGCCTGCTCACCGGTGCGGGGTCCCTCGGCGCCACGATCAACCTGATCCGCAAGAAACCTACCCATGAATTCAAGGGCCATGTCGAACTGGGCGCGGGCAGTTGGGACAATTACCGCTCCGAACTGGACGTCAGCGGCCCGCTGACCGAGTCCGGCAACGTCCGCGGCCGGGCGGTAGCCGCCTACCAGGACAAGCACTCGTTCATGGATCACTACGAGCGCAAAACCAGCGTCTACTACGGCATCCTCGAGTTCGATCTGAATCCCGACACCATGCTTACCGTCGGCGCCGACTATCAGGACAACGATCCCAAGGGATCGGGCTGGTCGGGCAGCTTCCCGCTCTTCGACAGCCAGGGCAACCGCAACGACGTCTCCCGCTCCTTCAACAACGGAGCCAAGTGGAGCAGTTGGGAACAGTACACCCGCACCGTCTTCGCCAACCTCGAGCACAATTTCGCCAACGGCTGGGTCGGCAAGGTGCAGCTCGATCACAAGATCAACGGCTACCACGCGCCCCTCGGCGCGATCATGGGCGACTGGCCGGCACCGGACAACAGCGCCAAGATCGTTGCGCAGAAGTACACCGGCGAAACCAAGAGCAACTCGCTGGATATCTATCTCACCGGCCCCTTCCAGTTCCTCGGTCGCGAGCACGAGCTGGTGGTCGGCACCTCGGCTTCCTTCTCCCACTGGGAGGGCAAGAGCTACTGGAACCTGCGCAACTACGACAACACCACCGACGACTTCATCAACTGGGACGGCGATATAGGCAAGCCCGACTGGGGTACCCCCTCCCAGTACATCGATGACAAGACCCGCCAGTTGGGCAGCTACATGACCGCCCGCTTCAATGTGACCGATGACCTGAACCTGTTCCTAGGTGGACGCGTGGTCGACTACCGGGTAACCGGCCTGAATCCGACCATTCGCGAGTCCGGACGCTTCATTCCCTACGTCGGCGCAGTCTACGACCTGAACGATACCTACTCCGTCTACGCCAGCTATACCGACATCTTCATGCCGCAGGACAGTTGGTATCGCGACAGCAGCAACAAACTGCTCGAACCCGACGAAGGCCA
Source organism: Pseudomonas sp. HMSC067G02 (assembly GCF_001813485.1). Taxonomy (NCBI): domain Bacteria; kingdom Pseudomonadati; phylum Pseudomonadota; class Gammaproteobacteria; order Pseudomonadales; family Pseudomonadaceae; genus Pseudomonas; species Pseudomonas sp. HMSC067G02. Next base: position 89,066 of record NZ_KV812652.1, read on the forward strand.
GAACTACGAGATCGGCATCAAGGGCGAATATCTCGACGGACGACTCAATACCAGTCTCGCCTACTTCGAGATTCATGAGGAAAACCGCGCGGAGGAAGACGCCCTCTACAACAGCAAACCGACCAACCCCGCCATCACCTACGCCTACAAGGGCATCAAGGCCAAGACCAAGGGCTACGAGGCGGAAATCTCGGGTGAACTGGCGCCAGGCTGGCAGGTTCAGGCTGGCTATACCCACAAGATCATTCGCGACGACAGTGGCAAGAAGGTTTCCACCTGGGAGCCTCAGGACCAGTTGAGCCTCTACACCAGCTACAAGTTCAAGGGCGCCCTGGACAAGCTCACGGTCGGCGGCGGCGCCCGCTGGCAGGGCAAGAGCTGGCAGATGGTCTACAACAATCCCCGCAGCCGCTGGGAAAAGTTCTCCCAGGAAGACTACTGGCTGGTGGACCTGATGGCCCGCTACCAGATCACCGACAAGCTGTCGGCCAGTGTCAACGTCAACAACGTCTTCGACAAGACCTACTACACCAACATCGGTTTCTACACCTCGGCATCCTATGGCGATCCACGGAACCTGATGTTCAGCACTCGCTGGGACTTCTGAGCCCGACTGCGAAAAAGAACGCCCCGCAATGCGGGGCGTTCTGCTTCTCGGCTACCCCACGCGACCCATCGCCGAAGACGCCTGTCGGCACGACACCAAATGATTCCTGTACAGAAACAAAGAGCCCGCCTGAAGGCGGGCTTTGAACGGAACGGACCTGAGATCAGCGCCCGGCACGCTCCAGGGCGGCCCGGAAGCTCTGCACAAACTCAGGGTGGTCGATGATCTTGTCGTGCCGGGTATCCAGCACCCGCACCGGTTCGACACGCTCAGCCCCGATCGCCTCGGCCATCGAGCGCTCCACCGCGCTCCGCTGGATGGCATTGGTGCTGCGCGCGGCCCACCAGAGGCTGACCTTCGCCGTCAGACGCGGGTAATCCATCGCTTTCAGGCGCTCGTCGAGGATCTGTTTCAACTCCCAGGACACTTCCAGTTCGTTGCTCTGTGCGATTTCGCTGCGCAGTGTCGCGAACTCGGCGCCGATCTCCGCTTCCGCCCAGTCGCTCATCCTCGTCCAGCGCTGCTCATCGTCCGTCGTGGCGGAGCAGATCGATGACCAGGCCCGTTCGATATGCTCGGCCCGCTCCGGAAACATGACACCGAGCAGTTCCACCCGCATCTCGCCCACGGATAGGTTCGGGACTGCCTCCGGCGTCGGCCCGATCTCGTTCCAGAACGCTTCGACCCTGACCGGTGCCGGCGCATCGATCCAGCCGACGAAAGCCACCTGCCGCCCACGCTGCTCCAGCCGGGCCGCGACATCCATCGCCAGGTTGCCGCCGAGCGACCATCCCGCCAGGTTGAAAACCCCTTCGGGGTGCTCCTGCAGCAATTGCTCGGCGTATTCCGCAACCATATCGTCCCACTCCGGCACCTCGCGACCAGCGCCCAGCAGGGCACGGCAGACAACACCCTTGACCGGATGACGATCCCGCAGCGCCATGGCGAGGGTCTTGTAACAGTGCACAGAGCCGAAACTCGGATGGAACATGAACAGCGGCGAACCTTCGCGCCTGCCGTTGAGCGGCACCAGCAACGACTCACGCGCCTGCCCCTCGATGCATGCCGCCTGTTCCGCGACGCTGGCATGGGTCATCAGTTGGCTGATGCTCAGCGTAGCCTGGCAGGTATCGCCGATCCGCTCCTTGAGCATCAGCAGCAACAATGAGTGACCGCCCAGTTCGAAGAAGTTGTCGTCCAGGC
>NZ_KV812653.1:0-216 GCF_001813485.1 Pseudomonas sp. HMSC067G02
CTCCTCCACGCAGGTCCAGTGGGTGACGTCGATGGCCGCCTCGGTCGGGCCATAGAGGTTATAGAGGCCGGCCTGCGGCAGCTTGGCGAACACCTGCTGCTGGGCGTCCGCCGGCAGCGCCTCGCCGCTGCAAACGATGCGTTTCAGGCTGGTGCAGGAGGCGACGTCTTCATCCTGCAGGAACGCCTGCAGCATCGACGGCACGAAGTGCAGCGT
>NZ_KV812654.1:0-4699 GCF_001813485.1 Pseudomonas sp. HMSC067G02
ATGGCGCTGCTGGTGGTGGGCTTCTTCCTGTTCGGCAGCTACACCAAGCGCAGCACCGTCAGCGGCCAATTGGTTCCCGCCAGCGGCCAGGTCAAGGTGCACGCGCCGCAGGCCGGCATCGTGCTGCGCAAGTTCGTCCAGGAAGGCCAGGCGGTACGACGTGGCGAGCGCCTGATGGTGCTTTCCAGCGAACGCTACGGCAGCGATGCCGGCCCGGTGCAGGCCGGTATCAGCAGGCGCCTGGAACAACGCCGCGACTCCCTGCGCGACGAACTGGAAAAGCTTCGCCGCCTGCAAGACGACGAGCGCGACAGCCTGACCAGCAAGGTCGCCAGCCTGCAGCGCGAACTGACCACCCTCGCCGCCCAAACCGACAGCCAGCAACGCCTGCTGGCGCTGGCCAGCGACGCCGCCGCGCGCTACCAGGGGCTGATGGACAAGGGCTACATCTCCATGGACCAGTTGCAGCAGCGCCAGGCCGAGCTGCTCGGCCAGCGCCAGACCCTGCAAGGCCTGGAGCGCGAACGCACGTCGCTGCGGCAGCAGTTGACCGAGCGCCGCAACGAACTCGCCGGGCTTTCCGCGCGCCAGGCCAACCAGCTCGCGGAAACCCGCCGCCAGCTCAGCACGGTGGAGCAGGACCTGGCCGAAAGCGAAGCCAAGCGCACCTTGCTGGTCACCGCGCCGGAGAGCGGCATCGCCACCGCCGTGCTCGCCGAAGCCGGGCAGACCGTCGACAGCTCGCGTCCGCTGCTGAGCATCGTTCCCGCCGACACCCCGTTGCAGGCCGAACTCTACGCGCCGAGCAAGTCCATCGGTTTCATCCGGCCGGGCGACGCGGTGCTGATCCGCTACCAGGCCTATCCGTACCAGAAGTTCGGCCAGTACCACGGCAAGGTGCAGTCGATCTCCCGCGCCAGCGTCTCCTATGCCGAGCTTTCCAGCATGGTCGGCGGCGTACCGGGGCTCGGCCAGGATGGCGAGCAGCTGTACCGGCTGCGGGTAACCCTCGACGACCAGGCGGTGACCGCCTACGGCCAGCCGCGTCCGCTGCAGAGCGGCATGCTGCTGGACGCCGACATCCTCCAGGACACCCGGCGCCTCTACGAATGGGTGCTGGAACCGCTCTACAGCCTGACCGGCAAACTCTAGGAACGACCCATGGCCTTTCTCGACGCTCTCGCCCTGCGCCTGGGCCGCCGCCTGCCGCTGGTGCTGCAGACCGAAGCCACCGAATGCGGCCTGGCCTGCCTGGCGATGATCGCCGGCTACCACGGCCACCATACCGGCCTGATGGAACTGCGCCGGCGCTTCTCCGTATCGCTCAAGGGCATCTCCCTCAAGCAACTGATCCAGACCGCCCACCGCCTCGGCCTGGGCACCCGCGCGGTGAAGCTCGACCTCGGCGACCTCGGCAAGCTCAAGCTGCCCTGCGTGCTGCACTGGAACTTCAACCACTTCGTCGTGCTCAAGGCGGTCGACGGGCGCGGCGCGGTGCTCCACGACCCCGCCCACGGCCAGCGCCGGCTGGGCCTGGAGGAAGTCTCGCGGAGCTTCACCGGGGTAGCCCTGGAACTCTGGCCGGAGAGCGGCTTCGAGAAACAGGAGGCGCCGCCGCGGATCAAGCTGCTGGGCATGCTCGGCAAGGTCACCGGGCTGTACCGCTCGCTGGCCCAGGTGCTGCTGCTCGCCGGCGCGCTGGAAGTGTTCTCGCTGATCAGTCCGTTCTTCCTGCAATGGACCATCGACAACGTCATCGTCAGCGAAGACCGTGACCTGCTCAGCACCCTGGCCATCGGCTTCGGCCTGTTGCTGCTGATGCAGCAGGCGGTCAGCGGGGTGCGCGCCTGGGTGATGATGCACATGAGCACCCTGCTCGGCGTGCAGTGGCAGGCCAACGTCTTCAGCCACCTGCTGCGGCTGCCCGCGCAGTATTTCGAGAAGCGCCACCTGGGCGACGTGGTGTCGCGCTTCGGCGCGGTGAACAGCATCCAGCAGACCCTCACCGCGGCCTTCCTCTCGGCGGTGCTGGACGGCCTGATGACCGTCGCCACCCTCGGCATGATGCTGCTCTACAGTCCGCCGCTGGCGGCCATCGCCATCGCCGCCATGAGCCTCTACGCCCTCGGCCGCTGGATCTGGTACCGGCCGTTGCGCAACGCCACCGAGGAGCAGATCGTCCACGCCGCGCGGCAGCAGAGCCACTTCCTCGAGACGGTGCGCGGCATCCGCCCGCTGAAGCTGTTCCAGCGCCAGGACGAGCGCCGCTCGGTATGGCTCGGCCTGCTGGTGGAACAGATCAACGCCGGCCTGCGTACGCAGAAGCTGCAACTGTTCTACCAGCAGCTCAACGGCCTGCTGTTCGGCGTGGAGAACCTGCTGGTGATCTGGCTCGGCGCGACCATGGTGATGGACGGCCAGTTCAGCGTCGGCATCCTGATGGCCTTCAACGCCTACAAGTCGCAGTTCGACAGCCGCGTCGGCAGCCTGATCGACAAGTTCTTCGAGCTGCGCATGCTCCAGTTGCAGGGCGAGCGCCTGGCCGACATCGTGCTCCAGGCCCCGGAGGTCAGCCACGGCGACATCCTCCCGGAGAACCTCCGCGAGCGCGAGGCGAGCATCGAGATCCAGGGCTTGCGCTACCGCTACGCGGAACAGGAGCCCTGGGTCCTCGACGGCCTCGACCTGCGCATCGCCGGCGGCGAGTCGGTGGCCATCGTCGGCCCCTCGGGCTGCGGCAAGAGCACTCTGTTCAACGTCCTGCTGGGCATCCTCCCGCCAGTGGAGGGACAGATCCGCATGGCCGGCCTGGACCTTGCGCAACTGGGCCTGGACGGCCTGCGCGAACTGGTCGGTACGGTGCTGCAGGACGACGTGCTGTTCGCCGGTTCGCTCAGCGACAACATCAGTTTCTTCGACCCGCAGCCGGACATGCCCTGGCTGCTGCAGTGCGCGCAGATGGCTGCCATCCACGATGACATCCAGGCCATGCCGATGGGCTACAACACCCTGGTCGGCGACATGGGCACGGTGCTCTCCGGCGGCCAGAAGCAGCGGGTGATGCTGGCCCGGGCGCTGTACAAGAAGCCGCGCATCCTGTTCCTCGACGAAGCCACCAGCCACCTCGACGTACACTGCGAACAGCGGGTCAACGCCGCCATTCGCGCGCTGCGCATCACCCGCATCATGGTCGCCCATCGGCCCGAGACCATCGCCTCGGCGGACCGCGTGATAGTCCTCGGCCAGGGCAAGGTAAGCCTCGACGAAAGCACCGCGTGCCTGGCCGAACGCCAGGCCGCCGCGGCGCGGGAGCAGGCCTGATGCGTGCCCTCGCCGGCCTGTTGTGCGGCCTGCTCGGCCTGGTTCCCGGCGCCGCCGCCTACGAGCCGGACGTGTTCGGCACCGCCGGCCAGGTCGCCGGCCAGGCGGTCTACGACCTCGGCGGCAGCGGTTTGCCCTGCCGCGGCGGGCCGCCACCGACCGAGCTGAGCCTGGAGGAAGCCATCGAGCGGATCCTCTGCCACGACCCGCAGACCCGCCTCGCCTGGGCCAATGCCAAGGCCCAAGCGGCCCAGGTCGGGATCGGCAAGTCCGCCTACCTGCCGCGCCTGGACGGCCGTCTCGACGCCAGTCGCGGCTACAGCGACATGGATTATCGCGATGCCCCCTACCTCTCCGGCGACGGCCATCGCCACCGGCGCGGCGCCAGCCTCCAATTGAGCTGGGTCCTGTTCGACTTCGGCCGCCGCAGCGCCGCCCTGCGCAACGCCCAGCAGTTGCTGCTGGCGGCCAACGCCAGCCAGGACGCGACCCTGCAGAACACCTTCGCCCTCGCCGCCCAGGCCTACTACGACGCCCTCGCCGCCCAGCGCAGCCTGGCCGCCTCGCGGCAGGTCGCGGAGCTGGCGGCGCAGAACCTGGAAGCCGCCGACGCCAAGTACCGGGCCGGCGCCGCCGCCCTTTCCGATCGCCTGCAGGCACAGACCGCGCTGTCCCAGGCGAGCCTCGCCCAGGTCCGCGACGAAGGCGCCCTGAGCAACGCCCTCGGCGTCATCGCCCTGCGCATGGGCCTGGCGCCGGATACCCCGCTGCGCCTCTCCGGCGAGCTGGAGGCGCAACCCGACACCGGCTTCGTCAAGGCCATCGACGAGATGCTCGCCGAAGCCCGCCGCGAGCATCCGGCGCTGCTCGCCGCCCAGGCGCGGCTGAAAGCCGCCGCCGCCTCGGTGGAGGAAAGCCGCGCCGCCGGCCGGCCGAGCCTGGCGCTGAGCGCCAACCTGGCACGCAGCCATAGCGACCAGGCGATGGCGTTCAACGGCGATACCCGCGAACGCGACCGCAGCATCGGCCTGCAACTGAACATCCCGTTGTTCGAAGGCTTCGAACGCACCTACCAGGTCCGCAACGCCCTGGCCCGCCGCGAAGCCAGCGAAGCGGAGCTGGCCGACACCGAGCAGCAGGTTTCGCTGGAGGTGTGGAGCAACTACCAGTCGCTCAGCGTCGAGACCCGCAGCCTGGCGCGCACCCGCGAACTGGTCGAACAGTCGCGGCAAAGCCTGGAGGTGGTGCAGGGCCGCTACCGCTCAGGGGTCGGCAGCATGATCGAGCTGCTCAACGCCCTGACCGCCTACGCCAGCGCCGAGGACCAGCACATCCGTGCCCTCGGCAACTGGCAGACCTCGCGCCTGCGACTGGCGGC
>NZ_KV812655.1:0-525 GCF_001813485.1 Pseudomonas sp. HMSC067G02
GCCCTGGCCACGGTCGACGGGCAGGGCCGGCCGTCGACGCGGATCGTGGTGATCGCCGAGCTGGGCGAGCGCGGGGTGGTGTTCGCCACCCACGCCGATAGCCAGAAGGGCCGCGAACTGGCGCAGAACCCCTGGGCCTCGGGGGTGCTGTACTGGCGCGAGAGCAGCCAGCAGATCATCCTCAACGGCCGCGCCGAACGCCTGCCCGACGAGCGCGCCGACGCCCAGTGGCTGAGCCGCCCGTACCAGACCCACCCGATGTCGATCGCCTCGCGGCAGAGCGAAACCCTCGCCGACATCCACGCCCTGCGCGCCGAAGCCCGGCGCCTGGCGGAAACCGATGGCCCGCTGCCGCGCCCGCCGGGCTACTGCCTGTTCGAACTGTGCCTGGAGTCGGTGGAGTTCTGGGGCAACGGCACCGAGCGGCTGCACGAGCGCCTGCGCTACGACCGCGACGAAGGAGGCTGGAAGCACCGCTACCTGCAACCGTGACGACACCGCTGCGCCGACGTTTCATGGCGGATA
>NZ_KV812656.1:0-90662 GCF_001813485.1 Pseudomonas sp. HMSC067G02
TGCGCACATCGCCGGAAAACCGCGGCGCGCCTGACTCTCGACAGTATGTAACAAAATATTTCAGAGAAATCCAACGAGCGAAGGACCGCCCCCGTCCCGGGCCGGCCCTTGCGCAATCAGCCTTGCAGACGCTGCGCCAAACGCTCCTGAAGTTGTGCGAGCACTTCCGGGTCGCCCTGCTTCGCCGCATGGATGCCGAGGTTCTCGCCACTGAAGCGCGGGACGATGTGGAAATGGATGTGGAAGACCGTCTGCCCGGCGGGGGCGCCATTGAACTGGGCGACCTGCACGCCGTCCGGCTGCACCTCCTCGACCAGGGCGCGGGTCAGGCGCTGGACCACGGCCATGACCTTGGCCAGGTTCTGCGCATCGATCTCGAGCAGGTTGCGCGCCTCGGCGTGCTTGGGAATCACCAGGGTATGCCCGTAGGACTGCGGGAACAGATCGAGGAAGGCGAGCACGTCCTCGTCTTCGTAGACCTTGTAGCAGGGAGCTTCGCCGCGAATGATCTTGGCGAAGATGTTCTGGGAATCGTAAACGCCGTGCAGACTCATGGAGGCTTTCCTTGAACGAACCGGAATAGACCTGCGCACCATACCGGCTCGCTCCCCGCTCGTCACGACGTGATGCGTCGCGTGCTCCACACACTTCGAAAGAAATTGTCACAAGCCCGTCATCACCCTTCCCTACTTTCGTAGCACTCGCCGGATGGCCCCGCCGTCTCGCACAGCCACCTCCTCAACATAGGGAAATGCGTCATGACCCCAGGTTATCCCCTCGCCCTCTCTCTTGCCGTCTCCATGGCCGTGCTCGGCAGCGCCTTGCCGGCCCAGGCGCGCCAGGACGATCCGTCGCTGTTCAACCGCCAGGCCCGTGGCGAACTCAGCGAATACGGCGGCGCACGGCGCGTCGAGCAGGACCTGACCCAGGCCCTGAAGCAGTCGCTGTCGAAGAAGAAGGCGAAGAACGTGATCCTGCTGATCGGCGACGGCATGGGCGACTCCGAGATCACCGTGGCGCGCAACTACGCGCGCGGCGCGGGCGGCTACTTCAAGGGTATCGATGCGCTGCCGCTGACCGGCCAGTACACCCACTACTCCCTGCACAAGGACAGCGGCCTGCCGGACTACGTGACCGATTCCGCCGCCTCCGCCACCGCCTGGACCACCGGGGTCAAGTCGTACAACGGCGCAATCGGCGTGGATATCCACGAACAGCCACACCGCAACCTGCTGGAGCTGGCCAAGCTCAACGGCAAGGCCACCGGCAACGTCTCCACCGCCGAGCTGCAGGACGCCACCCCGGCCGCCCTGCTCGCCCACGTCACCGCTCGCAAGTGCTACGGCCCCGAAGCCACCAGCAAGCAGTGCCCGAGCAATGCCCTGGAGAACGGCGGCGCCGGCTCGATCACCGAGCAATGGCTGAAGACCCGCCCTGACGTGGTCCTCGGCGGCGGCGCCGCGACCTTCGCGGAAACCGCCAAGGCTGGCCGCTATGCCGGCAAGACCCTCCGCACCCAGGCCGAAGCCCGCGGCTACCGGATCGTCGAGAACCTCGACGAGCTGAAAGCCGTGCGCCGCGCCAACCAGAAGCAGCCGCTGATCGGCCTGTTCGCGCCGGGCAACATGCCAGTGCGCTGGCTCGGTCCGACCGCCACCTACCACGGCAACCTGAACCAGCCGGCGGTGAGCTGCGAGGCGAACCCGAAGCGCACCGCCGACATCCCGACCCTGGCGCAAATGACCAGCAAGGCCATCGAGCTGCTGAAGGACAATCCGAACGGCTTCTTCCTGCAGGTCGAGGGCGCGTCCATCGACAAGCAGGACCACGCCGCGAATCCGTGCGGCCAGATCGGCGAGACCGTCGACCTCGACGAAGCCGTGCAGAAGGCCCTGGCCTTCGCCAAGGCCGATGGCGAGACCCTGGTGATCGTCACCGCCGACCACGCCCACTCCAGCCAGATCATCCCGCCGGAAACCGCCGCGCCGGGGCTGACCCAACTGCTCACGACCAAGGACGGCGCGCCGCTGGCGATCAGCTACGGCAACTCCGAGGAAGGCTCCCAGGAGCACACCGGCACCCAGTTGCGCATCGCCGCCTACGGCCCGCAGGCCGCCAATGTCACCGGCCTGACCGACCAGACCGACCTGTTCTTCACCATCCGTCGCGCACTGAACCTGCGCGACTGATCGGACCAGAACGAAAAAGGCGCGCCGGTTTCGACCGGCGCGCCTTTTTCATTTCGCGCGGCATCCCTGGAACTAGCCCTCGATCTGGCTCCACTGCTTGGCCAGGCGCTTGTCCGAGACCGGCAGCCGGGTCCCCAGTTGCTGGGCGAACAACGAGACCCGGTACTCCTCCAGCATCCAGCGATACACCTGCAACTCGGCGTCGCGCTTGCCTTCCTGGGCGTGCTTGGCGAGGCGCGCCTGGTATTGCGCCCAGAGTTCGCCCAGCTCGCCGCTCCACACCCGGTCGCGCTGGACCTGGCCGGCGACCTTGTCCAGGCGCTGCTCGATGGCCTTGAGGTAACGCGGATACTCCTTCAACCACTCCAGCGGGGTGGCGCGGACGAACCCCGGATACACCAGGTTGGCCAGTTGGCCCTTGACGTCGTTCAGCGGCACGGTCATGGCCAGCTCGACCTTGCCCTTGAAGCGCTTCTGCAGGCCGTGCCAGAGCTTGAGGATATCCAGCACCAGGCGTGCCAGGCGCTCGGCGTGCTCGTTCCAGGCAGCGCGCTTGCGCTCGGCCAGCGCGGCCAGGGCGGCGCCGTCGCGCGGCAGGCTTTCGCCCTGCAGCACGCAACTGTCGAGACTGGCCAGGAGGATGTCCTCGACCAGCGCCTCGACCCGTCCCAGCTCGCGGTACAGCAGACCCATCTCGATCTGCCCCGGCAGCTTGGCGCGCAGGTACTTGGCCGGCTCGGCCAGTTGCTGCAACAGCAGTCGTTGCAGGGCGCGGCGGTGTTGGTAGTCGGCCTCGGCCTGGGTCGGGAAGCGCCCTTCCTTGACCTCGCCCTGCTCCTCCACCAGCGCCGGGTATACCGTCATCGACAATCCGGCGACCTTCTGCTGGGCCTTCTCGGCGACGCTGGCAAAGGCCTTGGCCTCCACCGGACGCTGCTGTTCCTTGTCGACCTGGGGTATCGCCAGGGCCGCCTGGCTGGCTTCGGCGAAACGCGCGGTGAGTTCGGCCAGGTCGCGGCCCTCGCCGAGGAACTTGCCCTGGGCGTCGACCACCTCGATGTTCATCCGCAGGTGATCGTCCAACTGCGTCGCCGCCTCGGCCCAGGCCTCATCGGCTACCCGCACGCCGGTCATGCGCTGAAGCTCGCGGCCCAGCGCCTGCGGCAGCGAACCTTCGCCGAAGGTGATGCGCTCCAGGGCGGCGCGGACGAAGTCCGGTACCGGCACGAAGCTCTTGCGGATCGCCTTCGGCAGGTTGCGCACCAGCGCCACCGCCTTGTCGTAGAGCAGGCCGGGCACCAGCCAGTCGATGCGTTCGGCCGGCAATTGCGGCAGCAGCGGCGCCGGTACCCGCACGGTGACGCCGTCGCGCGCGGTGCCGGGCTCGAACTGGTAGCTCAGCGACAGGTGCAGATCGCCCAGGCGCAGGCGATCCGGGTACTGCGCCGCAGTGACTTCGCTGGCTTCGCGGGCCAGCACGTCTTCCTCGCGCATCAGCAGCAGGTCCGGCTGGTTCTGCCGCTCGCGGGCGTACCATTTCTCGAAACTGGCGGTCTGGTAGATATCCGCCGGCAGGCGCGCGTCGTAATAGGCGAACAGGGTTTCCTCGTCGGCCAGGATGTCGCGCCGGCGTGCCTTGGCTTCCAGCTCGTCGAGCTTTTCCAGCAACTGCCGGTTGGCGCTCAGGCACCTGGCGCGGCTGTTGATCTCGCCGCGCACCAGGCCTTCGCGGATGAACAGCTCGCGCGCCACCGGCGGGTCGATCGGACCATAGTGCACCGGACGTCGACCGATGACGATGAGGCCGTAGAGGGTGACCTGCTCGAACGCCACCACCTGGCCGCGACGCTTCTCCCAGTGCGGCTCGAAGTGGTTGGTCTTGATCAGGTGCCCGGCCAGCGGCTCCAGCCAGTCCGGCTCGATCTTCGCGACCATTCGGGCGAACAGCTTGGTGGTCTCCACCAGTTCCGCGGCCATGATCCATTGCGGGCGCTTGCGAGCGATGCCGCTGGACGGATGGATCCAGAAACGTCGCTGGCGAGCGCCGAGGTAGTCGCCTTCCTCGGCCTTCTGCCCGATCTGGCTGAGCAGGCCGGACAGGATCGCTTTGTGGACCGCCGCGTAATCGATCCCCGGTACCTCGCGTTCGTTGTCGGCCGACGCGCCTTTCTTCGCCTCCGGCTTGCGCGCCTCGGCCTTGGCCGGACGCCCGAACGGCAGCTTCAGTTCGCGGCAGATCAAGGTCAGTTGGCGGTGGGCGTCGCGCCACTCACGCAGGCGCAGGTAGTTGAGGAAGTTCTTCCGGCACCAGCTGCGCAGGGCGTTGGAACCCAGCGCCTGGCGCTGCTCCTCGAAGCCACGCCAGAGATTGATCAGCGCGGCGAAGTCGGAATCCGGGTCCTTCCATTGCGCGTGCGCCTGGTCGGCGGCCTGCTGCCGCTCCACCGGACGCTCGCGCGGGTCCTGCACGGACAGCGCGCTGGCCACCGTCAACACTTCCTCGAGGCTACCCTGCTGGGCCGCCTCCAGCAGCATGCGGCCCAGCCTCGGGTCGATCGGCAGGCGCGCCAGTTGGCGCCCCAGCGGGGTCAGCTGGCCTTCGCGGTTGACCGCCGACAGTTCCTGCAGAAGGGTGAAGCCGTCCTTGATCGCCTTGCCGTCCGGCGGCTCGATAAAGGGGAACGCCTCGATGTCGCCAAGGCGCAGGTGCAGCATCTGCAGGATCACCGCGGCCAGGTTGGTGCGGAGGATTTCCGGGTCGGTGAAGGCCGGACGCGCGTTGAAGTCCTCCTCGCTGTAGAGACGCACGCATATGCCCGGCTCGACCCGTCCGCAACGGCCCTTGCGCTGGTTGGCGCTGGCCTGCGACACCGCCTCGATGGGCAGCCGCTGGACCTTGGCGCGGTAGCTGTAGCGGCTGATCCGCGCGGTGCCGCTGTCGATCACGTAACGGATGCCCGGCACCGTCAGCGAGGTTTCCGCGACGTTGGTGGACAGCACGATCTTGCGTCCCGGGCGCGGCTGGAAGATCTTCTGCTGCTCGGCCGGGGTCAGTCGCGCGTACAGCGGCAGCACCTCGGTGTGGCGCAGGTTGGCCTTGCGCAGCATCTCCGCGGCGTCGCGGATCTCCCGCTCGCCGGGGAGGAACACCAGCACGTCGCCGGGCCGCTTGCCGACCTCGCGTTCGTGGGCGGCGATCTCGTCGAGGGCGGCGAGGATGCCCTGGTCCACCGACAGGTCGTCCTCGACCCGGTTGCCCTCCTCGTCGGTTTCCGCCGCCAGCGGCCGGTACCAGGTCTCCACCGGATAGGTGCGGCCGGAAACCTCGATCACCGGGGCGCCGTCGAAATGCCGGGAGAAACGCTCCAGGTCGATGGTCGCCGAGGTGATGATCAGCTTCAGGTCCGGACGCCGGTGCAACAGGGTCTTCAGGTAGCCGAGGAGGAAGTCGATGTTCAGGCTGCGCTCGTGGGCTTCGTCGACGATCAGCGTGTCGTAGCGCTCCAGGTAGCGGTCGTGCGGGGTCTCGGCCAGGAGGATGCCGTCGGTCATCAGCTTGACCAGGGTGCTGTCGTCGCTCTGGTCCTCGAAGCGCACCTGGTAGCCGACCAGCGCGCCCAGCGGCGTGCCGATCTCTTCCGCGACCCGCGTCGCCACGCTGCGCGCCGCCAGCCGACGCGGCTGGGTATGGCCGATCAGGCCGTGGATGCCGCGCCCCAGCTCCAGGCAGATCTTCGGCAACTGGGTGGTCTTGCCCGAGCCGGTCTCGCCGGCGATCACCACCACCTGGTGGGCGGCGATGGCGGCCTTGATCTCGTCGCGCTTGGCGGCGATCGGCAGGCTGTCGTCGTAGCGGATCGCCGGCACGCTGGCGCGCCGCGCCTCGACCTTGGCGCAGGAGGCCTGGAAGCGCTCGACCCACTGCGCCAGGCGCGCGTCGTCGGGCTGCTTGCGCAGTTCGTGGAGCTGCCGGCGCAAGCGGTGGCGGTCGCTGATCTGGGCCTGGTCGAGGCGCCGGACGAGTTGGTCGAGGGAAGGAGTCTGGTCGGTCATCTAGGCTTTTCGAATGCTGTGAGCGTGCCGCAGTCGCGGAGGACGGGAAGAAGCTCCGGCCACTGCCGAGGCGAAAAATATTCGGAATTGTCGCAGATTTGAGCGGAAGAGGACGAATCCCGGTTAACGCTCGCTGCCGCGATACGGCCGACGCTGCTGGTGGGCAATGGCCCTCTCAGCGCCCCAGTCGCTTGAGCACCTCGGGGCCGGCGCGATCCAGCAATGCCTGGATCAGTTCCAGACACCGGCTGATCGGCAGACGGCGTATTTCTTCGGCCAGGGCAGGATCGAGGCGGGCCATGGGGGGTTCCTCCGGCAGGTGATGCGCTACAGGCATGCCCGCACAGGCCCGTCCACCCGCAACCGACTGCCTGCAACGAAGAAGCCCCGCATCGGCGGGGCTTCTTCAGGCAACGGCGGACTTACTTCTGGCCCGCTTTCTTCAGCTCTTCGTCGCGCAGTTCGCGGCGCAGGATCTTGCCGACATTGGTGGTCGGCAGGCTGTCGCGGAACTCCACGGCCTTCGGCCGCTTGTAGCCGGTCAGGTTGTCATGCATGTGCTGCATGACCTGTTCCTTGGTCAGGGTCGCCCCCGGCTTGACCACCACGAAGACCTTGATCGACTCGCCGGACTTCTCGTCGGGGATGCCGATCGCGGCGCACTGCAGGACGCCCGGCAGGGTCGCCAGCACGTCTTCCAGCTCGTTCGGGTAAACATTGAAGCCGGAGACCAGGATCATGTCCTTCTTCCGGTCGACGATGCGCATGTAGCCGTCTTCCTGGATGATCGCGATATCGCCGGTCTTCAGCCAACCATCGGCGTCGAGGATCTCGTCGGTGGCTTCCTGGCGCTGCCAGTAGCCCTTCATCACCTGCGGGCCTTTCACGCAGAGTTCGCCGCGCTCGCCCAGGGGCACTTCCTGGCCGTCGTCGCCGATCACCTTGCACAGGGTCGAGGGCACCGGAATACCGATGGTGCCGACCTGGATGTTCTGGAACGGGTTGACCGATACCACCGGCGCGGTCTCGGTCATGCCGTAGCCTTCGCAGATGGCGCAGCCGGTGACTTCCTTCCAGCGCTCCGCGGTGGCCAGCTGCAGTGCCATGCCGCCGGAGAGGGTCAGTTTCAGCGCGGAGAAGTCCAGCTTGCGGAAGGTCTCGTTGTTGCACAGGGCGACGAACAGGGTGTTCAGGCCGACGAAGCCGGTGAACTTCCACTGGCCGAGGTCCTTGAGCATCGACGGCAGGTCGCGCGGGTTGGTGATCAGGATGTTGTGGTTGCCGGTGAGCATCATCGCCATGCAATGGAAGGTGAAGGCATAGATGTGGTACAGCGGCAGCGGCGCGATGAGGATCTCGCAGCCCTCGTTGAGGTTGGCGCCCATCAGCGCCTTGCACTGCAACATGTTGGCCACCAGGTTGCGGTGGGTCAGCATGGCGCCCTTGGCGACCCCGGTGGTGCCGCCGGTGTATTGCAGCACGGCGACGTCGTCGGCCTGCGGCGCGGCTTCCTGGAACGACTTGCCGGCGCCCCTGGCCAGCGCGTCGGTCAGCTTGGTGGCTTGCGGCAGGCTGTAGGCCGGCACCATCTTCTTGATGTGCTTGACCACGAAGTTGACGATGAAGCGCTTCAGCGGCGGCAGGATGTCGCCGACTTCGGTGACGATCACCTGCTTGACGCCGGTCTTCGGCAGTACGCCCTCGACCAGGTGGGCCATGTTGGCCAGGCAGACCACCGCCTTGGCGCCGGAGTCGTTGAACTGGTGTTCCAGTTCGCGCGCGGTGTACAGCGGGTTGGTGTTGACCACGATGAGGCCGGCGCGCATGGCGCCGAAGACCACGATCGGGTATTGCAGGACGTTGGGCAACTGGACGGCGATGCGGTCGCCGGGCTTGAGATCGGTGTGCTGCTGCAGGTAGGCGGCGAAGTCGCCGGACAGCTTGTACAGCTCGCCGTAGGTCAGGGTCTTGCCCAGGTTGGTGAACGCGGGCTTGGTGGCAAAACGTTGGCAGGACTCCTTCAGTACCGACAGGATGTTCGGGTACTGGTCGGGATTGATCTCGGCAGCAATACCCGCTGGGTACTTGTCCTTCCAGAAGTTTTCGATCATGGAAGCCCACTCCTAAGCAACAGCTAATCTTCACCGCTCATGGCGGCATCTTGTTGTGATCTGCTCGCTAACCCTGGACCCAGGGCTATTAGGCGCGCCGAGATTATCAGCTTTGCCAGAGGCAGACCAGCACCAAACATGACCTATTCGGTCAAAAAAATGACCGAGACATTAGTCTCGGTCACGGTCTTTCCTGTCCCCGGCAAATGCCCGTTTCAGAGCCTTGTAAGGCTATCAGGCGATTTCGCGCAGCTCACGACGGAGGATTTTACCCACAGGCGTCATCGGTAATGCATCCTTGAGCACAATCTGTCGCGGAATTTTGTATCCGGTGAGGTTTTCCTTGCAGTAGGCCTTGAGCTCCTCGACCGACAGGCTGGGGTCGCGGGCCACCACGAACAGCTTCACCGCCTCGCCGGACTTCTCGTCGGGAATGCCCACCGCCGCGCAACTGGCCACCTTCGGATGGGCCATCACCACGTCTTCGATCTCGTTGGGGTAGACATTGAAGCCAGAGACCAGGATCAGGTCCTTCTTGCGATCGACGATGCGCACGAAGCCGTCCTCGTCGATCACCGCGATGTCGCCGGTCTTCAGCCAGCCTTCGGCATCGAGAATCTCCTCGGTGGCCTCGGGACGCTGCCAGTACCCCTTCATCACTTGCGGACCTTTCACACAGAGTTCGCCACGTTCGCCGACAGGCAGCTCGTTGCCCTGCTCGTCGATCACCTTGAGCGCCGTGCCCACGACCGGTATCCCCACCGTACCCAGGCGTGCCTGCTCGCCGTAGGGGTTGGTGGTCACCACCGGCGAGCATTCGGTGAGGCCATAGCCTTCCACCACGGTGCAGCCGGTGACGCCCTTCCAGCGCTCGGCGGTGGCGCTGACCAGTGCGGTGCCGCCGGAGTTGGTGAGCTTCAGGTTGGAGAAATCGACGTCCTTGAACCCGGGGTGCTCCATCAGGGCGACGAACAGGGTGTTGAGGCCGAGCAGCGCGGAGAAACGCCACTTCTTCAGTTCCTTGACGAAACCGGGGATGTCGCGCGGGTTGGTGATCAGCACGTTATGGTTGCCGCTGACCATCATGCACATGCAGTTCGCGGTGAAGGCATAGATGTGGTAGAGCGGCAGCGGCGCGATCATCACCTCCTGCGCCTCCTTCATCAGCGGCAGGCCATCCTTGCCGAGCTGGGAAAGCTGGGCGTGGACCTGCAGCATGTTCGCCACCAGGTTGCCGTGGGTGAGCATCGCCCCCTTCGAGACCCCGGTGGTGCCGCCGGTGTACTGCAACACGGCGACATCCTCCAGGCCGACCCTGACCGGCTGCAGGGCATGGCCCTGGCCTTGCTTCAAGGCCTGCCTGAACGGCAGCGCCTGGGGCAAGCGATAATCGGGGACCATCTTCTTCACCGACTTCACCACGCTGTTCACCAGCCAACCCTTCAGCGCCGGCAACAGGTCGCCCATGCGCGCCTCGATCAGGTACTCGATCCGCGTATCCGGGAGCACTTCCTCGACCAGCTTGCCGAACACGTTCAGGTAGACCAGCGCACGCACGCCGGCGTCCTTGAACTGGTGGCGCATTTCGCGGGCGGTGTACAGCGGATTGGTGTTGACCACCACCAGCCCCGCGCGCAAGGCGCCGAACACCGCGATGGGATATTGCAGGACATTGGGCATCTGCACCGCTATGCGGTCGCCGGGCTGGAGATCGGTCTGTTTCTGCAGGTAGGCGGCGAAGGCGGCGGACAGACGATCGAGTTCGGCGTAGCTGAGCGTCACGCCGAGATTGCTGAAGGCCGGGCGGTCGGCGAATTTCTTGCAGGAGCGCTCGAAGACCTCGACCACGGAACGGTAGGCGGCGAAGTCGAGACTGTCGGGTACGCCGGCCGGGCGTTTGTCGTTCCAGAATTCAGGTTGCATTTATTCTTGTCCTCTTACCTGAGCGGGTCTGGCCCGCATGTGCGGGGCATCGGGCAACTTAGCAGTTGCGTCGGACAGCGCAAATACTCCTCCTGCCCTTATTGATAGTGTGAATCTCCAGCCTGTCGCTCTTCGCCGCCCGCCATTCCAGAGCGGCCCGTGCCCAAGGGTGGCGCTTTTCCGGGACGAAGCCGCGTACGCTGCTAGAATGCGCCGGAACGCGTCCGCCCGGCACAAGGAACGAACATGCCCGCCGCTGCCTACTGGCTCCCCGCCAGCGACGAAACCCCGCTGTACACCCGCCACTGGCCGAGCGCAACGGCCGTCGGCGCGGTGATGCTGTCCCACGGCATGGCCGAGCACGCCGGTCGCTACGAGCGTCTCGCCGCCGCGCTGAACGCTGCCGGCTACCACTTCTATGCGATCGACCAGCGCGGCCACGGCCGGACCGCCGAAGCCGACGAGCTGGGCCACTTCGCCGACCAGGGCGGCTGGGGCAAGGTGGTCGGCGACCTGGCCAGCCTGAACCACCATATCCGCCAGCAGCACCCGGAACTGCCGATCTTCCTGCTGGGCCACAGCATGGGCAGCTACATCTCCATGGCCTACCTGCTGCACCACAGCTGCAGCCTGCAAGGGGCGATCCTTTCCGGTTCCAACTACCAGCCGCAAGCGCTCTACCGGATCGCCCGCCTGATCGCCCGCTTCGAGCGCTGGCGCCAGGGGCCGCTGGGCAAGAGCGCGCTGATCGACTTCCTCTCGTTCGGCTCGTTCAACAAGGCGTTCAAGCCCAATCGCACGGCCTTCGACTGGCTCAGTCGCGATCCGCAGGAAGTCGACAGGTACGTGGCCGACCCGCTGTGCGGCTTCCGCTGCAGCAACCAGTTGTGGGTGGACCTGCTCGGCGGCCTGGCCGATATCACCCCGCCCACCCACCTGCGGCAGATCGATGCCGACCTGCCGCTGCTGATCATCGGCGGCGAACGCGACCCGGTCAGCCAGGGCAAGCGCCTGGGCGACCTGGCCGACGCCCTGCGCGGTGCCGGGCTGCGCCAGGTGACCCTGAAGACCTATCCCGAGGCCCGTCACGAGCTGTTCAACGAGAGCAACCGCGACGCGGTCACCCAAGACCTGATCGACTGGCTGGAACAGGCCCTGCGCCACCGCCGGGATCATTCGACAAAGGAGAGAACATGAGCCAGGTCCAGAACATTCCCTACGCCGAGCTAGAGGTCGGGCAAAAGGCCGAGTACACCAGCAGCATCGCCGAGCGCGACCTGCAGTTGTTCGCCGCAGTCTCCGGCGACCGCAACCCGGTGCATCTGGACGCCGCCTACGCGGCCACCACCCAGTTCAAGGAACGCATCGCCCACGGCATGCTCAGCGGCGCCCTGATCAGCGCGGCGATCGCCACCGTGCTGCCCGGCCCAGGCACCATCTATCTCGGCCAGACCCTGCGCTTCACCCGTCCGGTCAAGCTCGGCGACGACCTGAAGGTCGAACTGGAAGTCCTCGAGAAGCTGCCGAAGAACCGCGTGCGCATGGCCACGCGGGTGTTCAACCAGGCAGGCAAGCAGGTGGTCGACGGCGAAGCGGAGATCATGGCGCCGGAAGAGAAGCTCAGCGTCGAGCTGGCCGAACTGCCGCCGATCAGCATCGGCTGAGCGGCTTTCCCTACCGTCGGGCCATCCGGCCCGGCGGACTTGCCGGGCCGCCGCGCGCTGCTCTACCCTGTCCGCTGTCTTACCTCAATCATCAGGGATAACCGAAGGCACTCCACCGCCCGAAACCCCTTACCGGGAATCGGAGCCGCCATGGACCTTCGCTTGCTGTTGCTATCCCTGACCACCTTCGCCGCCGGCCTGGCGGAAAGCATCCTGATCGGCATCCTGCCGCCCCTGGCCGAAGACCTGCGGGTCTCCATCAGCCTGGCCGGCCAGCTCACCACCCTGTTCTCCCTCGGCTTCGCCCTCGCCGCACCGCTGCTCGGCTGGCTGACCCGGCGCATCGAACGCCGCCGCCTGCTGCTGGCGACCCTGCTGCTGTTCGCCCTCAGCAACGCGCTCGCCGCCCTCGCTCCGGGCTATCTCGGCCTGCTCCTGGCTCGCCTGGGAATGTCGGCCTGTTGCGGGCTGCTGATCGTCCTCGCCAGCCTGCTCGCCGCCGAGCTGGCCGCCCCGGCCCAACGCGGCCGGGCGATCGGCCTGATCTTCATGGGCATCAGCGGTTCGCTGGTGTTCGGCGTGCCACTGGGCGTACAGATCAGCGACTGGTTCGGCTGGCGCTGGATCTTCGCCGGCATCGCGGTCTATTCGCTGCCCTTGTGCCTGCTGCTCTGGCGCTACCTGCCGCAACGCCAGGCCGGCGACCTGCCCGGCCGCGAAGGCTACCTGCGGCAGTTGCGCCAGCCCGCGCTGTGGCTCGCGCAACTGGTATCGATCCTGTTGCTCGGCGGGCACTTCACCCTGTTCGCCTATTTCACCCCGTACCTGGCGAGCATGGCCGGTATTCGCTCGCCCGGCGAGATCAGCCTGATCCTCCTGCTGATCGGCCTGGCAGCGCTGAGCGGCGGCTATATCGGCGGCTGGCTGGCCGACCGCCTCGGCCACCGGCGCGCCCTGCGTCTGGTGCCGGCGGCCTTCGCCCTGGCGCTGGCGGCGGTGCCGCTGAGCCTGGGCAGCATCGGGTTCCTGCCGGTACTGATGGTCTGGAGCGCGATCAGCTGGATGATCTCGCCGGTGGTGCAGAGCTTCCTGCTGCGCAGCGATCCGGCCAGCGGTTCCGCCGGCGTCGCCCTGAACACCTCGGCCATGCACCTGGGCGTGGGCCTCGGCGCGGCGCTGGGCGGCCTGGTGGTGGCGGCACTGGGAGTCGCCGCGACGCCCTGGGTCGGCCTCGCCCTGGTGCTGGCGGCGCTGGCCTGCGCGCTTGGCGCCAGCACGCTGGATGGCGCCACGCAAGCGCTGCCGCTCAGTCCCCCTGCACGGTAACGCTGGCGGTCATCCCGGCGCTCAGGTGGACATCCGCCGGCACCTGGTCGAGGCGGATGCGCACCGGAATGCGCTGCGCCAGGCGCACCCAGTTGAAGGTTGGCTCGACATTGGCCAGCAACTGGCCGTCCGGCGTCGAGTTGCGGTCGGTGATACCGCTGCTGATGCTCTCCACCGTGCCGTCGATCGGCTGATCGCCGCTCATCAGGCGGACCTGGGCGCGCATGCCGACGCGGATGCCGGGCAGCTTGGTTTCCTCGAAGTAGGCGACCACATAGAAGGACTGCTGGTCGACCAGCGCCATCACCGCCTGGCCCGCCGTGGCGTAGTTGCCCTGGGCCAGGCGCAGGTTGGTCACCTGGCCGTTGCGCGCGGCGCGCAGTTCGCTGCGCTTGAGGTTGAGTTCGGCGATCTTCACCTGGGCCAGCGCTTCCTGGTACTCGCTGCGAGCGATGGCGGCATTGATCTGGGCGTTTTCCTTGTCCTCGGCGCTGATCGCGCCGATGCCCAGGCGGCTGCGCCGGGCCGCCTCGTTCTGGCGCAACAGGTATTGCTGGTGACGGGTCTCGGCGACGGCGCGGGCCTGCTCCAGGTTGGCCTGGTAGCGTTCCTGGTCGATGCGCATCAGCACGTCGCCGACCTTGACCACCTGGTTGTCCTTGACCTCCAGGTCGGTCACCCAGCCGGACACGTCCGGCGCCACCACCACCACGTCGGCCCGTACCCGGGCATCGCGGGTCCAGGGCGAGAGCATGTAGTAGCGCCAGAGCCAGGTGCCGGCGAGGACAGCGGCAGCGACCACCAGCAGGGTGACGACGACGCGAAGCGATGCACGCATGCGAATCTCCTTCTCGGGGCGACGGATTCAGGTCGTGGCCGCCCAGGTAATGCCACTCAACATCAAAATGAACAGGGCGCAGTCGAACAGCGCCTCGTGCCAGACCCAGCGACGCAACGGCGTTTTCTGGATCAGCACCCGCAGCGCGGCGGTGGCCGCCAGCGCCAGCAGGGCATAGACGAACAGCGGGCTGAGGTAGACGCCGCCCCAGGCCGACTCATGCAGACTCATGGCTTTCCTCCTGATGGCACCACTGCTGCCAGGTGAACAGCAGTTGCGCCAGGGCCGCGCGCGCCAGGCGGCTGGCTTCGTCGTCGTGGCGAGCGTCGCGCTCCAGGGCTTCGCGCAACGGCAGGCTGATCCGTTCCAGGCGGCCGCTGCGCGGCCCCGCGGGACCGGCCTCAAGCAGCTCGCCCAGTTCCCCGAGGAAGCGGTCGCGCGCCTTGCGCAGGACGCCACGGGCGCCTTCCAGGCAGGCCCGCAGGTGGATCAGTTCGTTACCCAGGTCGAGCGCCAGGAGGCCATCGTCCCAACGCCGCCGCTCCTGCTCCGGCAACAGGTTGGCGTGCCGCGCCAGGCGCAACAGGCGGTCGGCCATGCGCCCGCCGAACCAGTTCTCCGCCTGCGCCAGCGGGCGCCGGGTGAGGCGGCCGAGATCGACGCAGGTGGCGTCCAGCAGGCGTCGGGTCAGCCAGCCCGGACGCAAGGTCAGCAAGCGGAAGATCACCACCGCGAAGCCGACTCCGATCAGCACGCCCTGGGCGGAATTCAGCAGGGTCGCGAGGTCGTAGTCCATCTGGTTGCGCGGCGCGACCAGGACGATGAAGTGGATCGCGAACGAGGTGGCGGTGCCGGCGGTGACCGGTACGGCCATGCCCAGGGTGGCGAAGAACAGCGGCACGCCCATCGCCAGGCAGAGCAGCGGGAAGCCATTCCACTGCGGCAGCAGCCACTGGCTGACCAGCATCGCCGCCGGGATCGCGTAGACGATGCCGCGCAGGAAGCTCAGGCCGATGGCCACCGCGTTGTCGCGGTTGGCGAACAGGCTGCACACCACCGCCGCCAGCAGCATCGCGCCGGACGCCGCCGGCCACGCGGTATAGATCCAGTAGACCGACAGCCCGAGCAACGCCAGGGCGCTACGCGCGCCGTAGAACAGCGCCATCTGCAGGTCGCGGTGCCAGGACAGGGTGCCGGCGCTGCCCACCCGCCCCTCGACCTCGCCGCTGGCCACCGCGCGCATGCCCTTCTCGGCATTCACCGCCTTGAGCAGCAGCACCGAGCAACGGGTCAGCAGGTAACGCTGGTCGTTGCTCCACTGCGGCTCGACCGCGACCTGCGCCAACTCCTCGCGCAGCGCCTGCATCGACGCCGGATCGGCCCCTTCCAGGGCGCTGGCCAGCGCAGCCAGCCAGCGCTCCACCTGGCGCTCTTCCTCGTCGTTCAGCCGCGCCCGTTGCCGGGCCACGCCGCGCGCGGTGCGCAACAGGCTGAGCAGGTCGCGCGAGAGCAACGCCAGGGCGCCGGCCCGGCGCCGCCCGCGCTCGCCCTCGAACCAGGCATGGTCGCGCTGCGCATCGACCTCGACGATCTTGCTCAGCGCGTTGAGCAGCCCCTGCGGCTGCCGCTGGCGCGGGTCGATCTCGCCGCGCGCGGCCTGCATGCCCAGCAGCCAGGTGGCGTGGGCCTGCTTGTCGAGGTTCTGCTCGACCCGCTGCGGCCAGAGGATCGCACTGACCGCCGAGGCGCAGATGATCCCCAGGCAGATCTCGGTACAACGCGCCACCGCCTGCTCGAAGACCAGCAGCGGCTGGTCCACCGCCGGCAGGCCAATGATCGCCACCGTATAGCCGGAAAGTACGAAGGCATAGGAAACGTGGTTGCGCAGGGAGGTCGAGGCCGCCGTGCAGAGCCCCAGCCAGAGCGAGATGGCCAGCAGGAACAACCAGGGCGCCTGGGCGAACAGCGCGATCATCAGCACCGACATCGCGGTGCCGACCAGGGTGCCGAGCAGGCGGAACAAGCCCTTCGCCACCACCATGCCGGACAACGGCTGGGACACGATCAGCACGGTCATCAGCGCCCATTGCGGCTGCTCCAGGTCGAAGCGAAAGGCGCACCACAACGCCAGGCCGCCGGCCAGGAGCGTCTTGATGGCGAACTTGAGCGCCAGCGTCGAGGGTGCCAGGAACGGCTTCCAGTGAATGGGCACAGGGTCTTCCGAAACGGGGTCTACATCAGCATAGATAGCCGGCGAACGCCGAGGCGATATGTGCAGCCTATATTATTAGGCTGCTAACAATATCGTCCAGCGACATTCGTAGTATCCCGATCGCTGCGCCGGTGTTTTTCCAGGCGCAAAAAAACGGGCGACCGAAGTCGCCCTAAGTGCCTTGCGTGCTCTGTGTATCCGGGAGGATCAGCCTTTGCGGCTATGGGAATCCTTCCAGATGAAGTAACCGACCCCACCGAAGAAAGCGACCATGAGGCCTACTGTAAGAATCCCTGCGAGAACCACTTCGTCGATGAACATGTTGATGGCCTCCAGTTGCCGGTTGGGTGTTGCTCGATGGGCTCAGATTAGCGAGGCACGGCGGCGCAATATTGACCTGGATCAATCGCCCGGACGGGCTTTTTCGGCCAGGTGCATGACACTGACCCAGGTCAAGTTTCGCAGGAGAGAGAATGCGGTCGGACGCCGCAGATAACCGGGAAAAACCTGCCCGATCGCCGCACGTTGCCCGCAGGAATGCGCCGCCGGCGAACGCGGCGGCGGAGGCTTCAGCGCTTCTTCGGCTTGCCTTTCGGCTTCTTCCGCGGCTTGCCCAGCGGCAACACCTGTTCGAAGGCCTTGCGGACCTCCTGCAGGCGCTTCTCGTGCACGTCGTGGATGCGCTTGTCGCGCTCGGCGCTGAGGTCGATCACCTTGTCGTCGTCGTTCATGGCTGGGGGTACACCAGGCGGAAGGTCAGGTTCAAACGGGGCATGCAGGAGCGGCGGGTCTTCGCCACCTGATGTTGCCAATGATGCTGGGTTGCGCCGCGCATGACCAGCAGGCTGCCATGGGTCAGTTCCAGGGAATGGGCGATGCGGGTCTGGCCCTTGCGCCGCAGGTCGAAGCGGCGGCTGCCGCCGAGACTGAGCGAGGCGACCAGCGGATCGCGGCGCAGCTCTGGCTCGTCGTCGCTGTGCCAGCCCATGGAGTCCTGGCCGTCGCGGTAGTAGTTCAGCAGCACGCCGTTGACCCGCTGGCCGACCTCGCGCTCCACGCGCTCACGGATCTCGCCGAGCAACGCGGTCCATGGCAGCGGCCGGTGGACCTGGCCGGAATAACGGTAGGCGGCTTCCGGGTCGCCGTACCAGGCCACCAGGCGCGGGGTCGGGCGCTCCTCGCCATGGATGCGCAGGATCGGCTGTTCCCAGGGCGTTTCCTGTTCCAGGCGCAACAGCCAGGCGCTCGCCAGCGGCGCATCCAGCCAATGCGGGAGATAGCGCAGGTCGGCGTCCGGCAGGGTCAGGGGTGCGTCGGCGAACAGGTCCATGGGCCGCAGGTTACTACGCCGCAAGGCCGCTGCTGAAGCCTGGAAAACCAGGGTTACACTTCGATGTCGATCAATTGTCCCTTGCGCGGCAGCTCGTCCGCCTGGGCGCTCTCCCCCGCCTCGTCAGCCGGCGCCTCGTCCCCCTCGTCGCTCCGCGCGTGCGCCTCGCCGCCCTGGCGGCGCTGGCGACGGCGGTATTCCTCTTCCAGCCAGCTTTCCTCGTCGCGCTCCTGGCGCAAGGCGACGCCATCGCTGCCCGCGCCAGCCTGGGTCGGCGCGACCGGCGGCGTGGCCGGACGGGGCTTGGGCGGGTCCTGCTGGACGGTGACCGGGATCAGGCCCTGGGGGATCGGCGGAAGCATGCAGGCAACCTCTCTGGGTAGTGCCGCGTCATGGGTTCTCGCAGCGTGCCGGTTTGCGGCGTTCTTCTACAAGGGTTATCGGTCGACCCGCCGCTCGACTTGAGAACCAGCCGCCAGGCGGTCGCTCCCGTACCGACGGACGGCTCTCCGACGAAGCCCTGGCGCAACACGCAATCCATCGCCAAGCGTCGCTCAACGCCACGCGTTGCGGTACCATACCCGGCTTTTTTGGGAGGTGGACATGGCGCAGTATCAACCGGGGCAACGCTGGATCAGCGACAGTGAAGCGGAATTGGGCCTGGGGACCATCCTGGCCCAGGATGGCCGCCTGCTCACCGTGCTCTATCCGGCGACCGGCGATACCCGCCAGTACGCCTTGCGCAATGCGCCGCTGACCCGCGTGCGCTTCGCCCCCGGCGATGAAGTGACGCACTTCGAAGGCTGGAAGATGACCGTCCGCGAGGTCGAGGAAAGCGAGGGCCTATTGGTCTACCACGGCCTCACCGCGCAGAACGAGCAGCGCACCCTGCCGGAAACCCAGCTCTCCAACTTCATCCAGTTCCGCCTCGCCAGCGACCGTCTGTTCGCCGGACAGATCGATCCCCTGCCCTGGTTCTCCCTGCGCTACCACACTCTCGAACGCCGCAGCCAACTGCTCCAGTCCTCGCTCTGGGGCCTCGGCGGCGCCCGCGCCCAGCCGATCGCCCACCAGTTGCACATCGCCCGCGAAGTCGCCGACCGCATGGCGCCGCGCGTCCTGCTGGCCGACGAAGTGGGCCTGGGCAAGACCATCGAGGCCGGCCTGATCATCCATCGCCAGTTGCTCTCCGGCCGCGCCGGGCGGGTGCTGATCCTGGTTCCGGAAAACCTCCAGCACCAGTGGCTGGTGGAGATGCGCCGGCGCTTCAACCTGCAGGTGGCCCTGTTCGACAAGGAGCGCTTCGCCGAAAGCGATGCCAGCAATCCCTTCGAGGACACCCAGTTGGCCCTGGTCGCCCTGGAGTGGCTGAAGGAAGACGAACGCGCCCAGGACGCCCTGTTCGCCGCCGGCTGGGACCTGCTGGTAGTCGACGAAGCCCACCATCTGGTCTGGCACCAGGACCAGGTCAGCGCCGAATACGCGCTGGTCGAGCAACTGGCGGAGATCATTCCAGGCGTCCTGTTGCTCACCGCGACCCCGGAGCAACTCGGCCAGGACAGCCACTTCGCGCGCCTGCGCCTGCTCGATCCGAACCGCTTCCACGACCTCGAAGCGTTCCGCCGGGAGAGCGAGCAATACCGCCCGGTCGCCGAAGCGGTGCAGGAACTGCTCGACCACGGCAATCTTTCCGCCGGCGCGCGCACGGCCATCCACGGCTTCCTCGGCAGCGAGGGCGACGAGCTGCTGGCCAGCGTCGAGGGCGGCGATGAAGACGCCCGCTCGCGCCTGGTCCGCGAACTGCTCGACCGCCACGGCACCGGCCGCGTGCTGTTCCGCAACACCCGCGCCGCCGTGCAGGGCTTCCCCCAGCGCGAGCTGCACGCCTATCCGTTGCCGATGCCGAGCCAGTACCAGGAACTGCCGGCCGGCGAACACCCGGACCTGTATCCGGAAGTGAATTTCCAGCAACAGTGGGAAGACGGCGACGACAACAATCGCTGGTGGCGCTTCGACCCGCGCGTCGAGTGGCTGATCGATACCCTGAAGATGCTCAAGCAGTTCAAGGTCCTGGTCATCTGTGCCCACGCCGAGACCGCCCTCGACCTGGAAGACGCCCTGCGCCTGCGTTCGGGCATCTCCGCCACGGTGTTCCACGAAGGCATGAGCATTCTCGAGCGCGACCGCGCCGCCGCCTACTTCGCCGACGAAGAGTTCGGCGCCCAGGTGCTGATCTGCTCGGAAATCGGCAGCGAAGGCCGCAACTTCCAGTTCGCCCACCACCTGGTGCTGTTCGACCTGCCGGCCCACCCGGACCTGCTCGAGCAGCGCATCGGCCGCCTCGACCGGATCGGCCAGCGACACACCATCCAGTTGCACGTACCGCACCTGGAGAACAGCGCCCAGCAGCGTCTGTTCCAGTGGTACCACCAGGCGCTGAACGCCTTCCTCAATACCTGTCCCACCGGCAACGCCCTGCAACACGAGTTCGGCCCGCGCCTGCTGCCGCTGCTCGACGGCGGCGAGGACAAGGCCTGGGACGCGCTGCTCGCCGAAGGCCGCGCCCGTCGCGAAGCCCTCGAAGCGGAACTGCACAGCGGTCGCGACCGCCTGCTGGAGCTGAACTCCGGCGGCGCCGGCGAAGGCGAGGCGCTGGTGGAGGCCATCGAGGAGCAGGACGACGACTTCGCCCTGCCGATCTACATGGAGCGCCTGTTCGACGCCTACGGCATCCACAGCGAAGACCATTCGGAAAATGCCCTGATCCTCAAGCCGAGCGAGAAGATGCTCGACGCCGGCTTCCCCCTCGGCGACGACGAAGGCGTGACGATCACCTACGACCGTGCCCAGGCGCTGGCCCGCGAGGACATGCAGTTCCTCACCTGGGAACATCCGATGGTTCAGGGCGGCATGGACCTGGTGCTGTCCGGCTCGATGGGCAACACCTCGGTGGCGCTGATCAAGAACAAGGCGCTGAAGCCCGGCACCGTGCTGCTCGAACTCCTGTTCGTCAGCGAGGCCGTGGCTCCGCGCGCCCTCCAGCTCGGCCGCTGGCTACCGCCGCAGGCCCTGCGCTGCCTGCTCGACGCCAACGGCAACGACCTGGCCGGCCGGGTGTCCCTGGAAACCCTCAACGACCAGTTGGAAAGCGTGCCACGGGTCAGCGCCAACAAGTTCGTCCAGGCCCAGCGCGATGTGCTGGCCAAGCAGTTCGACGTGGCCGAGGGCAAGATCGTCCCGCGCCACGAGGAACGCGTGGCCAGGGCCAAGCAGCAGTTCGCCGCCGCCATGGACGAGGAACTGGCGCGCCTGACCGCGCTCAAGGCGGTCAACCCGAGCGTCCGCGACAGCGAGCTGGACAGCCTGCGCACCCAGCGCGAGGAAGGCCTGGCCCTGCTCGACAAGGCCTCCCTGCGCCTCGAGGCGATTCGCATCCTGGTCGCCGGCTGACGCCCGGCAACGGCTGCGCGAAACGAGAAGCCATGGGCCTCCCCCATGGCTTCTTTCATTTCATTTCCAGCGAAGGCCGCAACGGCGGATGGCCGCGCGGCGACCGTTCGCCCCGTTCCCCGGCCCCCGCCGGGCCGCGAGCCAGGCGTCGCAGCGGAATCGCGACGGTCGCCCTGCGACTTATTGACCTCCGGCAAAGGTCCGCCGGCCGCGAGGGTCTACAGTGTCCTTGAAGTTTCAAGAACGCCCGGCGGGCGGACACTCACTCTGGAGGGACACCTTATGTACGATCGCATTCTGGTAGCCGTGGACGGCAGCCCGGTCTCCGACCGCGCCCTGGAAGAGGCCATCAAGCTGGCCGGCCTCAGCGGCGGCAAGCTGCGCGTCATCACCATCGTCGACAGCCCGCTGCGCCACCTTCCCGACTACGCGGTGTACTACAACCCCGAGCCGCTGCGCGAAGCCGCGCTGAAAGCCGCCGATGACGTCCTGGCCAAGGCCCGCGAGAAGGTCGAGGCGAGCAACGTCGAAGGCGCCACCTTCGATCGCGTCTGCCAGGAGCGCGCCAGCGAGGAAATCGCCGAGCGCATCGAACTCGAGGCCCAGGCCAGCGATGCCGACGTGGTGGTCATGGGCACCCATGGTCGTCGCGGCATGCGCCGCCTGATGCTCGGCAGCGTGGCGGAAGGCCTGATCCGCGTGGCTTCGCGTCCGGTCCTGCTGGTCCGCGACAAATAAGGCGAAAGCCGACGAAAAAGGCCGTGGGGGGGAATCCTCCACGGCCTTTTTTCTTTCAGCCCCCGTCGCTCACTGGGCTGCCCTGGGCGCGCGGCAACTGGCGAAGATGTCCAGCGCCGGCTGGTACAGCGAAGTCTGTACGTCCAGCAGGCCGAGCACCGAGTGGAACAGGTTGTCGTGGCTCAGGTCCTTGTCGTCGCGCTTGCCGTCCAGGCAACTGCGCTGGATGCCCCAGTTGCCCAGCGCCTGCGGGGCGAACCACATGACCATCGGCACGTGGATCTGCGCCTGGGGCGCGATCGAATAAGGCGCCGCGTGCAGGTAGACGCCATTCTCGCCCAGCGACTCGCCGTGGTCGGACACGTAGATCATCGCCGTATCGCGCTTGTCGGCATTCCGCTTGAGCAATTCGATCACCTTCGTCAGGAAGTGGTCGGTATAGAGGATGGTGTTGTCGTAGACGTTCACCAGCTCTTCCTTGCTGCAACTTCCGAGCTGGTTGGTCCGGCATACCGGCTGGAAGCGTTCCATCTCCTTAGGGTAGCGCTCGTAGTACTCGGGACCGTGGCTGCCATCGGAGTGCAGGACGATGATGGCGTCGTCCTGCAACCCGTCGATGTACTCCTGCAGGCCTACCAGCAGCGACTCGTCCAGGCAGTTCTTGCCGTCGCAGAACGGACTCGGCTGGGTCTTCGGGATGTCCCGGTTGGGCACCCGCAGGCAGGTGCCCTTGCAGTCGCTGTTGTTCTCCAGCCACAACACCTGCACGCCGGCACGCTGGAGAATGTCCAGCAGGCCTTCGTGGGTCTTGGCCTTCTTGTCGCTGTAGTCCTCGCGCGGGTACTGGGAGAACATGCAGGGCACCGAGACCGCGGTGGAAGTGCCGCAGGAACGGACCTGGGTGAAGTTGACGATGTCCTGCTTGCTCAGCTCCGGGTTGGTCTCGCGGGCGTAGCCGTTCAGCGAGAAATGGTCGGCACGGGCGGTCTCGCCGACCACGAACACCAGCAGCGATTTCTTCTGTCGCTGCAGCGCAGCCGGCGCCTGGCGGGCGTCCAGGCCGATCGGCTCGACCACCAGGTGCTCCTTGATCACCAGGCGCTGCTTGGCGTACTTGCCCACCGCGTAGATGTAGTTGGTCGGGTTGATGAAGTGGGTCAGCTTGTCTTCCTCGCGGAAGATCGGCGCGTAGGTGGAATAGAAGCTGCCTACCATTACCGCGACGATCAGCAGGCAGCCGAGCAGCGTCAGGATCTTGTTCAGCAGGCCGCGGAAGAACGGCCGGTAGCGTACCGGCCAGAGCCAGATCAGCAGCGAAGGCAGGACACCGAGCAGCAGCAGGTAGCCGAGCAGGGTCGGGTTGACCAGGTCGCCGGCCTCGGTGGCGTTGGTCTCGAAGACGTTCTGCACCATCACCGTGTCGATGCTGATGCCGTAGCTGCCCATGAAGTAGGTCGCGCCGGCCGAGCACAGGGCGACCAGGGTCAAGGCCGGCTTGAGCAGCGGGCGGAAGGAAACCAGGGTCAGCAGGAGCGTGAAGGCGGCCCACAGGAACGCCGCGAACGAGGCGAAGAACGCGAAGCCCTTCAAGCCTTGCAGCGGCACCAGGCCATGCAGGGCCTTCCAGGTCGCCGCGTTGTAGAACACCACCAGAACCAGCGCGAACAGCATCACCAGCCGGGTCGAACCGATCGCCGGCAAGAAACGCTTGATACCCCCACCCATTGAAGCAACTCCTGAAACGTAACGGACCGCCGCCACCCCCGTGGCGGGGCGCCCGAACTCTATCGGGCGCCTGGTCAAAATTTCGTGAAGCCTCGCGAGCCCTCGCGGGCGCAGCGATCATGCCCGTGGCGATGGAGCCGGAACAAGCTCAGCTATGCCTTTTCTCCCCGGGAAGATGCCGAAACCGGCCGTATGTCGGCGGCCAGCGACTTCCTTCCATGCCGACCTTGCAGGTGGCTCCCGCTATCTATACTGGAAGCACAATGCCACCCCCATCCCCAGCCCGCGCCCGCGCCGTCCGCGGGTTTTCCGTGTCCAGGGAGACACCGCTATGGATTGGCAAGGCCTGCGCTTCCTCGGAGAGTCTCCCATCGACGGCTACGTGCTGCAGAACTGCACCTATTCTCCGTCGCTGGTGGCGCTCGCCTTCCTCGTCGCCTGCCTCGCCGGGTACACGGCGCTGGACATGGTCGAGCGGGTCGGCAACAGCCTGAGCCACCCGCGCCGCTGGCAATGGGTCGGGGCGTTCTGCCTGGGCAGCGGCATCTGGGCCACGCATTTCGTCGCCATGCTCGCGTTCCACGCGCCGATCGCCCTGCGCTACGACCTGCCGATCACCGGCCTGTCGCTGCTGATCGCCGTCGCCGCCTCGTACCTGGCGATGTACATGACCGCCCGCCCGCGCTTCGGCCTGCTGCCCTGCCTGCTCGCCGCCTGCTGCATCGGCCTGGGCATCGCCGCCATGCACTACACCGGGATGGCGGCGATGCGCTCGGTGGCCACCCAGTACTACCAGCCATCGCTGTTCGCCCTTTCGGTACTGATCGCCATCGGCGCCGCCTTCACCGCCCTCGCCGCGGTCCCCTACCTGCGCGGCCGGCGCAGCGCGCGCTACCGCTACATGAAACTGATCGCCAGCCTGCTGCTGGCCGGCGCCATCGCCGCCATGCATTTCACCGGGATGGCCGCGCTGGTGCTCAGCGTACCCGCCGGCACGCCGCTGGAACTGCAAGCCAGCGCCGACTCGCTGCGCCTGGGCTGGCTCACCGGAGTGCTCGCCAGCGCCATCGCCGCCTGCGGCATCTGGGCCGCATGGTCGGAGAAACAGCGGGAGCGCCGGCTCAGCGAAAACAGCCGGGTCAACGCCCTGCTCAACCAGCTCGACCACGCCCACGCCTCGCTGCGCCAGATGGCTCGCTACGACAGCCTGACCGGCCTGCAGAACCGCACGGCATTCAACGAAGTGTTCGTCCAGCACCTGGAGAACTGTCGCCTGAGAGGCAAGGGCCTGGCGGTGATGTTCCTCGACCTCGATCACTTCAAGCGGATCAACGATTCCCTCGGCCACGACTCCGGCGACGAACTGCTGAAGATCGTCTCCGAACGCATCCGCAGCGTGTTGCGCGATAGCGACGTGGTGGCGCGCTTCGCCGGCGACGAGTTCTGCGTGCTCGCCGACCTCACCCAGGACCACGAGGCGCACATCCTCTCGCAACGCCTGATGCAGAAGATGAAGGAACCCATCGCCCTGGACGGGCGCACCCTGGTGATGACCGCCAGCGTCGGCGTCAGCCTCTACCCGAACGACGGCGAGCAGTGCGAGGAGCTGCTGAAGAACGCCGGCCTGGCCCTGCACCAGTCCAAGGCCTGCGGGCGCAACAACGCGCAGTTCTTCAGCCGGCAACTGCTGGTGCGGGCGACCCAGGAACTGCAGATGGAGGAGGAACTGCGCCAGGCCCTGCGCGACGACCAGCTGGAGCTGCACTACCAGCCGATCCTCGCCCTCGCCGACGGCGAGGTACACCAGTTGGAGGCATTGGTGCGCTGGCGCCATCCGACCCAGGGCCTGCTCGGTCCGGACCGCTTCATCGGCCTGGCCGAAGCCAACGGCATGATCGACCAGCTCGACGACTGGGTGCTGCGACGCGCCTGCCGCGACCTGCGCAGCCTGCACCTGGCCGGCCACGAACGGCTGCGGGTGGCGGTCAACTGCTGCGCCAGCAATCTCGGCCGGGCCAGCCTGGTCGACGAAGTCCGTCATGCGCTGGAGCAGGCCGGGCTGGCGGCGTGCTTCCTCGAACTGGAGGTGACCGAGGACGCGCTGATGTACAACATCGACCAGACCATCCCGCTGCTCGAACGCCTCCGCGAGCTGGGCGTCAGCCTGTCGATCGACGACTTCGGCACCGGCTATTCGTCGCTCGCCTACCTGCGGCGCCTGCCGCTGGACGCGCTGAAGGTGGATCGCTCGTTCATCATGGACATCCCCGCCTCGCAGCGGGACATGGAAATCGCCCAGGCGATCATCGCGATGGCCCAGAAGCTCCATCTGAAAGTCGTCGCCGAGGGCGTGGAGACCCCGCAGCAACTGGCGTTCCTGCGGGAGAACCATTGCGAGCTGGTGCAGGGCTACCTGTTCAGCCGGCCGCTGCCGCTGGCGGCCCTGGAAGAGTTCCTCCGCGCCTACCGCTTCGACGCCGCGCCGCCGCTGCGCAGCCTGAACCAGGCCTGAGGTTCACTCGACGGCGGTCCGGTATTGCTCCACCAGGGTCGCCGGATCGCGTTCGAGATTGCCCTGGCTGCCGTGCAGACGCATCAGCTGTGCGGCCAACCCGCTCATCGGGGTGGCCGCGCCTTGCTCGCGGGACAGCTTCACCGCGGTATCGAGGTCCTTGAGCAGGGTCCGTACGTGCCACTTGACCGGCTCGTAACGGCTCTCGGCCATTTGCGGGGCGAGGATCTGCAACGGCTTCGAGTCGGCGAAGCCGCCCGCCAGCGCCGGAGCGACCAGGCTGGCGTCGACTCCGGCCCGCTCCGCCAGCGCCACCACTTCGGCGATCACCAGGGCGTTGCAGGCAACGATCATCTGGTTGCAGACCTTGGTCACCTGCCCGGCGCCCACCTCGCCCATGCGCGTCAGGCGCTGGCCGAGCCGGGAGAGGACCGGCCGCAGGCGCTCGATATCCGCTGCGCGTCCGCCGGCCATGATCGCCAGGCTGCCGCTTTCCGCGCCCGGCGTGCCGCCGGAGACTGGCGCGTCGACCCAGCGCGCGCCGCAGCGCGCCTCCAGCTCGGCGGCCATCTCGCGGGTGGCGGCCGGCTCGGCGCTGGAGAAGTCCACCAGCAACTGCCCGGGCCTGGCGTTCTCGACGATGCCGCCGGCGCCGAACACCACTTCGCGCACCGCCGCGGTATCGGCCAGGCAAAGCATCAGGATTTCCGCGTCGGCGGCCAGTTCGGCCGGGACCTCGACGGCTTTCGCGCCTTCGGCCGCGAGCAACTCGCGTTTGCCCGGCGAACGGTTCCACACCGCCAGCGGATAGCCGGCGGCCAGCAGCCGGCGGCACATGGGCACGCCCATCAGGCCGAGACCGGCGAAGGCAAGGGAAGGCAGGGAAGCGGACATGGCGGACTCCAATACGCAACGAATGGGCACGGGGAGCGCCATATTACCCGCGAGGCGCCGGCGAGCAACGCCGCGACGGCTGCCCAAGCGGGCCGCGCACCACTATACTCCCCGGGTTTTTTCCGCCATTGAACCGGAGAACTCTCCCATGTTGAAACGCTCCCTGGCGCTCGCCGCCGGCATCGCCCTGTCCCTGTCCGCCGCGCTCGCCCACGCCGAAGCCCTGAAAGAACTCAAGGTCTCGGCGATCCCCGACGAAGCGCCCACCGAACTGCTGCGCAAGTTCAAGCCGCTCGGCGCCTATCTGGAGAAGCAACTCGGCATGCCGGTGAAGTTCGTCCCGGTGGCCGACTACGCCGGGGTGGTCGAGGCGCTGGCCGCCGACCGCCTGGACATGGCCTGGCTGGGTGGCTTCACCTTCGTCCAGGCGCGGCTGAAGACCGGCAACGCCATCCCCCTGGTGCAGCGCGAGCAGGACCAGCAGTTCACCAGCAAATTCATCACGGCCGATCCCCAGGTGAAATCCCTGCAGGACCTGAAGGGCAAGACCTTCGCCTTCGGCTCGGTCTCCTCCACCTCGGGCAGCCTGATGCCGCGCTACTTCATGCAGAAGGACGGCATCGTCCCCGAGCAGTTCTTCTCCCGCGTCGCCTACTCCGGCGCCCACGACGCCACCGCGGCCTGGGTCCAGGCCGGCAAGGTCGACGCCGGCGTGCTGAACGCCTCGGTCTGGCAGAAGCTGGTGGACAGCGGCAAGGTCGATACCGCCAAGGTCAAGGTCTTCGCCACCACGCCGACCTACTACGACTACAACTGGACCGTGCGCGGCAACCTCGACCCGACCCTGGCCGAGAAGATCAAGCAGGCCTTCCTCGCCCTCGACCCGGCGAAACCGGCCGACAAGGAGATCCTCGACCTGCAGGCCGCCAGCCGCTTCATCGAGACCAATCCGGACAACTACAAGGGCATCGAGGAGTCCGCACGCGCCGCCGGCCTGCTGAAGTGAGCCTGAGCCTCGACGGCGTGGACCTGGTCCACGCCGACGGCCAACGCGCCCTCGCCGACATCCGCCTGCGCCTGGCCGCCGGCGAACGGGTGGCCCTGATCGGACCTTCCGGCGCCGGCAAGACCAGCCTGCTGCGGGTGCTCGCCAGCCAATGGCGGCCCAGCGCCGGCCGTGTCGAACTGCTCGGCGAGGAGCCCTGGGCGCTATCCGCCGCCGCCCGCCAACGCCTGCGCGCGCGCATCGGCCTGGTCCACCAGGCGCCGCCGCTGCCGCCACGGCAGCGGGTGGTCAGCGCGGTACTGGCCGGACGCCTCGGCCAGTGGCCGCTGTGGAAGAGCCTGGCCAGCCTGGTCTATCCGCTGGACCGCGCCGGCGCCCACGACGCGCTGCAACGCCTGGATCTCGGCGACAAGCTGTTCCAGCGCTGCGACCAGCTTTCCGGCGGCCAGTTGCAGCGGGTCGGCATCGCCCGGGTGCTCTACCAGCGCGCCGAGCTGATCCTCGCCGACGAACCGGTCTCGGCCATGGACCCGGTGCTCGCCGGCCATACCCTGGCCCTGCTCAACCGCGAGGCCGCCGCGCGCGGCAGCACCCTGCTGGCCAGCCTGCACGCGGTGGACCTGGCGTTGCAACACTTCCCCCGGGTGATCGGCCTGCGCGCCGGACGCATCGCCTTCGACCTGCCCGCCGGCGAAGTCGACCGCGCCGCGCTGGACGCCCTCTACGCCAACGAACAACTGCAAGCCGAGCGCGCCAGCCCGGCCAGCGAACCCGCCGTGGTGCACATCCCACGATGCTGAACGCCGCTTCTCCACCGCGCGATCCCGCCGCCCTGCCGCGCCTGCTGCTGACCCTGGCCGCGTTGCTGCTGCTCTGGCCGGGGCTGCGCCTCAGCGAACTGGATATCCCCGGCCTGTTCAGCGGCGACAACGCACGCACCATGGGCGGTTTTCTCGCCGGCTTCTGGCCGCCGGCGCACGATCCCGAGTTTCTCGCCCTGCTCTGCCGCGCGACCCTGGAAACCCTCGCCATCGCCACCGCCGGCATGGCCCTGGCCTGGCTCCTGGCGTTTCCCGCCGCACTGCTGGCGACCCGCGCCCTGTCGCTCTCGGCGCTGCCGCGCGGCGGCCTGCCGGCCTGGTGGGCACGGGCGCTGCGCTGGCCGGTGCGCGGCCTGCTGATCCTCCTGCGTAGCGTGCCGGAAATCGTCTGGGCGCTGCTGTTCGTCCGCGCCGTGGGCCTGGGGCCCACCGCCGGGGTGCTGGCCATCGCCATCACCTATGCCGGCATGCTCGGCAAGGTCTACGCGGAAATCTTCGAGTCGGTGGATCCGCGCCCCACCCGCGCCCTGCTGCTGGGCGGCGGATCGCGGCTGGCGGCGTTCGCCTACGGGGTGCTGCCGAACGCCGCCGGGGAAATGATTTCCTACACCGTCTATCGCTGGGAGTGCGCGATCCGCGCTTCGGTGGTGATGGGCTTCGTCGGCGCCGGCGGCCTCGGCCAGCAGATCGACCTGTCGCTGCGGATGTTCGCCGGCGGCGAGGTTGCCAGCATCCTGCTGACCTTCCTCCTGCTGGTCCTCCTCGCCGACCTGCTGAGCCGCTTCCTGCGCGGGAGGCTGGCATGAGCCGGACCTGGCGCCTGCTGCTCTGGCCGCTGCTGGTGGTGGCCGCGGTGGGCGCCTCGTTCGCCTACCTGGACATGGACACCGCAGGTCTTTTCAGCGGCAAGGGACTGGGCCAGATGGCCGCCTACGCCAGCGAGTTCTTCCCGCCCGACCTGTCCGCCCCGCACCTGCGGGCGATTGGCCGGGGGCTGCTGGAAACCCTGGCCATGTCGGCCATCGGCACCCTGCTGGCGGCACTGCTCGGCCTGCTCTTCGCGCTGCCAGCGGCGGGTCGCTTCGGCGTGCCGGCGCAGAGCCTGGCGCGACTCCTGCTCAATGCGCTGCGCGCCGTGCCGGAGCTGGTCTGGGGTGCGCTGATGGTGCTGGCGGCCGGGCTCGGGCCGAACGCCGGGACCCTCGCCCTGGCCCTGCACACCGGCGGCGTGCTCGGCCGGCTGTTCGCCGAAGCCCTGGAGAACACCCCGGCGCAGCCCGCCGAGGCCTTGCGCCTGGCCGGCAGCGGACGCCTCGCGGCATTCGCCTATGGCACCCTGCCGGGGGTCTGGCCGCAACTGGTGGCCTATACCCTGTACCGCTGGGAGAACAATATCCGCATGGCCAGCGTGCTGGGCTTCGTCGGTGCCGGCGGGCTCGGGCAGATGCTCTATTTCAGCCTCAGCCTGTTCCAGCAGGCCCAGGCCGCCACGGTGATCCTGGCCATGCTGGTCCTGGTGCTCGGGGTCGACAGCCTGAGCGCCTGGGCGCGGCAGCGCTGGGTCAGTCAATAACCTCCCTTAGGAAATTTCCGAATCCCGTCGAAGATCGGCCATCATCGACGGTCAGAGACATCGGGGAGGCGGCTTGCGCCTCCGCTCATCCAGGGAGAGGAAAATCATGCGTACACCACTGCTATCCGCGCTACTGCTGGGCCTGCTGGCCCTCGGCGGCTGCAGCCTGCCCCAACAGCAGGCCGGCGCGCCGACCGAGCAGCGGCTCGGCACCCAATGGGGCGAAGGCGTCGCCTCGCCGGTCACCTCGGTGGCCCTGCGACGTCTATCGGAGCAACCGGTCGATCGCCGCCAGGTGTTCTACAGCGCGAGCCGCTTCGATGGACGTGCCATCAAGGAACTGCCCCTGGCCAAGGGCCGGGTGGGCTTCGCCGTACTCGACGAGGATGGCGGCAAGTTCGACCTGGTGCAGCACCGCAGCACCCTGCAACTCCAGGGTCGTGAAGGCCAGCGCTACCGACTGTGGCTGAACAACCTCGGCAGCGCGACCTACGAGGTGGTCGCCACGGTAGACGGCCTGGACGTGCTCAACGGCCAGCCGGGCAGCCTGAAGAACCGCGGCTATGTGCTGGAACCGGGCGAGAACCTGGTGATCGAGGGCTTCCGCAAGAGCGAACGGGAAGTCGCGGCATTCCGCTTCGCCAGTCCCGACGATGCCTACGCCAGCAACAGCGCGGCCGGCGACAGCCGCAACCTCGGCGTGATCGGCGTGGCCCTGTTCGAGCTGGACGCTCCGGCCAGCGGTCGCGAGGCGCCGGCCGACGGACCGCAGGCATTTCCCGCCGACGCCCGGAACGGCGGCGGCTACGCGCCGCCGCCGCGCTATCGCGACTGAGGCATCTTCACGAAAACTGCGCGGCGGCGTTCCTTCATAAGCAATCCATCTCACAGGAGCCGCCGATGAACCGCTTTTCACTGCCCCGCCCCGACGCACGCCAGTGCGTCGCCGGCCTGGGTTTCTCCGCCCTTCTGCTGCTGGCCTCCTCGGCCAACGCCGCCGCCTGCCGCGACATCACCAGCGTGCAGCAAAGCGCCGACGCCACGCGCAATACCTCGATGGGCGGCCACGTGACCCAGCACATCTACGGGATGACGCCGCCGTCCGGCTCGTCGCAGAAAGACAAGACCCTGTTCAAGTCGAGAGGCAACTACGACGCGGCCTGGCGCCAGTACGGATACATCGACAATCCGGTGGCCTGCAGCGGCAACAGCAAGTTCCAGGTGGTTTCCCTGGAGAAGCTGCACATGGGCAAGATCGATGCCTACTCCTGCAAGCAGGCCGACGGCCAGGGCGTCTGCACGCGCTGGGATACGTACATGGCCAAGGAGATTTCGTACGGTTTCGTCCTGAAGGACGGCAAGTGGATCCTCAATACCCTCTACCCGGTTCCCCTCGACTAGGGCGCAGGCCGTCCGCGCCGGCCGCCCCATTGCAGGGAGCCGGCGCGGCCGTCCGGGTCAGAAGGTCAGCGTGCCCAGGCCCATGCCCGGGTCGCTGAAGCCGGAGCGACCATCTTCCATGCGACCGCTGAAACGCCGCAGGAAGCTGTCCGACCCCTGCGCGCTGACGCTGAAGTCGTACCAGTTGCCGCTGCTGCGCAGCGAATAGCGGACTTCCCGACGCTGTCCCGGCGGCACGTTGACGGTACGCCGCTCGCCCTGGCGATAGACGTTGTCCTTGACCGTCAGCTTGACCGGATGGCGGCCACGGTTGATCAGTTGCACGCGCAGGTTGCCGAACAGCGGCTCGTAGTCGATCCGCACTTCCGGCAGCGGCGCCTTGCGCTCCGCCAGATCGCGCCGCAGGTTGCCGCGGAAGACCCGGAGGAAACCGTTCGGACCGTGCACTTCCAGGTGGTAGTCGCCGCTGGCGTCGCCCTGGAAGCTGTCGTGCAGGCGCTTGCGCGCGCCAACGGTGTAGCGTTTCGGCGGGTTCTCGCTGTCGAGCAGGTCGAACACCTGGAACACCGCGCCGGCCTTGCCGGTGTTGGCGAAGGTCAGGCTCAGCGCGTCTCCGCCGCTGCGGTAGCGCGCATGCACGCCCAACTCGTAGGGCAAGGCGCGGGCCGGACGGATGCCCATTTCCTGCTTGGGCATGGCGGCCACCGTCGGCGGCTTCGGCTTCGGCAGCTTGATCTGGCTGGCGACGATGGCGTCGGCCTGGCTGGTGTCGGGCAGTTCGGGGAACGGCTCGTTGTTCGGGTTGGCGAAGTTGAACGCCGAGGTCAGGTCGCCGCAGACGGCACGACGCCAGGGACTGATATTCGGCTCCATGACCCCGAAGCGCTGCTCCAGGAAGCGGATCACCGAGGTGTGGTCGAACACCTGGGAGTTGACCCAGCCGCCCTTGCTCCACGGCGAGATCACGTACATCGGCACCCGCGGGCCGAGGCCGTAGGGCTGGTTGCGATAACGGATATCGCCCTTGGTGTGCCATTCGAGGGTGGCGTCGGCGGTGGTCTTGCCGCGCAGCGTGCCGTCCTTGTTCAGGCTCGGCGCGGCCGGCGGGGCGATGTGGTCGAAGAAGCCGTCGTTCTCGTCGAACATCACCAGCAGCGCGGTCTTGCTCCAGACCTCCGGGTTGGCGGTCAGCGCGTCGAGTACCCAGGAAGTGTACTCGGCCCCCCAGATCGGGCTGGACGGGCCGGGGTGTTCGGAGTACTTGGCCGGGGCGACGATCCAGGACACCTGCGGCAGGCTGTTGGCCAGCACGTCGCGCTTCAGCGCATCGAGCTTCCAGGTGCTCAGGCCGTTGACGATCAGCGGCGAGTCAGGCGCCGCGGCGCGGTACTGGCGGAAGCCGATCAGCGGGTTGTCGGAGAAGTTGTCGGCCATGTCCTGGTAGACCCGCCAGGTGATGCCGGCGGCCTGCAGGCGCTCGGGATAGGTGGTCCAGGTGTAGCCCTGCTCCACCGGGCCGTTGCTGTCGTGGTCGTTGGTGGTTACCGGGCCGCCATGCTGGCCGAGCGGGTCGTTGGTGCCGGTCCAGAGGAACAGCCGGTTGGGGTTGGTGCCGCCCTGAAACGAGCAGTGATAGGCGTCGCAGATGGTGAAGGCGTTGGCCATCGCGAACTGGAAGGCGATGTCCTGCTCCTTGTAGTAGCCCAGGGAACGCTCGGTCTTGGCCGGCAACCACTTGTCCATGCGCCCTTCGTTCCAGGCCTGCTGGGCGTCCGGCCAGGTGTGCGGGGTACCGTCGACGCGCTGGGCGCTGGTGGTGCTGGTGTCGAAGTGGTAGGGCAGGATCTCGCCCTTGCTGCCCTTCTGGTGCCAGACCCGCTGGCCGTCGGGCAGCGGGATCGCCATGCGGTCGCCGAAGCCGCGGACGCCCTTGAGGGTGCCGAAATAGTGGTCGAAGGAGCGGTTCTCCTGCATCAGGATCACCACGTGCTCGACGTCCTTGAGGTTGCCATGCCGGCGGTGCGCGGGAATCGCCAGGGCCGCCTGGATGCTCGACGGCAGCATGCTGGTGGCGACGGTGGCGCCGACCGTACCGGCGGCCAGGCGGATGAAGCTTCTTCTGCTTTTCGAAATCATCGGGGGACTCACCAGGTCAGGGTGTGGCACAGGGCTGCCGAGCGCATCCATGACGCCCGCAGGCTCACTCGGCAGCAAGCTGTTCGAACCCCGACGACGCTAGTGAGGGAAAAAGACGCTTTGGTTTCAACACGCTTTGCAACAACTATTCATGCCAACTTCATCACAATTTCAGATCAAGATTTTGGTCTAGGCCAGATTCCACTTGACAGCCTTCGCCGGCACTCTCCTCACGCTCTTCCCCGCCATTGCAGGAGCAATACCCCCGCCACCACCAGCGCCAGGCCGAGATAGCCCTCCCAGGACAAACGGCGCACCGGGAAACCGGCCCAGCCGAACTGGTCGCAGAGCGCCGAGACCAGCATCTGCCCAGCCACCACGCACGCGATGAAAGTGGCGGCGCCCAGGCGCGGCGCGACCAGGATCGCCACCGTCAGGTAGGCCGCGCCGAACAGCCCGCCGAGCCAGCTCCACCAAGGCGCGCCGCCGAGGCTGGCGGTAGCCGGCAGCGGCACCCGCACCAGCAGCAGGCCCAGGCAGACCGCCCCGAGGCTGACGCCCAGCGAAGTCAGGCTGGCGCTCAGCGGATGGCCGAGCAGGCGCCCGAGCAAGGCGTTGCTGCCGGCCTGCAGCACCACCATGCCGCCCACCGAAACTGCCATCAGTACCATCAGATAATTGGGCATGCTGATTCTCCTCCTCCGGCCATTGCCTCTGGAGCGGAGTTTTTGCTATCCACTTCGCGAATGGAAATCGATAGTTGGTACAGCCTCCATGCAGCAGATTCATGACCTACGCCGTATCGACCTCAACCTGCTGGTGGTGCTCGACGCGCTCCTCAGCGAGCGCCACGTGTCCCGCGCGGCGCAGCGCCTGGCCATGTCGCAGCCGGCGGTCAGCCACGCCCTCGGGCGTCTCCGCGAACTGTTCGGCGATCCGCTGCTGGTGCGGGTGAAAAGCCGCATGCAGTTGACCAGCCTGGCGCTGGAGCTGGCGCCGAAGCTCCAGGCCAGCCTCGACCAGGTGCGCGGGGTGATCGGCGGGCCGGCCTTCGAGCCGGTGCGCAGCCGGCGCCACTTCCGCCTGGGCATGTCCGACTACGGCGCCTGGGTGGTGCTGCCGGCGCTGCTGCGCCAGCAACAGGCGCTGGCGCCCGGGGTGAGCTTCGGGATAGTCCAGGAACCGCGCCTGGAAACCGCCCGGCAGGTCGCCGAAGGACAACTGGACTGCGCGCTGGGGGTATTCCCCCTGCTTCCGGAGGGCGTGCGCGCCAGGCGCCTGTTCGAGGAGCGTTTCGTCTGCGTCTGTCGGCACAGCCTGTTCGACCGCCCCGACGGCCTGTCCCTCGACCGCTACCTGGCGGCCCGCCACGTGCGCGTCTCGCTACAGGACAACCCGGCCGAGGAAGTCGACAGCGCCCTGGAAAAACGCGGCCTGCGCCGGCAGGTAGCGCTGACCCTGCCGCACTTCACCGTGGCCCCGGCGCTGCTGGCCGGCACCGACCTGGTACTGACCATCGCCGAGCGCATCCTCGAACGCCTGCGGCTACCCGAGGAACTGGCGGTCTGCGAGCCGCCGCTGGCGATCCCGCGCTTCGACTACGTGCAGATCTGGCGCGGCGACGCCGAGCGCGAAGCGGCCGGCGCCTGGCTGCGGGAACAGATCCAGGCGGCGGCGCGGAAGATCTGAAGAAGAGTCAGGAAGGCGTTTCCAGCTTGCGCAGCATCTCGCCGACACGCTCGCCGAGCATTTCGTTGGCCGACAGCTTGAGGCCGCGCGCCAGTTCCACCTGGACCACGTGTTCCGCCAGCGGGCGCAGGCGCAGGAACACCTTGGCCAACTCCTGCAGGTCCGGCGCCCCGGGCAGCAGGTCGGTGCCGCGGCCGTCCACCAGGTGGGTGACGATCAGGCGGACGATCCCCGCCGCCAGGTGCTCGGTGTCGCTACGCAACTCGCCGAGGTGATCGAGCAGCGCCTCCAGCGGGATGCCGCTGCGGTACAGCTCCAGCCCGGCCTGGAACAGCCGCGGACTGGGGATCTTCATGCACTCGCCGTCGAACAGCAGCAGGCCCAGCGCCTGGGCCTTGTCGATCACCCGGTCGTTCAGTTCGTCGCCGAAGATCGCCTGGAGTTCGTCGAAGCCGATGCTGCCGGGCGTCTCCAGGTTCCACTCGCCGATGATCGCCTGGTCCAGGCCGAGCACGTGGTCGAGGTCGCGGCCCTGTTCCCAGGCCTCCAGCAATTCCTTGATGTTGGCGCTGGAATAGCCGCGTTCGAGCAACTGGTTGATCAGCCGCAGGCGCTTGAGATGGCTGTCGAAATACACGCCGACCCGACCGCGCCGCTCCGGCGGCGGCAGCAGGCCGCGGTCCTGGTAGGCACGTACGTTGCGCACGCTGCTGCCGGCCGCGCGCGCCAGTTCGTCGACACTGTATTCGCGGGCATCCTCGGCGGACGGCTGCTCGCCACGTTGCAGCAGGCGCTGCAGGAGGGTCAGGGGTGTGCTCATGGAGGCGGATCATAACGAGGCCCGCCGAACGGCCACAACCTCCGGGGGTGCAACGCTCTTTGCCGGCGTCGGGATGCGCGGGCGCCAACCAAAGACTGGACTCGTCGGTCAGCCGCTCCTCCGGCACCGCCGCCACAACCCGGGGGAAACGTCCCGAGCCTTCTGCCCCGGGCCTTCCGGCGCCGGTAGCAAGTGCCGTAACACCGGCGTGAAGAGACTTCCCAGGGCTGGCGCAACGCCTGCTTATGGGCCAGCATCAACCATGACATCAATCAATGTCACAATAACGACAAGCCAGCCTGGAGAGAGCCATGTCCCAAGGCGCCTGGGTACCCACTCCCGACGATCTCGATCACTTCCGCCAGGTCCAGCGACTGGCCTATACCTGCTGCGAAACCATCCACGGCGAACTGCGCGCCGGCATCAGCGAGAGGGAAGCTGCGGCGCTGATGAAGACCTGGCTGCAGGATCACGGCGTCGACGACTGGTTCCACCAGCCCTTCGCCTGGTTCGGCAGCCGCACCTCGTTCAAGGGCTTCGACGGCCTGCGTCATCTCGGTGGCTTCAACCTGGCCTTCTACCCCGGCAAGCAGCGCCTGGAGGAAGGCATGCCGTTCATCCTCGACTGCGCGCCGACCCTCGGCGCCTATACCGCCGATGTC
Source organism: Pseudomonas sp. HMSC067G02 (assembly GCF_001813485.1). Lineage (NCBI taxonomy): Bacteria > Pseudomonadati > Pseudomonadota > Gammaproteobacteria > Pseudomonadales > Pseudomonadaceae > Pseudomonas > Pseudomonas sp. HMSC067G02. The sequence goes on from NZ_KV812656.1 coordinate 37,074, forward strand.
GGCTACTCCGGCGCGCTCGGCCACAACCTGTTGCAGGAGCGGCTGATGGACGACCTGCTGATACACCGACGCATCATCCTCGACCTGGTCCGCGAACGGCGCCCCCTGGCCGAAGTCAGCCAGGCGGTCGACCGGCTCTGCGTGATCCAGGGCACCCTGCCACGGCACAAGGCCTATCCCTTCGAAGTGCTCGCCCATCGCGTGGAAAAGCTCGGCAACCGCCGCGGTCCCTCGGTGGCGCGCTTCGGCGTGCGCAACCTGTACACCCTGACGCGCAACGCGCTGGTCACCGGCAAGCGCGAAGGCTGGTCGCCGCTGTGGTCCAGCGGCAAGCGCTCCGAGCACCCGCCGACGCCCGGTCTCTGGGCGGTGGAACCGCACCTGGGGCTACGCGGGGTGGGCGCCAAGTTCGAAGAACTGCTGGTGGTCACCGAAGACGACGCCTACTGGCTCGACGACGACCTGCCGCACGTCCGCCGCTGGCAGGCGCGCGGACTGCTGCCGCAAGCACGGGAGGCCGCATGAACGCGCTCCTCGCCCTCCCCGACCTGCAGCCGGAACGCCTGTTCGTGCAATCCGGCGACGTGCGCCTGGCGGTTCATTGCTGGGGCGCGCCGGACAACGGCAAGCCGACGCTGCTGATGGTGCATGGCTACCCGGACAACCACGAGACCTGGCTGCCGCTGATCCGCCAACTGGCCGGGCGCTACCGCATCGTCGCCTACGACGTGCGTGGCGCCGGCGCTTCGGACAAGCCACGCTGGAGCCGCGACTACCACCTGCAGCGGCTCAGCGAAGACCTGCAGGCGGTGATCCGCGCCACCAGCCCGGACCGCCCGGTACACCTGCTGGCCCATGACTGGGGCTCGATCCAGACCTGGGAAAGCGTCACCGATCCGCAGTGCCGACCGCTGATCGCGTCCTATACCTCGATCTCCGGGCCCTGCCTGGACCATGTCGGTTTCTGGATGCGCGAACACCTCAGGCAGCGCAGTCCGAAGGCCCTGAAAGCGGTATTCGGCCAGTTGCTCCACTCCTGGTACATCGCCTTCTTCCATACCCCCGTCGTACCCGAGCTGCTCTGGAGCGCCGGCCTGGCCCGGCTCTGGCCGCAGTTCCTGAAGCACGCCGAAGGCGTCCGCCATCCGCAGGTCAACCCGACCCAGGCCAGCGACGGCCGGCACGGGGTCAAGCTGTACCGCGGCAACTTCATCCGCAGCCTGTTCCGTCCGCGCAAGCGCCACACCGAAGTGCCGGTGCAACTGATCGTACCGACCCGCGACCGTTACGTCGGCGCCCAGCTGTTCCAGCACCTCAGCCTGTGGGCGCCACGCCTGTGGCGGCGCGAGGCGAGCGTCGGCCATTGGCAACTGCTGGCCGAGCCGGAGCAACTGGCCGGCTGGCTCGGCGAGTTCATCGACGCCCAGGAAACCGGCGAGTCGCCGCCGGCCCTGCAACGCGCCCAGGTCCGGCCCGACGCGCGCTCGATGAGCGGCAAGCTGGTGGTGGTCACCGGCGCCGGCGGCGGCATCGGCCGTTCGACCCTGCTCAGCTTCGCCGAGCGCGGCGCCAGCCTGCTCGCCGCCGATCTCGATCTGGAAGCCGCCGAACGCAGCGCCGAACTGGCCCGCGCCCTTGGCGCCACGGCCCATGTCTACCAGGTCGACGTCGGCGATACCCAGGCCATGGAGCGCTTCGCCGAGTGGGTCCGCGACACCCTCGGAGTCCCGGATGTGGTGGTCAGCAATGCCGGCATCGGCATGGCCGGACCGATGCTCGACACCTCGCCCGCGGAATGGGAGCGCCTGCTGCGGGTCAACCTGTGGAGCGTGATCGATGGCTGCCGCCTGTTCGGCCGGCAGATGGTCGCGGCGAACAAGCCGGGGCACCTGGTCAATGTCGCCTCCGGCGTGGCCTTCGCGCCGTCGCGCAACTACCCCGCCTACGCCACCAGCAAGGCCGCGGTACTGATGCTCAGCGAATGCCTGCGGGCGGAACTGGCCGGACGTTCGATCGGAGTCACCGCGGTGTGCCCGGGCTTCGTCGATACCGGCATCGTCCAGGCCACCCGCTTCGTCGGCATGGACGCCGAACGCCAGGCGCGGCGCCAGGCGAAGATCCAGCGCTTCTACAAGCGACGCCGGCTCAGCCCGGACACCGTTGGGGAAAAGCTGGTGCGCGCCGTGGAGCGCAACAAGGCGGTGGTCTCGGTGGGCAGCGAGGTGCACCTCGGCGCCCTGCAATGGCGCTTCGCGCCCTGGGCCACGCGGTTTCTCGCGCGCTTCGACCTGACTTCCTGAGAGCCTGCCATGAGCGAATTCCACCACAAGCTGGTCCAGCGCAAGGTCCGCTTCGACTTCAGCGATACCCCCCTGCACTGGGTTCCCGGCGAAGCGGAAGCGTCCCAGGTGATGAACGTCCTGCACATGCTCCTGCCTTCGGGCGAACTGTGGTTCTGCCGCCTCTACAACAAAGCCCTGCCGTTGGTTAGCGACGCCCGCCTGCGCGACGACGTGCAGGGTTTCATCCGCCAGGAAGCGATGCATTCGCGGGCCCACGACGGCGCGATCCAGCGCTACCTGAGCAGGTTCGACATCGACTCCAAGCCGTTCACCGACAAGATGGATTTCCTTTTCGAACGCCTGCTCTGCGACTACCCGCTGGGGCAGAACCGCCTGACCCGCGCCCTCGACGGCTGGTGGCTGCGCCAGCGCTGCGCGATCATCGCCGCGGTGGAGCATTTCACCTGCGTGCTCGGCAAGTGGGTGCTGGAGGCCCGGGAGCTGGATCGCCGCGGCAGCGACCCGGTGATGCTCGACCTGCTGCGCTGGCACGGCGCCGAGGAAGTCGAGCACCGCAGCGTCGCCCACGACCTGCACGTGCACCTGGGCGGCAGCTTCGTCACCCGGCAACTGACCATGCTGTTGGTCATCGCGATACTGGTCTACCTGCTCGCCGACGGCACCCGCACCCTCCTCGACCAGGACCCGAGCCTGCGCGGCGCCAAGCGCCAGGGATTCCTACGAACCTGGTGGCGGCTCGGCAAGCAGGGCCTGCTGCCGAACCTCGCGCACACCTTCCGCGACGTCGCCCGTTACTTCAATCCCTGGTACCACCCCGAGCACGAGGCGAATACCCAGGAAGCCCTGGAATACCTGGCCAACTCGCCGGCGGCCCGGCGCGCGGCGAACGCCTGAAAACAATTCACTGGAAATACCGGCAAGCGCCGCGAAAGTTGGAACTTTCGCGGCGCTTGCCCATTGCTTACGTCAGGTCGACGTCAAACAAGGCCGGCAGACGGAAGGTAATTTCCGTAAGCCTGAAAAATGGTGCTCGATAGAATGATTGAAAATAACGGGCGCGTGAGGCGAGACTTTGCAAAAAGCCAGCCATTCTTCTGATGGCATTTTGAAGACAAGCAAAATAAAAGTAAGAAAAGTTACCCTATCGATCGGAAATTAAAGAAAGAAAAGCGAGCGAGAAGAGAATCGAGAAATACGCTCTTCGCGCCCGCCTTCGTATTTGTCCGACCTGCGGTGACTCACTGGCCAGGCAGCGTGATCTCCCGTTCCGAAACGATGATCTTGTTGACCAGGCCGTACTGCACGGCTTCTTCCGCGTTCAGCCAGAAGTCGCGCTCGGTGTCGGCGCTGATCTTCTCCGGCGTCTGCCCGGTGGCTTCGGCGAAGATCCGGTCGAGGCGTTCCTTCATCCGCACGATCTCGCGGCGGTAGATCTCGATGTTGCTCGCCGGCCCCTGGATGCCGCCCGACGGCTGGTGCAGAAGGAAGCGGGTATTGGGCAGCGAATAGCGGTTTTCCTTGTCCGCCGCGGCGTAGATCAGCGCGCCGGCGCTGGCTACGCTGCCGGAACCGATCATGATGACCTTCGGTGTGATGAAGCGGATCGCGTCGAAGATCATGTCGCCGGACTCGACGTGGCCACCCGGGGAATTGACGAACATGTAGATCGGATCGTCGCTGATCGAGGCGAGGATGTGCAGCTGCTGGACGACGTCCTTGGCCATCTTCTCGTCGACCCCGCCGGTGACGAACACCTTCCTGACCTTGAGCGCGTACTCCATCAGCTTGGCGCCGATGGCGCCGTGGGAGTCGCCGCCTTCGCGGTCCTTGTCATCGGTTTTCATGCAACCTCCTGGAACTGTTGGTAATCCATCCGGCAAACCTTTCAGGGCATGCGTTCGTTGTTCGCCAGGGCGCGGATATATATCCGTTAATGCGCCTCTTCCGAGCGGCCCATTATGCATCAGCCAGACACTTTCGAAAGGCTTGCTTCAACTTCGAAAAGACCGGCGAAGGTAATCTCGTGAAGCATAGCCATGCAGGGCCGCGACGTACGTTTCCCGGAACCTAACAGATTTGTAAGTTGCCTCGTAAATACCTACCAGAATTAACAGTTAACAACGCGATTACCCTGCAAGAATTAACAGCTATTTCTTCGAGCCTGCCAAAAGTAATAGTACACCCCGCTCTTGCTTCGGGTGCCGCCGCTTCCCTGCCAACCACGCTGGCTACGGCGCGCTGAAACGTCGACGGGTGGAACCTGTCCGGCGAGGCGTGCGGTGCCCGTGTTCGCCGAATCGATGGATTGTTGAAGAGGACGCAGGGATGGTTCGTTTCGCTCGCTTGCCGCTATCGCCCTACCAACGGGACATCTGGGTCGCCGCCGCGCAGTTTCCGGAACTCGACCAGTACACCATCTTCAGCTACGACCGCTTCACCGGCGAGGTCGATACCCAGGCCCTGGAACGGGCGCTGCTGCAGGCGGCGCGAGACACCGAGGCGTTCCGCCTGCGCCTCGGCGAGACGGACGGTACGCCGTACCAGTGGCTGGACGCGGATGCCGAGTTCGAGGCGCGCCACGTCGACCTGCGCGCCGACCGCGACCCCGAGGCCGCCGTGCGATCCTGGCTGCGCGACGCCTTCCGTCACGCCTACCCGCTGGACGGCCGCAGCCTGGTGGACCTGGCCCTGCTGCATAGCGACCAGGCGCTCTACGTCTACGTGCGCACCCACCATATCGTCAGCGACGCCTGGGGCCTGCAGCTATTCCTCAGCCGGGTGCGCGCCGGCTACCTGGGCGAGCTAGGCGAGCCGCAGGCGCAGATGCCGACGGCTTCCCTCCTGGCGCAGCTCGAGACCGACGACTACTCCGGTTCGGAACAGTACCGCGGCGACCGCGCCTATTTCGCCGAGGCCCTGGAGGGCCTGGAGCCGGCCCTCTTCACCCGCAGGCGCCCGGCCGGGCTGCGCCGCACCGCGCGCCACAGGCTGACGCTGGAACGCGCGCTGCTCGACGCGATCCGCGATCGCGGCGAATCGCCCTTTCTGTTCCTCTCCGCCGCCGTGGCGCTGTACCTGGCGCGGATCCACCAGAACGACGACGTGGTCCTCGGCGTACCGGTGCTGAACCGCGCCGACCGCGCGGCCAAGCAAGTGGTCGGGCACTTCGCCAATACCCTGCCGCTACGCATCCGCACCGCGCCGGAACAGACCGTCGACGAATTCCTGGCGCAGTTGCGCGAGGCGACCCGGACGCTGCTGCGCCACCAGAAGATGCCCCTCGGCGACCTGTTGCGCGGCGCCTCGCCACTGTTCGACACCACCCTTTCCTACATGCGCTGGCCCGCCGCCCAGGCGATCCCGAACGCCAGCGTCGAGACCGTGGCGCAGACCCACGCCCATGACCCGGACGCGTTGGCCATCTGGGTCTCCGAGTTCGACGGGCACAGCGACGCACAGGTGGATTTCGAATACGCCTGCGATGTGTTCGACGCCGACTTCCCCATGGACGCCGCGGCGCGGCATATCGAAACCTTCCTGCGCGCCCTGGTGGAGGGCGGCGAGCGCCGCCTCGGCGAACTCGATCCGCTGTCGGCCGCCGAGCGCGAGGAACTGATCCACACCCGCAACGCCACCGACCAGGCATTCCCCGAGCAGGCTACCCTGCCCACGTTGTTCGCCGAGCAGGTGGCGCGCACCCCGCAACGCACCGCGCTGCTGGAAGCCGACGGCGGCACGCTCAGCTATGCCGAGCTGGACGCCAAGGTCCAGGCCGTGGCCGACGCCTTGCGCGCAGCGGGTGTTAGCGCCGACGAGCGGGTAGCACTACTGGTCGCCCGCGGTCCCCACCTGCTGCCGGCGATCCTCGGCGTGCAGCGCGCCGGCGGCGCCTATGTGCCGATCAATCCCGACCATCCCCTGGAGCGCGTCCGCCTGCTGCTGGAAGACTGCGGCGCCCGCGTGGTGCTGGTGGACGAACGCGCGGCGACACTCGGCGAGAGCCTCGGCGAGACGCGCGTGCTGCACCTCGAACGCCTGCCGCAGAGCACCGGCGACCTGCCGGCGGCCAACGTGGCGCCCAGCGACCTGGCCTATGTCATCTATACCTCCGGTTCGACCGGCGTGCCCAAGGGCGTGATGGTCGAACACCGCTCGGTGATCAACCGCCTGAACTGGATGCAGCGTCGTTATCCGATCGGCGAACGCGACGTGCTTCTGCAAAAGACTCCGGTGACGTTCGACGTATCCGTCTGGGAACTGTTCTGGTGGAGCTTCACCGGCGCCCGCCTGTCGCTGTTGCCGCCCGGCGCCGAGAAGGACCCGCGGGAAATGCTGCGGAGCATCCAGCGCGACGCGGTCACGGTCATCCACTTCGTGCCGTCGATGCTGACGCCGTTCCTCGACCTGCTCGACGGCGACCCGACCGCCCGCGCGGCGGCAAGCTCGCTGCGCCTGGTGTTCTGCAGCGGCGAAGCCCTCGCGCCGTTGCAGGTCGCGCGCTTCCGCCGGCTGTTCGGCGACGCCGTGCGACTGGTCAACCTGTACGGACCGACCGAGGCCACCGTCGACGTGTCCGACCATGAATGCGCCAGCGACAACCCCACGCGGGTCCCGATCGGCCGGCCGATCGACAACCTGCGCCTGTACGTCCTCGACCGCGCGCTCAGGCCGCAGCCCCTCGGCGCCGTCGGCGAGCTATATATAGGAGGCGTCGGCGTCGCCCGCGGCTACCTGAACCGGCCGGAGCTGAACGCCGACCGCTTCCTCGCCGACCCCTTCGTCGCCGGCGGCCGTCTCTACCGTACCGGCGACCTGGCCCGCTGGCTGGCCGACGGCAACCTCGAATACCTCGGCCGCGCCGACGACCAGGTGAAGATCCGCGGCAACCGGGTCGAACCCGACGAAGTACGCGACCGCCTCGCCGCGCTTCCCGGCGTACGCGACGCCGCGGTCGTGGCACGCGATTCGGCGGTACGCGGCACGCACCTGGTCGGCTACTACGTGGCTGCGGCGGAACTCGACGCCGGTCAATTGCGCGCCGGACTTTCGGCGACGCTGCCGGACTTCATGCTGCCAGCCTTCTTCGTGCGCATCGACAGCCTCCCGCTCAGCGCCAACGGCAAGCTCGACCGCCGGCAACTGCCGGCACCGCCGGAACAGGTGGCGGCGGTTGCGCCGCGCACGGCGACCGAGGCCGAACTGGCGGCGGTGTGGGCCGATGTCCTCGGCGTGGCGGAGGTCGGCGTGCACGACGACTTCTACGCCCTCGGCGGCGACTCGATCCTGATGCTGCGCATCCGCGCCGCCGCACAGCGGCGCGGCCTGGGCTTCGAACTCGCCGACCTGATGCGCAACCCGACGGTGGCGGGCCTCGCCGAGCGCCTGGTGCGTCCGCTCGCGGAGCGAAGCTACCAGCCGTTCGAACTGGTTTCCGAAGTCGACAAGCCGCGCCTGGAAGGGCTGGAGGACGCCTTCCCGACCAGCCGGCTGAGTCTCGGCCTGCTCTTCCATAGCCGCCAGCGCCCCGACTCGTCGGTCTACCACGACGTGTTCCACTACCGCTTCGACCTGGCCTGGGACGAAGCCGCGTTCCGCCACGCGCTGGACCGGGTGGTCGCCGCCTATCCCGCGCTGCGTTCGTCGTTCGACCTCAGCGGTGCATCCGAACCGCTGCAACTGGTGCATGCCCAGGCGCGCAGCGAACCGCTGATCCTGGACCTGCGCGGCAACCCGGAGGCCGGGACGGTGCTCGACGAGCACATCCGCCAACGCCGCTTCCATCGCTATTCGCTGCAACAGCCCGGGCTGTTCCTGTTCGCCGCGTTCGTCCGCGAGGACGGCCTGGACCTGGTGTTCAGCTTCCACCATGCGATCCTCGACGGCTGGAGCGTGGCCAACCTGATCGTCGCGCTGGTCGCCGCCTACCGTGGCGAGCCGCTGCCGAGCCCCGCGCCGGCGCTGGCCTGCCATGTCCGCGAGGAGCTGGCCGCGCTGGCTTCGCCGGCCGCCGTGGGGTACTGGACCGGGCTGCTGGAGGGCGCGAGGATGACCCGCCTCGACGGCTTCGGCGCCCACGAGCCGCAAGCCGCGCAAGGTCCGGCCAGCCATCGCGAAGCGCTGCCGGACGGGCTGCTCGAACGACTCAAGGCCACTGCGGCGCAACGCGGACTGCCGTTGAAGTCGCTGCTGCTCGCCGCCCATTGCCTGACCCTGCATCTGTTCTCCCGCAGCGACAGCGTGGTCACCGGCGCGATCAGCAACGGCCGCCCCGAACTGCCCGACGCCGACCGCATGGTCGGCCTGTTCCTGAATACCGTGCCGGTCCGCTCGGAGATTGCCGGGTGTAGCTGGATCGAGGTAGCCGATGCGCTGTTCCGCCAGGAGCGCGACGGACACGCCCACCGCCGCTATCCGCTCAGCGCCATCCAGCAGATCGTCGGCGACGAACTGAGCAGCGCCTTCAACTACGTCAACCTGCATGTCCTCGAACCGCTGTGGCAATTGCGCGACTTCCGCGTCTGGGAAGAAACCAACTTCGCCCTGCTGGTCAACGTGATCGCCACGCCCAGCGACGGCATGTACCTGCGCATCGACAGCGACGGCCGCGGCATCAGCCGCAGCCAGGCCGCGCTGATCGGCGCGACCTTCGTCGAACTCCTGTGGCGCCTCGCCGAGCATCCCGACGAAGCCGCCGACTTCGCCTTCCTCGCCCCTCGCCGCGACGCCGCTTCCCAGCCCGAGCCGCTGGTCGACGTCGTCAGCCTGTTCGAACGCCAGGTCGAGGCGCTGCCGGGCAGCGCCGCGCTGGCCTTCGAGGAGCAACGCTGGACCTATCGCGACCTCGACCATGTGGCGCGCTGCGTGGCCACCCGCCTGGTCCGCGCCGGCGCGCGCCGCGGCGATGCGATCGGAGTGGCGCTGAACCGTTCGCCGGAGATGATCGCGACGATCTGGGGCATCCTGCGCGCCGGCCTGGTCTGCGTGCCGCTGGACGTCAGCTATCCCGCGCAGCGCCTGGCGCTGATCCTGGAGACCGCACAGCCGTTCCGGGTGGTCGCGCATCCCGAGCACGCCCATGTCGCCGCGGCGGAACGGGTGCTGCCGGTAGAGGAACTGGTCGCCGACATCGAGCCCGAGACCTTCGCCGCGCCGCAGCTCGACGAGCTGGCCATGCTGCTGTTCACCTCCGGTTCCACCGGGCGGCCGAAGGGCGTCGAGCTTAGCCACCGGATGTGGGCCAACTACACCCAGTGGCAATTGCGCGTCGCCAGCGGCGTACCGGGGCTGCGCACCCTGCAGTTCGCGCCGCTGAGCTTCGACATGGCCTTCCAGGAGATCTTCTCCACGCTGTGCGGCGGCGGCGAGCTGCAACTCATCTCCAACCGCGAGCGGATGGACCCCTCCGCGCTGCTGCATGTCCTCGAACGCCGCCAGGTCCAGCGCGTGCTGTTGCCCTTCGTCGCCCTGCAACGCCTCGCCGAGGCCTCCAACACCCTGGGCGTACGCCCCGGCGCCCTGCGCGTGGTGGTGTCCTCCGGCGAGCAGTTGCGCATCACCGAAGACGTCCGCACGTTCTGCGCGGCGATGCCCGGGCTGCTGCTAGAGAACCAGTACGGTCCCACCGAGACGCACCAGGTCACCTACCACTCGCTGAGCGGCGATCCGGCGCACTACCCGGACCTGCCGCCGATCGGCCGGCCGCTGGACGGGGTCGAGGTGCAGGTGCTCGACGCCGCGCTGCGCCCGGTACCGGTCGGCGTTACCGGCGAGCTGTACTTCGGCGGCGACTGCCTCGCGCGCGGCTACCACCGCGCCCCCGAACTCACCGCCGAGCGCTTCGTCGAACATCCCTGGCGCCCCGGCGCCAGGCTCTACCGCACCGGCGACCTCGGGCGCATCCTCGGCAACGGCGAGATCGTCTGGCTCGGCCGCGCCGATACCCAGGTCAAGGTCCGCGGCTTCCGCATCGAGCCGGCCGAGGTCGAGCTGGCGATCATGCGCCAGGCCGAGCGCCAGCCGGGCCTGCGCGGCGCGGCGGTGGTGGCTCGCGAGCGCCAGGGCAACGATGCATTCCTCGCTGCCTTCCTGCTCGGCGAGCCCGAGGCGGTGGATCTCGCCGAACTGAAGCAGGCGCTGCGCAGCGAACTGCCGGAACACATGGTGCCGGCGCACTTCGCCTGGGTCGACGGCTTCGCCCTCACTCCCAGCGGCAAGCGCGACGACGCCGCCCTGCGCGCGCTGCCGCTGGAGCACGGGTCGAACATCGAGTACCTGGCCCCGCGCGACGACTACGAGCGCACCCTGGCCGGACTCCTCGGCGAGTTGCTGGATCGTCCCCGGGTAGGCATCCGCGACAGCTTCTTCGACCTCGGCGGCACCTCGCTCAGCGCGATGCGCTTCATGCTGCTGATCGAGAAGCGCTATGGCGTCGACCTGCCGATGGCCGCGCTGATCGAGACGCCGACCGTGGAGGGCCTGGCCGAACGCCTGCGGGAACGCTCGGCGGTGCGCGCCTTCGACCCGCTGGTACCGATCCGTGCCGGCGGCAGCCGCCCGCCGCTGTTCCTCGTCCACCCGCTCGGCGGCCACGTACTCTGCTACCTGCCGCTGGTCCGCGCACTGCCGCCGGACCAGCCGGTATATGCCCTGCAGGCGGCCGGCACCGGCCAGGGCAGTACGCCGCTGGCGGTCCTCGAGGACATCGCCGCCAGTTACCTCGCGGCGATCCGCCGGGTGCAGCCGGAAGGCCCCTATTACCTCGGCGGCTGGTCGTTCGGCGGCTTCGTCGCCTACGAGATGGCCCGGCAACTGCGCGCGCTCGACCCGCAGGCGGTCGCCCAACTGATCGTGCTCGACTCCATCACCGTCGACCGCAACCACGCCGGCAGCGCCAGCGACGAAGCCCTGCTGCTGTTCTTCTACTGGGAACTGGTCTGGTTCGAGCGCAGCGACGAGGAGGTCGAGCCGCTGCCTGAAGGCGCGAGCCTGGAGCAGAAACTCGACCACATCGTCGAACGCGCCATCGAGGCCGGCGTACTTCCCGCCGGCACCCCGCGCGCCACCGTGCAGCGGCTCTACGAGCTGTTCCGGGCGAGCTGGCAGGCACTCATCGGCTATCGCCCGGAAGTCAGCGACCAGGACATGACCCTGCTGCGCGCGGACGGCCCGCTGCCGCTGGCGCTGAAGCCGATGCACGACGCCGCCGGCACCCACTACGGCGACCCGAAGAACGGCTGGCAGCACTGGACCAGCGGCCGCCTCGATGTGATCGACGTCCCCGGCGACCACCTGGTGCTGATGAAAGAACCCTATGTCGAGACGGTCGCGGCAGAGATCGCCGCGTTGCTCGAACCCTCCACCTCCAGCGAACGGACCCGCCCATGAGCAGACACCCCCTGAAGATCGTCATCGCCGGCGCCGGCATCGGCGGGCTCGCCGCGGCCGCCTGCCTGAAGGCCGCCGGCTTCGAGGTCGAACTCTACGAGCGGGCCAGGGAGCTGCGCGCGGTCGGCTCGGCGCTGTCGCTGATGCCCAACGCGCTGACCGCCCTGGAGAGGGTCGGCGTGCGCCCTGACCTTACCCGCGCCCAGGCCTTCGACTCGCTACGGTTCCTCACCCGGCGCGGGCGACCGATCCGCGCCATCGACTTCGGCGGCCTGGCCCGTCAGCTCGGCCAGCCGAGCCTGGCGATCCACCGCGCGAGCCTGCAGCAGGCGCTGCTGGAACAGGCCCGCGACTGCCGCATCGAACTGGGCGTGAGCGCCACCGGCTACCTGCGCCACGCCGACGGCGAAGGCGTCACCGTGCTCTGCAGCGACGGCCGCGAAGTGCACGCCGACGTGCTGATCGGCGCGGACGGCTTCAACTCGGCGATCCGCGCCACCATGACCGGCCCGGAGCGTCCCACCGACTGGCACTACGTGATCTGGCGCGCCACGCCGGCGTTCCGCCATCCGAAGGTGACGCCGGGCTACGTCGCCCATTACTGGGGTCGTGGGCAGCGCTTCGGTCTCGCCGACATCGGCGAAGGCAACGTCTATTGGTGGGGCACCCGCAACATGCCGGCCGAACAGGCGAAGGACTGGCGCGGCGGCAAGGCGGGCATCCAGCGCCTCTACGCCGGCTGGGCCGACGAAGTGCAGGCGGTCATCGAGGCGACCCCGGAGGCCGACATCAGCAGCCTGCCGGCCCAGGACCGACCGTTCCTGGAGCGCTGGGGCGACGGCCCGGTGACCCTGCTCGGCGATGCCGCGCATCCGATGCTGACCAGCCTCGGCCAGGGCGCCGCCATCGCCATCGAAGACGCCGCGGTGCTGGCCCACTGCCTGGCCACCATCGACGACCCGCAAGCCGCCCTGCGCGCCTACGAGAACCGCCGTCGCGACCGCGCCAGGGCGATGGTCGAGACCTCGCGGGCGCTGAGCCGCATCGAGCAGTTGGAGCATCCGCTGCGCACCGTCGCCCGCGATCTCTACTTCCGCTTCGCTCCGGAGCGAACCTTCGCCCGGCAGAACGAACTGGCACTGACCTTCCCAGGAGTCGAATGATGGCCGAGATACGACGCCCGCTGTCCGCGGTGGAACGCTGGTACTGGCTCAGCGACCAGTTCTCCGCGCTGAACGTGATTTCCCGGGTGCGGGTCCATGGCCAGTTGTCCATCGACGACCTGCGCCGCGGCCTCGACGCGCTGCAGGCGCGGCATCCGCTGCTGCGCGCGCGGATCGAGCACGATGCCGGGCTCGACCCGCGCTGGGTGCCCTGCGAGCGGCCCATCCCGCTGCGCGAGGTGCGCGGTGGTGGCGAGGAGCAATGGCTGCGGGAAATCAACGAGCGCGAATTGCCGGAACGCATCGATCCGGACAGCGGGCCACTGATCCGTACCGTGGCGATCGCCACCGACGCCGGCGCCCACGACCTGCTGGTCGTGGTACCGCACATCATCGCCGACGGCACTACCGTGCTGACCCTCGCCGAACAATGGCTGACCCTGGCCGCCGACCCCGCCGCGCAACCCTGGACCGCCAGCGCCCTGCCGCCGGCGGAGGATCTGCGTCCGCGCCGCTTCACCGGCGACGAAGGCGCGGCGCGCCTGGCCGAGCAGACCGCCCGGGACGAAGCGCTGGTCGGCCGCCACCGCCCGGGCCGGATCGAGCCGAGCAACCCGGTGCCGCTGGAAGCGCGGCGTACCCGCCTGCTGCACCGGGAGCTGGACGGCGCGCAGCTGGAACAGCTGCAACGACGCGCCCGCGAACACGGCACCACGGTACACGGCGCGCTGACCGCGGCGCTGGCCATCGCCGCCGGCCACGACCACCAGCGCCGCCCGAGCCACATCGCCATCGGCTCGCCGATCGACTTCCGCGACGAACTGGAGCCGCCGGTGCGCCCCGACGAAGTAGGCACCTACGTCGCCACGGTACCGGTGGTGCTGGACATCGCCCGACCGTTCTGGGAGGTCGCCCGCGCGCTCACCGACGACCTCGGCGAACGCCGTCGCCAGGGCCATCATTTCAACCTGGTCACCCTGGTCGCCAGCGCTGCGCCGCGCTGCATGGCCGACGCGCGGCCATTCATGGCCTTCATGGAAGCCGAAGGGCCGATCAACCTGTGCTCCTCCAACATCGGTCGCTATCCGTTCCCCGAGCGGATCGGCGCCTTGCGCCTCTCCGACGCGCAGTTCCTCACCGGCATCTCGGTGAACGGCTACTTCGTGGCCGCCATCAACTCCAGCCATGGCCGGCTGTTCTGGAACTTCACCTACATCGACGAAGCGGTCCCCGGCGAACGCGCCGAACGCCTGGCCGAAGATTGCCTGGGCACCCTGCTGTCGGCGATCCACGCCCCCCAACGATCCGCCCTCGAGGAGCAATGACATGTTTTTCACCAGCAAACCTCTCTCGCCCCAGGGCCGCCACGTGCTGATCACCGGCGCCTCCAGCGGCCTCGGCCGGGAAACCGCGCTGCACCTGGCCGAACAGGGTTTCCAGGTGATCGCCGGGGTGCGCCGCCAGGAGGATGGCGAGCGCCTGGCGAACGCCTGCCCGTCCGGCCGGATCAGCACGCTGCTGATCGATGTCACCGACGAGGAATCCATTGGCCGGGCCGCCGCGCAGGTGGCGGAGAAAGTCGGCGATACCGGGCTCTGGGGCCTGGTGAACAACGCCGGGATCTGCATTTCCGCGCCGCTGGAATGCGTCTCCAGCGACCTGCTGCGGCGCCAGCTGGAAGTCAACCTGATCGGCCAGCTCGCGGTGACCCGGGCGATCCTGCCGCTGCTGCGCCGTGGCGGCGCGGCGCGCCTGGTGAACGTCACCTCGGGCCTCGGCTCGGTCGCCATTCCCTACCTGGGCGCCTACTCCGCCGCGCAGTTCGCCAAGGAGGGAGTGAGCGACGCCCTGCGCCGCGAGCTGGCGCCCATGGGCATCCAGGTCTCGGTGGTCAGCCCCGGGGCGATCTGGACGCCGATCTGGGGCAAGATCGCCAGCGAGGGCGAGCGCGCCCTGGCCGACGCCCCCGACGCCGTCGCCGACCTCTATCGCGATACCTACCTGCGCTTCCTCCAGGCCAACGAGGACGGCGCGCGCAACAGCGCGACCAAGCCCGCCGACGTCGCCGCCGCGGTGCATGCCGCGCTCACCGCGGCCAAGCCGCGGACCCGCTACCGGGTGGGCGCCGACGTGCGCCGCGGCACCCTGCTGGCGCGGCTGCTGCCCGATAGCGTGATCGACGGGATGTTCCGCCCCATCGTCACCGCCGCCCCGGCGGCGAAGGAGGAGCAACGTGCCTGATCGCAAACTGAGACTGGGCGAGGAACTGATCTCGCCACTGCACGCGCTCTACGACGGCCTGCAGGTGGACGGCGCGCCGCGTCCCGCGCATCGCGCCGCCGAGCATCCGGTGTGGGTGGTGACGCGCTACCGCGACGCGCGCAAGGTCCTCAACCATCCGGGCGTCCGCCGCGACGCCCGGCAGGCCGCCGAACTCTACGCGAAGCGTACCGGCAGCCCGCGCGCGGGGATCGGCGAGGGACTCAGCCACCACATGCTCAACCTCGACCCGCCGGACCATACCCGCCTGCGCTCGCTGGTCGGCCGCGCGTTCACCCCGCGCCAGGTGGAGCGCCTGCAACCGCATATAGAACGGATCACCGAGGAATTGCTGGACGCCATGGCCGGCCGCGAACAGGCCGACCTGATGGCCGACTTCGCGATCCCGCTGACCATCGCGGTGATCTTCGAGCTGCTGGGCATTCCCGAGGCCGAGCGCGAACACGCCCGCCAGTCCTGGGAGCGCCAGGCGGAACTGCTGTCGCCGGAGGAGGCCCAGGCCCTGGCCGATGCGCAGGTCGACTACCTGCGCGTGCTGCTCGAGGCCAAGCGCCGGCAGCCAGCCGACGACGTCTACAGCGGGCTGGTGCAGGCCGCCGACGAGAGCGGCCAGCTGAGCGAGGCGGAACTCGTCTCCATGGCCCACCTGCTGATGATGAGCGGCTTCGAGACCACCATGAACATGATCGGCAACGCGCTGGTCACCCTGCTGGTCAACCCGGAGCAACTGGCGTTGCTGCGGGCGCAGCCGGAACTCCTGCCCAACGCCATGGAAGAACTGGTCCGCCACGACAGCCCGGTGCGCGCCTCGATGTTGCGCTTCACCGTGGAAGACGTAGAACTGGACGGGGTCACCATTCCCGCCGGCGAATACATCCTGGTCTCCAACCTGACCGCCAACCACGACGCCGAGCGCTTCGACGATCCCGACCGCCTCGACCTCACCCGCAACACCGATGGCCATCTCGGCTACGGCTTCGGCGTGCACTACTGCGTCGGCGCCTCGCTGGCCCGGCTGGAGGGGCGGATCGCCATCCAGCGCCTGCTCGCGCGCTTCCCCGACCTCCAGTTGGCGGTGCCCCACGCGGAACTGCAATGGCTGCCGATCACCTTCCTCCGCGCCCTGATCAGCGTGCCGGTGCGCACCGGATGCAGCGCCCCGGCGAACACCGCCTCCCACGCCAACCCGATCGAGAGGATCGCCCAATGAATGCCAAGGAAATTCTCGTCCACAGCCTGCGCCTCCTGGAAAACGGCGATGCCCGTGGCTGGTGCGACCTGTTCCATCCGGAAGGCGTACTCGAATTCCCCTACGCCCCGCCGGGCTGGAAGACCCGCTTCGAGGGCCGCGAAACCATCTGGGCGCACATGCGCCTGTTTCCCGAGCACCTGACCGTGCGCTTCACCGACGTGCAGTTCTACGAGACCGCCGACCCCGACCTGGCCATCGGCGAATTCCATGGCGACGGCGTGGCCACCGTTTCCGGCGGCAAGCTGGCGCAGGACTACATCTCGGTGCTGCGCACCCGCGACGGACAGATCCTGCTCTACCGCGACTTCTGGAATCCGCTGCGGCACCTCGAGGCCCTGGGCGGGGTCGAGGCCGCCGCCAAGATCGTCCAGGGAGCCTGAGCCATGCCGCGCGCCGCCGTGGTCTGCGGCCTGGGCAGCTACCTGCCCGAGGCCGTGCTCAGCAACGACATGCTCGCCGCCGAGCTGGACACTTCCGACGCCTGGATCAGCAGCCGCACCGGCGTGCGCCAGCGGCATATCGCCGGCGACCTCGGCAGCGGCGACCTGGCCCTGCGGGCGGCCTCCGCCGCGCTCGCCTCGGCGGGGCTGGAGCGAGTCGATGCGGTGGTGCTGGCAACCAGCACCGGCGACTTCTGCTGCCCGGCCACCGCGCCCAGGGTCGCAGCGCGCCTGGGGTTGGTCGGCGCGCTCGCGTTCGACCTGTCCGCCGCCTGCACCGGCTTCGTCTACGGCCTGGCCAGCGTCGGCTCGCTGATCAGCGCCGGGCTGGCGGACAGCGCGCTGCTGGTCGGGGTGGACACTTTCAGCCATACCCTCGACCCCGCCGATCGCTCGACCCGCGCACTGTTCGGCGACGGCGCCGGAGCGGTGGTGCTGCGTGCCGGCGATGCCGAGGAAGAAGGCGCGCTGCTGGCCTTCGACCTCGGCAGCGACGGCCACCAGTTCGACCTGCTGATGACCCCCGCCGTCAGTCGCGCCGAACGCAGTTCCGGACAGGCCTCCAACTACTTCCGGATGGACGGCAAGGCAGTGTTCGGCCAGGCGGTGACGCAGATGAGCGACTCGGTGCGGCGGGTGCTCGACCGGGTCGGCTGGCAAGCTTCGGACCTCCATCACCTGGTCCCGCACCAGGCCAACACACGCATCCTCGCGGCGGTCGCCGACCAGCTCGACCTTCCCGTCGAGCGAGTGGTGAGCAACATCGCCGAGGTGGGCAACACCGTCGCCGCCTCGATTCCCCTGGCCCTGGCCCACGGCCTGCGCCAAGGCATCCTGCGCGACGGCGGCAACATGGTCCTCACCGGTTTCGGTGCCGGACTGACCTGGGGTTCGGTCGCCCTGCGCTGGCCGAAGATCGTTCCGACAATGGACTGAAGAGGGAAGAACAATGCCCAACGACATGGAAGACCATCTCCTCACCGTGCTCAGCGTCGCCAGCGGCGTGCCGAAGGAGGAAATCAGCCGGGACAGCAGGATGGAAGACCTGGCTTTCGATTCGCTGGTGGTCAGCGAGCTGTCGCTGAAGTTGCGCAAGGAGTTCGGCGTCACCGGGATCGACGACGAACTCGACCTGCTGGAAACGGTGGACGAACTGTTCCAGCTGGTCGAGAAGCACCGCGCCGCCTGAGGCCAGCGAACGCCGGCGTTCCGTCGCTTCTCTGCCAGGCGAAGGCGGTGCCGGGACACGGGAACGCGCATCGCCTTCGATCAACCAACACCAGAGCGAGATTCGCTGGAGGAAGAGGTGAGTCAGAACATGGATCTCACGATCGGGACGCATCGGGAGTCGGCTTTCTACGAGCTGGAGTTCGGACCGAGGACGATAATGACCCTGGCCAACTTTCCGGACGACGTGCTGCCGTTGTTGCAAATGGAAAGCCTGATGACCTTCGAGGCGATGGCCTACCTGCGCTGCGACGCACTGGTCGAGCTAGGCTGCTACGACGGCCGGGCGCTGGAAATCGCGCGCCTGCTCAATGCCCGCTATCTCGGCGTCGACCTCGACCAGCGGGCGATCGAGACGCTGCGCACGCGGATCGAGCGCGAGGGCATGAGCGATCGCGCGGACACGGTGGTCGACGACATCCTCAACCACACCAGGCGCGGTGCCTCGGTCGGCTCGCGCGCACTCTACCTGCTGCCGTTCAACCTGCTGGGCAACTTCCGCGAGCCGAAACGGCTGCTCGACTCCCTCGCCGAGCGCAGCGTGGCGGCGGTGGTCTCGGTGTTCGGCGACAGCGCCGAGGCCACCCGCGTCCGCCAGAGCTACTACCGCCGTTGCGGGGTGCAGGGCCTGGAGCTGCACGCGCGGGACGACGGCACCGTGTTCACCGGCAGCGACGGCTTCTACTCGCGCTCGTATTCGCGCGCCTGCCTCCACGCCCTGCTCGCCGAGTGCGGGCTGACCGTGGTGCGCAGCGCTTCGAACCTGTTCGCCCACTGCGTGACGGTGCTGCCCGAAGGCGCCGACCAGGGCTTCGGTTCGTCGGCGGCATGAGTCGCCGTCGTGCATTCATCGCGCGGCCACGGCACGGGCAGCTCGCCGTGGCTCGCTTCATCGTCGTCTGAACCGCTCGGGAGCTGGAAACATGCCTTTGATTGTCTACGTGCTCGGTGCCGCGATCTTCGCCCTGACCACCAGCGAATACATGGTCGCCGGGCTGATGCCGGCGCTGGCCGCCGAATTCGGCGTGTCCTTCGCCGCGATCGGCTACCTGGTCACCTTCTACGCCGGCGCGATGGCGCTCGGCGGCCCGCTGCTGACCACCGCCCTGCTCCGCGTGCCGCGCAAGAACGCCCTGCTCGGCCTGATCGCGCTGTTCGTGGTCGGCCAGGTCATCGGCGCCCTGGCGCCGGGCTATGCGGTGATGGTGGCGGCGCGACTGGTCACCGCGGTCGCCGCCGCGGCCTTCTTCGGCGTGGCGCTGACCGCCTGCGCCGAACTGGTCGAAGGCAACCAGTTCGGCCGCGCGTCGTCGCTGGTGCTCGGTGGCCTGATGGTCGGCACCGTGCTCGGCCTGCCCGTCGCCACCTGGCTGGGCGAATGGTACGGCTGGCGCGCGAGCTTCTTCGCAGTGGCGCTGGTGGCGGTGCTGGTCGGCCTGCTGGTGTTGCAGCTGATGCCGGCGATCCCGGGGTCGGCGGGCAGCAGTTCGCTGCGCGAGGAACTGAAGGTGTTCAGGAACGCCCATCTATGGTGGGTCTACGCCACCAGCCTGCTGCTGATCGGCGCCACCTTCGCCGGCTTCACCTATTTCGTGCCGATCCTCACCGAGGTCAGCGGCTTCTCCGCCTCGACCGTACCGCTGCTGCTGGTGGTCTACGGCCTGGCGACGCTGGTGGGCAACAACATCGTCGGCCGCCTGGCCGACCGCCATACCATCGCGGTCCTGGCCTTCGGCCTGCTGGCGGCCATCGCCGCGATGGTGGCCTTCGCCCTGTTCGGACAGGTTCCGGCGGTGGCGGTGGCGGCGCTGGTGGTGATCGGCCTGACCGGGGTGTCGATGAACCCGGCGCTGGTGACCCGCGGCGCACGAGTCGGCCATAACAACATGCTGGTCAACTCGGTGCACACCGCCTGCATCATGCTCGGCGTGATGGCCGGTTCCTGGATCGGCGGCCTGGGCATCGCCGGCGGATTCGGCCTGCAGGGCGCTCTCTGGGTCGGCGCGGCCCTCGGGGTGCTGGCGCTGCTGACCCTGCTGCCGGAGCTGCGCTTCGCCCGCGCCCCGGTGGGCGGGGCGCTGGGCCGCTGAGCAGGATCCCTCAGGCGCTGCGCGCCAGCCAGCGGCAGTAGCCGGCGACGCCCTCTTCCAGGCTCTGGAAATCGTCGCGGTAGCCCGCCTCGCGCAGCAGCTCCAGGTCGGCGCAGGTATGGCTCTGGTAGCGCGCCCGCAGCGACTCGGGGAACTCGCGGTAGCCGAGCAGGCCGCTTTCCACCGCCTGCTGCAGCGACAGGGGCGGCTGGTCGGCGTTGGCGCGGACGCTATTGATCACCGCCAGGGCGACCTCGTTGAAGGTCCGTGCCTGGCCGCTGCCGAGGTTGAAGATTCCCGAACGCTGCGGATGGTCGAAGAAATGCAGGTTGACCCGCGCCACGTCCTCCACCGCGACGAAGTCGCGCAGGTGGCCGCCGGGCGGGAAGCCGCCGTGTTCGCCGAACAGTTCGACCCGCCCGTCGCGGCGCAATTGCTGGTAGCAGTGGTAGGCCACCGAGGCCATCCGCCCCTTGTGTTCCTCGCGCGGCCCGTAGACGTTGAAGTAACGCAGGCCGACCACCTGGCTGCGCGCCTGCGGCAGCGCCCGCCGCACACGCTGGTCGAAGAGGAACTTGGAATAGCCGTAGACGTTCAGCGGCCGCTCGTACTGGCGCGCCTCGCGGAAGGTCCGGCCGGCGCCGTAGACCGCCGCCGACGAGGCGTAGAGGAACGGCACGCCGAGTTCCAGGCTGCTTTCCAGCAGGCGGCAACTGTAGCGGTAGTTGTTCTCCATCATGTAGCGGCCATTGCTTTCCAGGGTGCTGGCGCAGGCGCCCTGGTGGAACAGCGCGCGGACCGTGCCGAAGTCGCCGCGGGCGTAGCGCTCGAGGAAGTCGTTCTGGTCCAGGTAGTCGGCGATATCGGCGTCCGCCAGGTTGCGGAACTGCTCGCCGTCGGTGAGATCGTCCACCGCGATGATGTCGGTCTCGCCGCGCCGGTTCAGCGCCTGCAGCAGATTGCTGCCGATGAAGCCGGCGGCGCCGGTGACGATGATGCTCATGGGCACTCCCTTCGACAGGATGAATGCCCCCAGGCTATGCCTATGCGCCGCGCCGCCCGTTGACCTGCAACAAGCCATGGGCGGACGGCAGCGGTTCAGCGGGAAGGACGATCGTTGTGACCGAGGTCGCGTTGCGGGTCGATGCGGTCGCGAACCCGCTGTTTGAGCGCCTTGGCCTCGGGGAAGCCGCCGTCGGCCTTGCGTTCCCAGACCTGCACGCCGTCGCAGGTGATACGGAAGACGCCACCGGTTCCGGGCTCCAGGCAGACTTTTCCGAGATCGTCGGCGAAGGTGCTGAGCAGTTCCTGGGCCAGCCAGGCGGCACGCAGTAGCCACTGGCACTGGGTGCAATAGGTGATGACGATTTCGGGCTTGGCGGTGGGCATGTCGGCGGCTCAGGGGAAACGGTCGCGCCTATAATAGCCGCCTTTTCACCCGGCTCCGGATCGTTCTCATGCGCCGCCTGCTGCTCCTGCTTCCCCTGTCCGCCCTCGCCACGGAGGCCCGGCCGAAGATCGGCCTGGTCCTCTCCGGAGGTGCCGCCCGTGGCCTGGCCCATATCGGCGTGCTCAAGGCCCTCGACGAACAGGGCATCCAGATCGACGCCATCGCCGGCACCAGCATGGGCGCGGTGGTCGGCGGCCTGTACGCCTCCGGCTACACCCCCGCCGAACTGGAGCGCATCGCCCTGGAGATGGACTGGCAGCAGGCACTGTCCGACGCACCGCCGCGCAAGGACGTGCCGTTCCGCCGCAAGCAGGACGACCGCGACTTCCTGGTCAAGCAGAAGATCAGCTTCCGCGACGACGGCACCCTCGGCCTGCCGCTGGGGGTGATCCAGGGCCAGAACCTGGCGATGGTGCTGGAAAGCCTGCTGGTGCACACCAGCGACAACCGCGACTTCGACAAGCTGGCGATCCCCTTCCGCGCCGTCTCCACCGATATCGCAACCGGCGAGAAAGTGGTGTTCCGCAAGGGCCACCTGCCCCAGGCGATCCGCGCCAGCATGTCGATCCCCGCCGTGTTCGCCCCGGTGGAGATCGACGGCAGGCTGCTGGTGGATGGCGGCATGGTCGACAACATCCCGGTGGACGTGGCGCGCGACATGGGCGTGGACGTGGTGATCGTGGTCGACATCGGCAACCCGCTGCGCGACCGCAAGGACCTGAGCACCGTGCTCGACGTGATGAACCAGTCGATCACCCTGATGACCCGGAAGAACTCCGAAGCCCAGCTGGCCACGCTCAAGCCCGGCGACGTGCTGATCCAGCCGCCGCTGTCCGGCTACGGCACCACCGACTTCGGCCGCGTGCCGCAACTGATCGACGCCGGCTACCGCGCCACCACGGTGCTCGCCGCGCGCCTCGCCGAGTTGCGCAAGCCGAAGGACCTCAACAGCGAAGCGCTCGACGTGGCGCGCACGCCGAACCAGCGCAAGCCGGTGATCGACGCGATCCGCGTGGAGAACAACTCGAAGGTCAGCGACGAGGTGATCCGCCACTACATCCGCCAGCCGCTCGGCACGCGCCTCGACCTCGGCCGCCTGCAGGACGACATGAGCACCCTCTACGGCCTCGACTACTTCGACCAGGTGCAGTACCGGGTGGTCAAGGAGAAGAAGCTCAACACCCTGGTGATCCACGCCACCGGCAAGAAAGGCGGCACCGACTTCCTTCGCCTGGGCCTCAACCTGTCCGACGACATGCGCGGCGAAAGCACCTTCAACCTCGGCGGCAGCTACCGCATGAACGGCCTCAACCGGCTCGGCGCCGAGTGGCTGACCCGGGTCCAGCTCGGCGACCGCCAGGAACTCTACAGCGAGTTCTACCAGCCGCTCGACGTCGGCTCACGCTACTTCGTCGCGCCCTTCCTGTTCCACGAGGCACAGAACGTCGACGTCACCGAGAACAACGACCCGCTGCTGCGCTATCGCCTGGAGCGCTACGGCTACGGCCTCAACGTCGGCCGGCAGATCGCCAACAACGGCGAAATCCGCCTGGGCGCGGTGCAGGCCTACGGCAAGGCCGACGTACGCATCGGCGACCCGAGCCTGCCGGACATCGACTTCACCGAGGGCTACTACGAACTGAAGTACTCGTTCGACACCGTCGACGACGTCAATTTCCCCCACGAGGGCGAGGAGATCGGCCTGACCATGCGCCGCTACGACAAGTCCCTCGGCTCGGACGACAGCTACCGGCAGTGGGACCTGCGGCTGAACAAGGCGCTCAGCTTCGGCGCCGACACCTGGGTGTTCGGCGGCGGCTACGGGCGCACCCTGGACGACGCCGAGGTGGTCACCTCCAGCTTCACCCTCGGCGGCGCCCGCGAGCTGTCGGGCTTCCGCCGCGATGCGCTGTCCGGGCAGAACTACAGCCTGGGGCGGATCGTCTATTACCGGCGCCTCACCGAACGTTCCTTCCTGCCGCTGGACTTCCCGCTGTACCTGGGCGGCAGCATCGAGCGCGGACGCATCTGGAACAACGACAACGAATACGACAGCGGCTACATCAACGCCGCCAGCCTGATGATCGGCTTCGATACGCCGCTGGGGCCGCTGACCTTCAGCTACGGGATCAACGACGAGAACTTCAAGGCGTTCTACCTGAACCTCGGGCAGAACTTCTGAGCGAAGTTCAGGCGATCAGCGCCAGCAACTCGCGCGCCTCGGCCTTCTGCCACGGGTCGCCGTGCGCCACCACCAGGCGCAGGATGCGGCTGGCCTGGTCGAGATCGCCGCTGTCGATGCAGGCGCGGGCCCGGTCCAGGCTGGCCGAGGCCTCCTCCGGCGGCACCGTGGCCGGCTCCGGCTGGTCGAGTTCGAGGTGTTCGTACTCGGCGACATCCGGCAGTTCATGGAGATTGCTCTCGAACGCCAGGGGCTCCTCCTCCGCCGGTTCCGCCTTGCCGGCAGCGGCGCGGCGCGGCAGGTCGGGGTTGTCCAGGGGATTCTCCAGGGCGCCCCAGTCGAGATCGAGATCGAGGTTGAGGTCGCCGAAGCCGTCGGCGCCCGAGGTCGCATCCGGCTGCTGCGCGGCGGGCGGCTCGGCCAGCGGCAGGTCGCTCCAGTCGTCGTCCTTGGTTGCCGCCGGCGTCTCGGTCGCCGGCATCTGTAGCAGCGCCGGGTAGCGTCCGCGCAACTCGTCGATGGCCTCCGGGTTGCCGCCACTGGCCAGGGTTTCCTCGGCCAGCGCGTCGAAGCCGGCCGCATCGCCCAGCTCAGCCAGCACCAGCAACAGCTTCATCCGCGCGCTCAGGCGCTGCGGCTGCTCGGCGAGTACCTGACGCAGCAGGTCGCGGGCCTGTCCGTAGCGACCGTAGGCGATATAGATGTCGGCGCCGTCCAGCTTGTCCGCCGCAGCCATGGCGGCGCGCGGAGCGGCGGCCGGAGCAGGCGGAGGAGACGGCGGCGGGCTGGAGGGAACGGCGACCGGCGGCCTGGCCTGTTCCTCGACCTTTGCCGGCGCCGGTGCGGCCGCCGGGGGGCGCGGCGCACGCCGCAGCGGCAGGTTCAGGGCAACCCGGCGCTTCGGTTCGACCGCCGGGACAGGAGTCTCTTCGCGGCGGCGACGCAACAGCAACACGCCGAGCAGGGCGAGGACCAGCAGCAGGACGATCATCCAGCGCCAGTGCTGCGAGTCCGTCGGCGTTTCAACCGGTTGCGCAACCGAAGGCGCGGCCGCGGCGGGCGGCGGCGCCGCGGGCCGCACCGCCTGGCGCCGGGCCAGTTGCTGTTGCAGTTCGGCGACCTGGTGATCGCGCTGCTGCAGTTGTTCCTGCAAGGCCTGCAACTGGCGTTGCAGATCGTCCATCCGCTGGCTCAGTTCCTCCCGTTGCCGGGCCAGCGCCTCGGCCTCGGCATCCGCCTGGCGCTGCGCCTCGACGAGAGCCGCCGGAGCGTTTTCCACCACGGCGGCATCGGCTGGCGGCAGGACTTCCACGGCCGCCTCCTTCACGGCGCCGGGCGCGCCTCGCTCCGCCTGGTAGCCGGCCGGCAGGCGCAGGCGCGCGCCGGCCTTGAGCCGGTGCCGGTCGGCATTGACGAAGGCCTGCGGATTGAGCTGGTACAGGGCCTCCATGAGTTGCGCGCGATCGGCGTTGCCGGCACCACGCAGGCGTCCGCTGATGGCCCAGAGGTTGTCGCTGGGGCGAGCCAGGTAGTCGTCGCCCGGCTCCAGCAGTGCCGGGTCTACGACGACCGCGGCACTACGCGGCGCAGGCGCCGGCGTCGAGGATTGCCGCTGCGGCTCGATCCCGCTGCGCGCGGCCGGAAGCATACGCGGCGTATAACCGAGCGGATCGAGCAGTACGGTGAATTCGCGGACGATGCGGCCGTTGGGGCGGGCCACCTCCACCAGGAAATTCAGGTAGGGCTCCTGCACCGGTCGGCTCGAGGACACATGGATGCGATTGCCACCGCGCCCCTGGAGCACCGGACTGAAACGCAGCTCGTTGAGGAACTGCAAGCGTTCCACCCCGGCCGCGGCGAAGACGTCGGCGCCCGCCAGGCGGACCTCGATCTCGTCCGCGCCGAGATCGCCAACGTCGAGCAGTTCGATATCCGCATCCAGCGGCTGGTTGAGCGCCGAATGCAGGGTGATGTCCCCCACTCCCAGGGCGCTCGCCTGGCCGGCCAACAGGCACGACCAGGCACACAGCATGACACGCAAGGCTTTACCGGGCATTCCGTTCTTTTCTCCGCACTTCGAGCACGCAGCCGGCCAGCGGTCGACTGCTACATCTATTTCACGTTAGCCCGAATTTCGCCCCGTACAGGGCTGAACGCACCACATGGCGCGAGACATGGCTTTTTGCCATCACTGAATAGAGGAATGCCGTGGAAACGGTCAAGATTTTTCGTCAGAAAACCGACGAAAACCTCTGTAGAGGGCTTTCGAACGAAAGCCCTGGAGGTGATGCCATAAAAATGGCGATTCTAGCGGAATTTCGTGACGCAGTGCTCAGCGCTTTTCCAGGTTCGCCAGGATTCGCAAGAGCACCTGCTGGCATAGCGCCTGCTCGGACTCGTCGATGCCGGTCAGTACGTCGTTGCGAACGCTGGCGGCGATGGCCTCGATATCGGCGATCAGCACATCGGCCTTGGGCGTCAGCACGATGTGCTTGGCCCGCCGGTCCTCCGCCACCGCCAGGCGTCGTACCAGGCCCTGGGACTCGAGGCCGTCGAGCAGTCGCGCCAGGGTCGGGCCTTCGACCCCGACCGATTGGGCCAACTCGCGCTGGGTGGGCGAATCGCGATGGCGCGCCAGATGCAACAACACCAACCAGCGCGCCTGGGACAGGCCGAGGTGACTGAGGCGGCGGTCGAGTTCAGCGCGCCAAGCACGGGAAGTCTGGGCTAGCAAGGTGCCGAAATAGTGCTTGTCTGTCTGAGCCATAGGAAAAAGGAGGTCCGATATTTCATTTGACTAATTATTAGTCGGCTAATAATGCCCGTCCAATTTCCCCCCGTACAATGACAAATTGTCGCACGATATGCCCAGGCCAGGCCCTGTCTACCACTTGGCGTACTGGTCCTCGACGAAGCCCCAGAGCCGCTCGATCCTCACCTCGGCACGACCTCGCGGGCGCAGCACACCGCTGAAACAACCGAAGATCTGCTTGAAGTTGCTCGCCAGCAGACCGAGGTTCAGCCGCTCCTGGTGCATGCCGTGGGCCTCGAAGCGCAGCTCTACCTGGCCATCGTATGAACGGATGGTCCAGGGCCGCAGCGGCTGGTCGCGGTCGAAGTCGAAGCGCACGCTGTCGACCTTCAGCAGTTCGCCGTCCAGCCAGTAGCAGTTCTCGGTGAAGCTGGTCTCGTTGACCCCGCACGACAGGTTCAGGCCGACCCGCAAGCCGTCCGCCTCGCCGGACAGGCAAGCCCAGTTCCAGAAGGTTTCCGGGCGCATGTAGCCCGCCGACCAGTCGTGATGGGCGAAGGCGTCCAGCGCCTGCAGGTCGTGGTCGCCGAGGGCGCTGCGCACGTCGCCGCGACAGCGCACGCCGGCCACCTTCTGCGCATAGACCCAGCCGTTCACCGCGGTCGGCGTACACAGGCACATAGGCTGGAAGCTCGGCGCCTCCTCGCTGAAGCAGGCGTCGATGCGGGTGCCATCGTCGAGTTCCACCAGCAGGCGTTTCTCCCGGGGAGCCGTACGGTTCTCCAGGCGTAGCAGGTTGCGCCCCTGGCGCAGTTCGCAGACGCCGTCGTCCGGGGTCTGGGAAAACCGGGTTCCGAACCCCAGCGGCAGCTTGAAGCGCCGCTCCAGCATGCGTCCGCTGGAAGGCTGGTAGAGGTAGACGAAGCCGACGCCAAGCAAGCTCAGCTGGGCCAGGGCGCAGCCGCCGATCAGCTCCGGGCTGATCAGGCCGAAGTACTGGAACTGATGGAAGCGTCGCCATTTGCCCAGGGCCCCCACGCGCCGGCCCATCGGCGAACGGAAGTCGAAATCGCGGTAATTGATGTGCTGCGGGGCACTCGGGAAGATGCCGTAGTGCGGTTGGCCGTTGGCCTGGATCAAGCGCTGCATGGGGTCCGTCCGGAAGTCGTCTCGCGGCGGGGCCGGCAGCTCTGCGAAGAGCGGCCGTGCCTGCCATTTTTTCCTGTCGAACCTAGCATTCGCCGCTTCGTCCCGCAGTCACCGGCGGCGCCAGCCACAGGGACAAAATCGGCCATGGACTCAGGCCACCACCTGATTGCGGCCGAACGCCTTGGCTTCGTAAAGCGCGCGATCGGCATGCTCGTAGAGATCGTAGAGGCGCTTCAGGTCGTTGCCCGGGGTCGGCCACAGGCAGGACACGCCGACCGACAGGGTCACTTCGCGCGCCGTGTCCGACGCCTCGTGCTCCATGCGCAGCGCCTGCACCTGCGCGCGCAGCGCTTCCGCGCGCAGCCTCGCCTCATGCTCGTTGGCGCCGTACAGCAACAGGGCGAACTCCTCGCCGCCCAGGCGCACCGCCATGTCCAGCGGACGCCTGGCATTCGCCTCGAACACCGCGCCGATACGCTGCAGGACCGCATCGCCGGCCTGGTGGCCGTAGCGGTCGTTATAGGCCTTGAAATGGTCGACGTCGCAAAGCAGCAGCGCCAGGGTCTTCTGTTCGCGCTGGGCCTGGCGCCAGAGGCGGTCCAGGTGCTGGTTGAAGCTGCGCCGGTTGTGCAGGCCGGTCAGGCTGTCGTGGTCGGCCATCACCCGCAGCAGACGGCTGATGAGGAAATGCTCGCGCGACTTGAACTCCAGCAGGTAGCAGCCGACCGCGCCGATCAGGTTGCCGAACAGCAGGAACAGCAGGTTGTTGCCCAGCGGTTCCTGGGCCCCCGCCCACCACTCGAAACCCAGGTAGGCGAGCAGCACGACCAACGCACAGCTCAATGCCTGCGACAACCGCAGGCCGGCGAGGAAATAGGCGGCGAAACTGACCAGCAGCAGGCCTTCGTAGGGATAGCCGGGATCGGCCCGGTGCGCCAAGCCGACCACCGCCGCCGCACCGACGCCAAGGGCGAGGACGCAGGCGATGCTCAGCGGCACCATCAGCTGGATGTGCCGGCGCAGCATGATCAGGCAGCCGCAGACCAGTAGCAGGACCAGCACGCCAAGGCGCACCGCCAGTACGCCCCACAGCGGGGGACCAGCGAGGATCAGCAGGTCGATGCCGATGAACGCCAGCCAGACGAGCATGCCGACGCTGAGGGCGATGCGTTTCAGCGCGAAGCTGTCCTCCAGCATGTAGCGCCGGTAGTCACGCTCCAGTTCGGGAAGGAAACGCAGGCCGCGGAAACCGCGGTTCAATTGGTCCGCATAGAGGTTGGAACGGGAGTCGTCCAACCGGTCCTTCTGTGTCACGCACACCTCTTCTCTTGGAGGGCTTGGCGTCACAGTAGACGCTTGCGAAGGACGTCACAAGATTGGCGTCAGAAAATACCGGCAAATGGCCATATCACGACTCCAGTTCCACCTGCAGGGCGGCGCGCACGCAGTGCAGCACGCCACTCGGCACCCGCTTGCCGAAACGCTCCTCCAGCGCCGCCACCGGCGGCAGTTCGCCGTCTTCCTCGAGGAAGGCGTCCTGGATTTCGCCGAGGAGTTCCTCGGGCAGATCCAGCGCCTGCTCCAGGCTCACCTGCTGGCCGGCGATGGCCTCTGCGAGCATCGCGTAGACGTTCTTCTCGCTGCAATTGAGCTGGCGGGCTATCTGCGCCGGGGTCATCCCCGCACAGGCCAGGCTGGCCAATTCGTGGCGCAGGTCCTGCGGCGGCGCGGCGGGCGCCGCCGGCGAGTCGGTGAGGACATCGAGGAAGGCCTGGCCGTAGCGCTCCAGCTTGCGCGCGCCGACCCCGCTGACCTGGGCCATGTCGGATAGCGAGCGCGGCTGGCTGCGGAGCATTTCCAGCAGGGTCGCGTCGGGGAAGATCACATAGGGCGGCACCGAATGCTCTTCGGCCAGCTTGCGCCGCAGCGCGCGCAGGGCCTCCCACATTTCCCGCTCTTCGCTGCGCACCAATTGGCTGGCGGCGCTGGCGCCGCCGCTGGAGGAGCCCTTGGCGCGCTGTGGCTTGAGGTCGCGGCGCAGCTCCAGCCGCACCTCGCCACGCAACAGCGGACGACAGGCCTCGGTCAGGCGCAGGCCGCCGAAGCCGTCCAGGTCGACGTCGGCCAGGCCGCGCGCGACCAACTGGCGAAACAGGGTCCGCCACTCGTCTTCGCCGCGCCCCTTGCCGATCCCGAACACCGCCAGGTGCTGGTGGCCGAGACTGCGGATCTTCTCGGTCTCGCGGCCGAGCAGGATATCCACCAGATGGCCGACGCCGTAGCGCTGGCCGCTGCGGTAGATCGCCGACAGCGCCTGGCGCGCGGATTCGGTGGCATCCCAGGTTTCCACGCCGTCCACGCAGTTGTCGCAATGCCCGCAGGGCTGCGGCATCTCTTCGTCGAAATAGGCCAGCAGCGCCTGGCGCCGGCAGCGGGTTTCCTCGCAGAGCGCCAGCATGGCTTCCAGCTTGTGCCGCTCGACGCGCTTGTGCCGCTCGTCGCCCTCGGAACTCTGCATCATCTGCCGCAGCAGCAGGACGTCCTGCAGGCCGTAGGCCATCCAGGCGTCGGCCGGCAGGCCGTCGCGGCCGGCGCGACCGGTTTCCTGGTAATAGGCCTCGAGGCTCTTGGGCAGGTCGAGGTGGGCGACGAATCGCACGTTGGGCTTGTCGATGCCCATGCCGAAGGCGATGGTCGCCACCATGATCAAGCCTTCCTCGTTGAGGAAGCGCTTCTGGTGGTGGGCACGCAGTTCGTTGGACAGTCCGGCGTGATACGGCAGCGCGGGGAAGCCCTGGTTGCCGAGGAATTCCGCGACCTCCTCGACCTTCTTCCGCGACAGGCAGTAGACGATACCGGCATCGCCGCGCCGCTCAGAGAGGAAGCCGAGCAACTGCTTGCGCGGCTGCTCCTTGGGCACGATGCGGTAGAAGATGTTCGGCCGGTCGAAGCTGGAGAGGAACTGCTCGGCGTTCTGCAGGTGCAGGCGCTGGATCATCTCCTCGCGGGTACGCATGTCCGCGGTGGCGGTCAGGGCGATCCGCGGCACCTGCGGGAACAGCTCGGCAAGCTGGCCGAGCTGCAGGTATTCGGGACGGAAGTCATGGCCCCATTGCGACACGCAGTGCGCTTCGTCGATGGCGAACAGGCCGACCGGCAGTCGTTGCAGGAAGGCCAGCATGCGCGGCTGGACCAACCGTTCCGGTGCCAGGTAGAGCAGCTTGATCTCGCCACGCTGCAGGCGCTCGGCGATGTCCCGCTGCTGCTCGGGGTTGAGGGTGGAGTTCAGCGCCACCGCCGGCACGCCGAGTTCGTCCAGGGTGGCGACCTGGTCCTCCATCAGCGCGATCAGCGGCGACACCACCACCGTCAGGCCTTCGCGCAGCAGCGCCGGGACCTGGAAACACAGGGACTTGCCACCGCCGGTGGGCATCAGTACCAGCGCATCGCCACCCTCGGCCACCCGCTCGATGATCCGTGCCTGGTTGCCACGGAAGGCGTCGTAACCGAAAACGTCTTTGAGGATGCGTAGGGCTTGCTCGCGCATGAAGGACTCCAAATCGAGCGGCGCATTATACGCCAGGGAGGCTCGATCGGGCCGGTACCTTGTCGCCGGAAAGGACGAAAACCTCAGCGATAGCGCTGACGTTCCTGTTTGAAAAGGATGCGGACGATGGCGAATTCGCGCTCCATCTGTTCGATCAGCGCCGGCGCCCGTTGCAGCTCGCCGCGCCTGGCGCTTTCTTCCAGCTCCTTGCAGTAGCCGGCGAGGAGTACCGCGCCCATGTTGCTGCTGCCTCCCTTGAAGCTGTGCGCGGTATGCCGCAAAGCCTGGGCATCGCCGGCCTGGAGGGCGGCATGCAGGCTGCGCAGGCGCTCCTCGGAGTCGAGCACGAAGGTATCCAGCAGGACCGGATATTCGTCCTCCATGACCTCCTGCAACGAAGCCAGAACACGATCATCGAGATGCGGCGCGGACATTCGATCGCTCCCTGAAGTCGACTTCCGATGCCCTACCCATTAGGAGCACCGCGACGAAAGCGCGATTATGCCTGAGGCGACCAGAAAAACTCCACGGACACCACCTTTCCGTCGGCCGACCACTGGCAACGATCGGACAATTCGCGGATCAGGCGCAAACCCCTGCCGCAGAGGCGTTCCTGACGCTCCACGGCATTCAGCGCGCGCTCCACGTCGAAACCTTCGCCGCTGTCCTCGACCCGCACCAGCAGACGCCCCCCCGCGCCATGCGGCGCCAGGTCCAGGTGCAGCCGCACGTACCCGTCGCGCAAGGCCTGCAGGCGGCTGACCCGCTCCTGGTAATAGCGGGCGAATCCCGCCGCGTCGCTCTTCATCGTCGAATCGAGGCCGATGACGCCATGTTCCAGGGCGTTCGAGTAGAGTTCGGCGAGTACCGTATACAGCGCGCCGCCGCGCGCGCGCAGGTCGTGGACCTCGAGCAGCAGTTGCAGTACATGGGGCAACGGGTTGAAGTGCTTGAGGGTTTCGGCGCGGAATTCGAAGCTCACCGACCAGTCCAGCGGACTGCTCACGCCGCTATCGGAAAACGCCAGCGGCGGGCATTGCAGGCCGCTATCCGGCTGCAGGCGCACCTCGAGCATGCTCACGTCGTCCTGCACCGCGCCGCGGAACTGCGCCAGGCTGCGCTGGATCTCGTCGAACAGCGCGGACGGCTGGCGATTGTGCTCGAACAGCTGGAGCAGCCGCGCCTCGCCGAACATCTCGCCAGCCTTGTTGCTGGCCTCGAGGACACCGTCGGAAAACAGGAATATCCGATCTTCGATATCCAGCGGATAGGTTTCGCAACGGTCGCTGAACGCCGCCGGCTCGAGGATTCCCAGCGGCAGGTGGCGGGACACCAGGGCGACCCGCTCGCCGCTGGCGGCGCGCAGCAGGTAGCCGTCCGGCAAGCCGCCGTTCCAGACCTCCACCAGTTCGCGCTGGAAGCTCAGGTTGAGCAAGGTGGCGCAGCAGAACACGCCGACCGGCAGGATGCGCTTCAGCTTGGCGTTCATCTCGCGGAGGATGTCGGACATCGGATAGCCCTTGGCGGTCATCCCGTAGAACACCTCGGCCAGCGGCATCGCGCCGATCGCCGCCGGCAGGCCGTGGCCGGTGAAGTCGCCGAGCAGCACGTGCATGCCGCCGGACGGCTTGTAGGCGGCCAGCAGCAGGTCGCCGTTGAACAGCGCGAGGGGCGATTGCAGGTAGCGCACGTTGCTGGCGTTCAGGCAGCCGGAATGGGCCACCTTGTCGAACACCGCCTTGGCCACCCGCTGTTCGTTGAGCAGGTGCTCGTTGTGCCGGACGATCAGGTCGCGCTGCTCCAGCACCGTTCGTTGCAGCAGGTGCAGGCGTCCCATGGCGTTGATCTTGGCTTCGAGGATCACCCGGTTGTACGGCTTGGAGAGGAAATCGTCGCCGCCCGCCTCCAGGCTCTGCACCAGCGCCTCGGTTTCGCTGAGGGAGGTGAGGAAGATGATCGGCACCAGCTCTTCGCCAGCCTGCTGCTTGATCCGCCGGGCCGCCTCGAAGCCGTCCATCACCGGCATCATCACGTCCATCAGGACCAGTTGCGGCCGCTCGGTCTCGAACAGCGCCACCGCCTCCAGGCCGTTGCCGGCGGTCAGCACGCGGTGCCCCTGGCGGCTGACGATGGTCGACAGCAGCAGGCGGTCGGCCGCGTTGTCCTCGGCGATGAGAATCGTCAGGCTCTCGATCCGCGCCGCCGGGGGATTCATCTCAGCTGATCTTGAACAACTGCTCGAAGTTGGAGATGGCGAGGATCTTGCGCACTTCCGGGCTGCAGTTCGCCAGGCTGATCTGCGCGTTCTCGCCGCCGGCGTGGTCGCGCAGCAGCAGGAGCATGCCGAGGGCCGAGCTGTCCAGGTAGGTGGCGTTGCGCAGGTCGACGACATAGCGTCGCGGAGTGATCGCGACGCGCTCGTAGGCGTCGCGGAAATCCTGATGGGCCCCGAAGTCGAAGCGCCCCTGGATCTGGATGGTCAACTCTTGCCCATCGGCCGAGGGCAGCGCAGTGATGGCCATGGAAGTCTCCTGGTAGGCGTGGCGGATCGAGGGAACGCTTGAATCATGTAAGCAGTTCCCCGGCAAAGCGGCAACTTGCCAGATCACCTGACTATCAGAAATATCTGTCAATACAACTAGATCGCGCAGTCCTAAACTGCCCCGCTCCGAGCCAGCCGTCCTGTGCCGAGCGGGCTGCGACGGCGCCGCCGCGCGTGGCGCTCGGAGCCTGGGCAGTGGGCGAAAGTCTCGTCCCACCTGCCCGTCCCAAGCGGACCCGCGCCAGGCTGCCAGGTCACCCCCGGCGCAACCTGGCGCGGGTCCGCTTCCTTGCGCTACTTGGCCCGGTAGATGATGCCCGGGCTGCACTGCACCATCTGGTAGTGGTCGGGCAGGTTGTTCAACGCCTCGGAGGCGCCGAGGAACAGGTAGCCGCCAGGCTTGAGCGTGCCATGGATGCGCAGCAGGATGTCGCGCTTCACCTCGGCGGAGAAATAGATCAGCACGTTGCGGCAGAACACCATGTCGAACTTGCCGAGGCTGGCGTAGCTGTCCAGCAGGTTCAGGGCGCGGAACTCGACGCGGCTGCGGATCGCCGGCTTGACCGCCCAGCGCCCCGGCCCCTTGGCGTCGAAATAGCGTTGCAGACGCTCCGGGGACAGGCCGCGGCCCATCGCCAGGGTGTCGTATTCACCGGCCTTGGCGGCGGTGAGCATCGACCCCGACAGGTCGGTGGCGACGATCTGCACGCCCGCCTTCAACTGCCCCAGGTTGGTCTTCTCGAACTCGTCGATGGCCATCGACAGCGAGTACGGCTCCTGGCCGGACGAACAGGCCGCCGACCAGATCCGCAGGCGCTGCCCGCCGTTGGCCTTGATCAGTTCGGGAAGAACCCGCTGCTTGAGCACCTCGAACGGGTAGGTATCGCGAAACCACAGGGTCTCGTTGGTGGTCATCGCGTCCACCACCATCTCGCGCAGGCCGCCGCGCTGGGTCTGGATGCGCTGCACCAGTTCTCCCAGGCTCTTGATGCCCTGCTGCTCCATCAGCTTGTTCAGCCGGCTCGAGACCAGGTACTGCTTGTTGCTGCCCAGCACAATGCCGCAGGTCTTCTCGAGGAAGACCCTGAACAACTCGAAATCCGCATTAGCTGCCGACACGCATAAGCCTCTTCGCCCTGGGCGACCGGAACGCAGCCGGTCGCCCGTATTCACATTGTTGTCGAGGGCCGATCGCTCAGCCCGCGTCCACCGCCTTGATCCGCTCCACCACACGCGCCGCCAGATCGTCCGGACGGAACTTGGCGAGGAAGTCGTCCGCACCGACCTTCTTCACCATCGCCTGGTTGAAGACCCCGGACAACGAAGTATGCAAGAGAATGTGCAGTTTCTGCAGGCGGGGATCGCTACGGATTTCCGCCGTCAGGGTATAACCGTCCATTTCCGGCATTTCGATGTCGGAGATCAGCATCAGCAGCTCGTCTTCCGGACGCCGTCCCTCGGCGAGCATGTTCTGCAGGTACTCCAGGGCCTGGCGCCCGTCGTTGAGCGCGGTCATTTCCACGCCGACCGCCTCCAGGCAACGGATCACCTGCTTGCGCGCCACCGACGAATCGTCCACCACCAGCACCCGCTTGGTCACCGCGCGGCTCTGGGTCTCGGCGTCCACCACGCCGTGGGACACTTCCTCGGACGTCGGTGCGACCTCCGCGAGCACTTTTTCCACGTCGATGATTTCCACCAACTGCTTGTCCACCCGGGTCACCGCGGTCAGGTAATGCTCGCGGCCGGCGCCCTTGGGTGGCGGATGGATCTCTTCCCAGTTCATGTTGACGATGCGCTCCACCGAGCGCACCAGGAAGCCCTGCACCTTGGTGTTGTACTCGGTGATGATCGCGAAGCTGTTGGTCAGGTCCTGCAACCCGCGGCGGCCGGTGGCCAGCGCCAGGTCGAGGATCGGAATGGTGCCTCCGCGGATGTTCGCCACCCCGCGCACCACCGGGCTGGACTTCGGCATCACCGTCAGGCGCGGGCATTGCAACACCTCTTTCACCTTGAACACGTTGATGCCGTAGAGCTGGTTACCGTCCAGACGGAACAGAAGCAGCTCCAGACGGTTCTGTCCGACCAACTGCGTGCGCTGGTTGACTGAATCCAAAACACCGGCCATTGGCGCTCCCCTCAGACGGTCGTACCGGACTCCGGCACGACCATTGCTTTACCCGTTGCATGAAACAGGCAACGACAGTTTTTCGACGAATAATGGCCCGTAGCCATACTTCTCTACGGTTTTTACCCGTTTTGCTCGGGCTCGGCTACCTGTGCGCGGCTAACAACAGCCAGGCCCAGGGTTTTACCGCTCCCGAGGTACTTATCGGCTCCACCCAGGGGTTTCTTGAATTCAAGGTAGAAGAATATCTGCAGAATAGCGGACTCGACGGGCGCTACCAGATTCAGGTCAACCGCGTCGACCCGCGCTTGCGCCTGGCCGAATGCGACAGGGACTTGACGCTCAGCCAGGAAAGTCCGGCACAACCGATCGGCAGGGTCACCGTGCGCATCGGTTGCGAAGGCAGTGCGCCCTGGACCATCTTCATGCCGGCGCAGGTGAAACTGTTCCGCCAGGTGGTGGTCGCGGTGCAGCCACTCAAGCGCGCGCACGTGTTGGAGGATGCCGACATCGCCCTGGTCGAGCGCGACGTCGGCCTGCTGACCCAGGGCTACCTGACCGATCCGGCCCGCGTCGTCGGGCAGAAGCTGCGCCGACCGGTGGTCAACGACCAGGTGCTGGCGCCGGTCTTCCTCGAGCAGGCCGAAGCCGTGCGCAAGGGCGATCAGGTGGTGATTCTCGCGCGCACCGCCACCATCAACGTCAAGATGCCCGGCGAGGCGCTGTCCGATGGCGCCCCGGGCCAGCAGATCCGCGTGCGCAACCTGCGCTCGCAGCGGGTGATCAAGGCCCGCGTGATAGAGCCCGGCACGGTCGAGGTGAATATGTAGAGGGAAAGCCGTGGCCGGTAGCGCTGGCGCTACCCCGGCGGGTTTCTCTAAACTGGGAAACGACGCACGAAAATAAGTCCTAAAGTTTTTCAAGCCTTCGCCGAAAAGCTAGGCAAGCGTCCAATACCTTCGAGGTTTACAACCATGGTCATCGACTTCAACCGGCTGAATCCCGGCAGCACGCCAGCCACCACCGGCCGTACCGGCAGCACCGCCGCGGGGCGTCCCGACGCCACTGGCGCCGACAAGGCAGGCCAGGCCGCGACTTCCGCTCCGAAGAGCGGCGAGTCGGTGCAGATCAGCGAAACCGCCCAGAACATGCAGAAAGTCACGGACCAGCTGCAGACCCTGCCGGTGGTCGACAACGATAAGGTTGCCCGGATCAAGCAAGCGATCGCCGATGGCACTTATCAAGTCGACAGCGAGCGTGTTGCCAGCAAGCTGCTCGACTTCGAATCCCAGCGCTGACCTCAAAGGACGCGCTGGAGGACATTGGACGCCGAATGAACTCCCGAGCCCGAGATGCCTGACTCCCCTACCCTGCTCGATCTGTTCGCCGAGGATATCGGCCACGCCAGCCAACTCCTGCAGTTGGTCGACGAAGAATTCCAGGCCCTGGAACGGCGCGAGCTACCGGTCCTGCAACAGCTTCTCGGGGCCAAGCAGCCACTGATGCAGCAACTGGAGCGAAATGGCCGGGCCCGCGCGGAAATCCTCCGCGAAGCCGGCGTTTCCCTCGACCGCGAAGGCCTTGCCCGCTATGCCCGCGAGCGCGCGGATGGCGCCGAGCTGCTGGCGCGCGGCGACGAACTGGGCGAACTGCTGGAGCGTTGCCAGCAGGCCAATCTGCGCAACGGGCGGATCATCCGCGCCAACCAGGCTTCCACCGGCAGCCTGCTGAACATCCTCCGCGGCCAGGACGCCCCGAGCCTGTACGACAGCCGCGGCGGCACCGCCTCGAGCAGCCGGCAACGCCCGCTCAGCCAGGCCTGAACCCGACCAGCACACGTATCAAGGCACAGTGCTATCATTGAGGCATTCGTGCCCCAGGAGAGCATTGAAGGTGCCCAACCCGTTCGTCGAAGAAGCGGGGCCGCAACCCCCGAAGGTGCTCAAGGCCCCCGTGGAAATCCAGGCCAACCTGCGCCTGCTGCAGGATAGCCGCGACTCCCTGCTGATCACCTTTGCCGATCGCAACCAGCGCTTCCAGAGCTTCCTGGTGGACATCGACCGCGACCGCGGGATGGTCGCGCTGGACGAACTCATCCCCAACACCGGCGAACGTTTCCTGCAGAATGGCGAGGCGTTTCGCGTCGAAGCCTTCCACGAAGGCGTGCGTATCGCCTGGGAATGCGAGCGCCCGGTGCAGTTCGGCGAACACGACGGCGTTCCCTGCTACTGGGCCGCCCTTCCCGCCGAAGTGCTCTACCACCAGCGCCGCAACGCCTACCGCGCCAGCATCAAGCAGAGCCAGCCGATCGCCGCGGAAATCGCCGGGGAAAAACTCCGCGCGCCGCTGAGCGGACAACTGCTGGATATCTCCGCCACCGGCGCCAAGCTACGCTTCGCCGGCAATGTCGCCGAACGCCTGCATCCCGGCGAGATCTACGAAGACTTCAGCGCCCAGTTGCCACAGGGCGCGATCAGCAGCGCGATCGAACTGCGTCACGTGCGTTTCGACGAAAAGCTCGACGCGACCTTCGCCGGCGTCCGCTTCAGCGAGATGAGCGGCCTCGCCCAGCGCCAGGTGGATCGCTTCGTCTACCAGTTGCAACGCGAAGCCCGGCGCTTCGAGAAAGACGAACTGTTCTGAGTCTCACAGGACCACTCCCAGCGCCGCCAGGCGCGGCAGGTCCTCGGGACGGTCGACGTCCCAGAGCGCCGGCAACAGGTGATGCTCCCAGCCCAGTTGCCGGAGACGCTCGCAGGTCAGCGCCAGCAGGCGGTCTCCGCCCCAGGGCATCGACTCGAACAACAGCGGGTCGACCCGGGTCAGGCCGAGCAGCGCGTAGCCGCCCCGCTCCACCGGCCCCAGCACCGCCTGGTGGCGGCCCAGGGCGGTGCAGGCCGCTTCCAGGTAGTCGCCGTCCAGCACCGGGCAGTCGTGGCGAATCAGCAGTACCGCCTCGCTTTCCGCCAACCCCAGCGCCGCGATACGCCGCATGCGCTCGCCGGGATCGCCGGCCGGCTGGCTCATCAGGCTCCAGCCCAATGCCATAGCCAGCGCCTGCAGATCGCTGTCCAGATCGTCGTCGAACCAGAGGATGCGGGCGCTGAAACCGCGATCGGGCAGGCGCAGGGCGCGTTCCAGCAATACCCGCTGCAAGCGTCCCGCGCTCTCCTCGCCGATGGCCTGGGCGATCTTCGGCCGCCGCTGCCCGGGCGGCAGGTTGCGCACCATCAGGTGAAGGGAAAGCGTCGGACTCATCGCAACCTCTCCTGCCTATCGGCTCCCGCGGCGAGCGGAGTTCAGTTCTGCGTCGCACCGTCGGCCTGCGGCGCGTCGGGCTCGCCATCGACCATCTGCTCCTGCACCGCCTGTTCGTCTACCCGCGGATCGAGCGCCGCGACCAGCGGGGAGCTGGTCATGTTGTCCGGGGTCGGCACGTGGTGCAGCGGCGCGTCGTCGACCCGGTGCAGGCCGCTGACCTTCTCCGGATGGACCCGCCAGACCAGGATCAGCGCGCAGGCGCTGACGAACGCATATAGCATGTTAGCGCCAAACAGCCGCATCAGCGCGCCGGCCGCCAGCGGCCCGATGCAGGCGCCGACGCCGAAGGTCACCAGCAGCATGGCGGTCAGCGAAACCCGTCGCTCGGTCTCCACATGGTCGTTGGAAAAGGCCACAGCCAGCGGATAGAGGGTGAACTGCAACATGCTCGCGGCGATTCCCAGGGCCAGCAGCAACGCCAGCGGCATCTGTTGCAACAATGCCAGCGGCAAGGCGAACAGGCACAGCAGGATGGCGCAGGCGCGGATCAGCCAGGCGCGGTCGCGACGGTCGGACAGCCAGCCGAGCGGCCACTGCACCAGCAGCCCGGCGAAGATGCAGGCGCCCATGTACAGGCCGACCTGCTCGTTGGGCAACCCCAACTGGTTGGCATACAGCGGCGCCAGGCCATAGAAGGAGCCGACCACCAGCCCCGAGACCAATACCGTGGTCAGCGACTGCGGCACCCGGCGGATGAAGAAGCGTGGTTCGAGCGGCGCCGGGCGCAGCGCTGCGGGGTGGATCTTGTGGGTCAGGGCCAGCGGCACCAGGCACAGGGCGAAACAGAAGGCCACCAGCATCAGCAACTCCGGCCCCAGTTGCGGATGCGCCACCAGGATCATCTGGCCGAGCACCAGGCCCAGGTAGGAAGCCGCCATGTAGCCGCCGAACACCGCGCCGCGCTGGCTGGCATCGGCCTGCTCGTTGAGCCAGCTCTCGATCACCATGTACTGGCACATCAGGCCCAGGCCCATCACCATGCGCAAGGCGATCCAGGCCGGCAGCCAGGGCAGCAGGCCATGGCCGAGGACCGCGGCGGTGACCACCCCGGCGCAGGCGACGTAGGCGCGGATGTGGCCGACCCGGGCGATCAGCCGGTGACCGACCTTGCCGCCCAGCACCAGGCCGAAGTAGTTGGCTGCCATCAGCGCGCCGACCCACAGGCCGTCGACCTTGTCCGCCGCCAGGCGCAGCGCCAGGTAGGTGCTGAGCAGGCCGGAGCCGGTGAGCATCAGCAGGGTAGCGAAATAGAGAGCGCGAAAAGAGAAGAAAATCCGCCGCATCGGACCTCCGGTCCCGTACAAGGGAGCCGGCGCCGCTCGCGGACTGCCCGGCTCGCACAGCGTTGGAGTCCCGGGGAGGCCCCGGGACAGGACGCGGGATGCCGAAGCCGGCACCCGACACCACGACCCTGCCGCCGCGAGGCGGCAGGGGGTGACACAGGGCTAGGAAAGTACCACGGTGGATCAGGCCTGGGCTGCCAGGACGCGACGCTCCCAGGGGCTGATCTCGTCGAAGAAGCTGGTCAGCTCCATGCTCTTGGTCGCCACGTAGCCTTCGACGAACTCGCTGCCGAACAGTTCGCGCGCCAGCGCGCTGCCTTTCAGGCGCCGCAGGGCGTCGTACATGGTGCAAGGCAGGGTCAACTCCTCCGGTACCTCGAACTCACCCTGGATCGCCGGGCTCGGCTCCAGTTCATGCTCCAGACCGTAGAGACCGGCGGCCAGGCTGGCGGCGATGGCCAGGTAAGGGTTGGCGTCGGCGCCCGGCAGGCGATTCTCGACGCGCCGCGCGGAGGCTCCGCTGGCCGGGATGCGCAGGCCGGCGGCGCGGTTGTCGTGGGACCAGCAGGCGTTGTTCGGCGAAGCGTAGGGATGGCAGAGGCGCTGGAAGGAGTTCACATGCGGCGCGAAGAAGGGCGTGAAGTCCGCCAGGCAGGCCTGCTGGCCGCCGATGAAGTGGCGGAACGCGGCGGAAGGCTCGCCATCGGCTTCGCTGAAGATGTTTCGCCCGCCGTCCAGTTCGACGATGCTCTGGTGGATGTGCATCGAGCTGCCCGGCGTCTTCGCCAGCGGCTTGGCCATGCACACCACGATCAGGCCGTGCTTGAGCGCGACCTCCTTGAGCAGGTGCTTGAACAGGAAGGTCTGGTCGGCCAGCAGGACCGGGTCGCCATGCAGGAAGTTGATCTCGAACTGGCTGGTGCCCATCTCGTGCATGAAGGTGTCGCGCACCAGGCCCAGCGCATCCATGCAGCGGTAGACGTCCTCGAAGAACGGCCGCAGGCCGTTGTTGGAAGACACGCTGAAGGCCGAATAGCCCAGCTCGCGCCGGCCATCCGGCCCCAGCGGGGCCTGGAACGGCTCGTTGGGATCGGTGTTCGGGGCGAAGACGAAGAACTCCAGTTCGGTGGCCACCACCGGTTGCCAGCCGTGGGCGGCGTAGCGCGCCACCACCTGCTTGAGCAGGCCGCGGGTGGACAGCCCGGACGGCGTGCCATCCAGTTCCTGCGCATCGCAGATGGCGAAGGCGCGCGGAGTGTTGCTCCAGGGCAGGCGATGGACCTGGGTCGGCTCGGCGACCAGCGCCAGGTCGCCATCGTCGCTGCCATAGAAGCGCGCCGGCGGGTAGCCGCCCATGATGCATTGCAGCAGCACGCCACGGGCGAGCTGCAGGCGCCGGCCGCTGAGGAAGCCCTCGCCGGTCATCACCTTGCCGCGCGGCACCCCGTTGAGGTCGGGGGTGACGCATTCGATTTCTTCAACTCCAGCCAGCCGTTCGGCGAGTGAGCCTTGGCCTTCGATAGTCATGACTTCTTATCCTTGTTGGTATCGCGGATGCCGCACCGGGCGGCGGCCGCGTACAAAATACGCATCGCTTGTTCAAGATATCAAGCATGCGGCACATTCTCGCGTGTGCAAAGCCTTTCGCCGCAGAGGCGTTCTGCCTTGCCTGCCGGGTACGAGGAA
Organism: Pseudomonas sp. HMSC067G02; assembly: GCF_001813485.1. NCBI lineage: Bacteria > Pseudomonadati > Pseudomonadota > Gammaproteobacteria > Pseudomonadales > Pseudomonadaceae > Pseudomonas > Pseudomonas sp. HMSC067G02. The sequence goes on from NZ_KV812656.1 coordinate 79,253, forward strand.
AAACGCCGGCCAGGCGTATATCCTCTGTGCCTTCGCCGCCCTACCCGCCACAGGAGTACTGCCGTTGATTCTCGGAACATCCAAGGCCGACTGGCTCGCCGAATTCCCGCGCCTGGCCGACCTCATCGCCCTGCGCCCGAGCGAGTGGTTCAACCCGGCCATCGCGCCGAGCGCCGAAGCCCTGGCCGACGTCGGCCTCGGCGCCGCCGACGTGGCCGACGCCAGCGCCCGCCTGCAGCGCTTCGCCCCGCTGATCGCCCGGCTGTTTCCGGAAACCGCCGCCAGCGGCGGCATCATCGAGTCCGACCTGGTCGAGGTCGCCACCTTCCACGATGCCCTGCGCCAGCATTACGCCGCCGAACTGCCCGGCCGGCTCTGGCTGAAACGCGATAGCCACCTGCCGATCTCCGGCTCGATCAAGGCCCGCGGCGGCATCTATGAAGTGCTCGCCCATGCCGAGCGCCTGGCCCTGGAGCACGGCCTGGTCGGCCTCGACGACGACTACTCGCGGCTGGCCGAGGCGGATTGCCGGGCATTCTTCGCCCGCCACCGGATAGCGGTGGGCTCCACCGGCAACCTGGGCCTTTCCATCGGCATCATCGGCGCCGCGCTGGGCTTCCAGGCCAGCGTGCACATGTCCGCCGACGCCCGCCAGTGGAAGAAGGACAAGCTGCGCGCCCACGGCGTGACGGTGGTGGAGTACGCCTCCGACTACAGTGTCGCGGTGGAACAGGGCCGCCGCGAAGCGGCCGGCGATCCCTACACCCATTTCGTCGACGACGAAAACTCCCGCGACCTGTTCCTCGGCTACGCCGTCGCCGCCGAGCGACTGCGCGGCCAGTTGGACGCCGCCGGCATCCGCGTCGACAGCGAGCACCCGCTGTTCGTCCATCTGCCCTGCGGGGTCGGCGGCGGTCCCGGCGGGGTGGCCTTCGGCCTCAAGCTGGCGTTCGGCGACGCGGTGCACTGCCTGTTCGCCGAGCCGACCCATTCGCCCTGCATGTTCCTCGGCGTCTATACCGGCCGCCACGAGCAGGTTTCGGTGCAGGACTTCGGCATCGACAACCGCACCGCCGCCGATGGCCTGGCGGTGGGGCGTCCGTCGGGCTTCGTCGGCCGCGCCATGCAGCGCCTGCTCGACGGCTACTACACGGTGGACGACGACGAGTTGTTCCGCCTGCTCGCCTTGCTCGAGCGCAGCCAGGGCATCCGCCTGGAACCCTCGGCCCTGGCCGGCGCGCCGGGCATCGCCCGGGTCACCCGTGAGCCGCAGGGCTATCGCGAACGCATGGGGCTGACCTCGGCGCGCCTGGCCAATGCCACCCACCTGGTCTGGGCCACCGGCGGCGGCATGGTGCCCGAGGCGGAAATGCGCGCCTACCTGGAGCGAGGCCTCTCGCTGCTGGACTGACACCGACACGCGCGGGGCGCCACGACCGTCCCGCCACCTCCCGACGAGGACCTTGCATGCGCACACCCGCCTGGCTCGGCAGCGGCATGCCGCTGCTCTTCGTGCTGCTCTGGAGCACTGGATTCCTCGGCGCCAAGTTCGGCCTGCCGTACGCCGAGCCCTTCACCTTCCTGGCCATCCGCCTGCTCCTCGCGGCCGCCCTGCTGGCCGCCTTCGCCCTGCTCAGCGGTGCGCCCTGGCCGGGCTCGGCACGGCTGGCCGGGCATGTCGCGGTCGCCGGCCTGCTGGTCCATGGCCTGTACCTGGGCGGGGTGTTCCTCGCCATCGAGCACGGCATGTCGGCCGGCCTGACCTCCCTGTTGGTCGGCCTGCAACCGCTGGCTACCGCGGCCCTGGCCGGCGTCTGGCTCGGCGAGCGGGTCAGCCGCCGGCAATGGCTGGGACTGGCGCTCGGCCTGGCTGGCGTAGCCCTGGTGGTGCTCGGCCGCATCCACGGTGGCGCCGACGGCCTGGCCTGGGCCGCGGTGCTGGTGGCGCTGGCGGCGATCACCTGCGGCACGCTGTACCAGAAGCGCTTCTGCGGCGGCATGGACCTGCGCACCGGCGGCGTCGTCCAGTACCTGGCCAGCGGCGCCCTGCTCGGCCTCGCCGCGCTGCTTTTCGAAAGCCGCGAGGTGCAGTGGAGCACGCCGTTCGTGCTGACCCTCGGCTGGCTGGTGCTGGGACTCTCGTTCGGCGCCGTCGGCCTGCTCTACACGCTGATCCGGCATGGCGCCGCATCGAAGGTGGCGAGCCTGTTCTACCTGGTGCCGCCAGTGACCGCGCTGGCCTCCTGGCTACTGTTCGACGAGCGCCTGGCGCCGGCGGCGATCGGCGGCATGCTGCTGGTGATGCTCGGCGTCGCGCTGGTCAACTGGCCGGGCCGGCGCGCCTGAGGTCTCAGTGGCTGTAGTGCCGGGTGGCGGCGAAGCGGTTGAGGAACAGGTGGATCACCAGCACCGTCATCAGCGTGATCAGCACCGCGAAGCACACCGAGGTAAATCGGTAGAGCACGCTGTACATCATGTCGTGGGTCGGCGTCAGGTACTGGCCGAGGACGATCGCCAGGGTGGTCAGCGCGCCGAAACCGATCCCCGGTACGCCGTTCTCCAGCATGTGGATGCGCGCGCAGAACATCGCCGAGATCCACAGCAACAGGGCGACGAAGGGCAGGATGTCGTAGTGATCGTAGAGCAGCACCTGCAAGCCCACCGCCAGCGCACAGCCGAGCAGCGTACCGAGGGCGCGGATGCGCCCGGCGAAGTGCACGCCCTTCCAGTGCATGGGGAACAACACCAGGATCGAGGCGATCTGCGCCGACAGCGAGTCCTTCAGGTCGAAGGTCTGGAAGACCACGAAGGACAAGGTCGCCACCGTGGCGCCGAGCAGCGTCTCGTGGCGCCGGCTGGGGGCATCCTTGGCCGGCGCCTGGCGCGGCGGCCGCGGTTCGACGTCGGGGAACAGGTAGAACATCAGCACGGCGATGGCCACCGTCAGCCAGGTGGCGACCATGTTGCTGGCGAGCATGTCGAACAGATCGACGTCCGGATAGCTGGCAAAGTGCAGCAGCATCGAGAGGAACACCGAACTCAGTGCGCCGAAGAAGAACAGCGGGCCGCGCGCCATCAGGGCGAAGCGGTAGACGAAGAGGCCGAAGACGATAGGCGTCATCAGCAGCGGCCGGTCGCCGAACAACCCGTACAGCACCAGTACCTCGACGCTGATCACCACCGAGTTGGCGAGGAACTGGCGGACGATGTGCAGGTTGATCACCGGCGTCAGGCCGAGCAGCAGCATCGGGTAGACGCCGAAGAACGAGCCGTAGTCCCAGTTCATCAGCTTGCAGACGAAGAACCCCAGGGTGCCGCCGCCGGCGATGCGCAGGCACTGACGCAGGTCGTTGGCGGACATCGCGAGCTTGGCCGGCATGGCGTCAGTAGACGTAGTGCAGCAGGCTGATGGCGACGATCTGCGCGCGACCGAGCAGGTGGCTCAGGCCGTCGCCGGGATAGAGCTGCACGGTGGCCTTGGCACCGGTGGGCAGCAAGCCTTCGGGAAATTCGTCGAGCACCACGTGCAGGCGCTGGCGCTGAGCGTCGCGGACCCAGCGGTCGGAGGTGACCGGCGCGGCGAGGTCGCCGTTGGCGTCCAGCTGGCCCTCCTTGACCCCGGCGTCGATGGCCGCCACCCGCGCGCCGAACACTTCGCCGGGACGCGCGTCGAACACCACCGCCGCGCGGTCGCCAGGGCGCACGTAGCGCAGCGATTTCTCGCGGAAGTCGGCGACGATGTCGATGCGGTCGTCCACCAGCGCCGCCACCGGCGTTCCGGCCGGAACGTAGGTGCCCGGGGTCAGTTGCAGGTTGCTCAGGGTCCCGGCGCGGTCGGCCCGGACGCTGCTGTATTGCAGTTGCAGACGGGCCTGGGCCAGGGCGTTACGCGCCTGGCGCAGGCGCAGGTTGTCCTCGCCGGCCGTGCCGCGTCGCGCGGTCAGCTCGCCGATCCGCGCCTGGGCCGCGGCGACCCGGGCACGGGCGGCCTGGGCCTGGGCGCTGACCTGCTCGTGCATCTGCTGCGACACATGGTGGCGCTGCACCAGTTGGGCGGTGCGGCGCGCCTCGCTGTCCAGCTCGCCGGCGCTGCTGCGCGCGGCCAGGAGGTCGGCCTTGGCCGAGGCGATGGCGGCATCCAGCTCGCGGTTGGTGCGCTCGGCTTCCTCCAGCGCCAGTTCGGCCTGGCGCACGGCCAGTTGGAACGGCTCGGGATCGAGGCGGAACAATACTTCGCCGGGCTGCACGTGGCCGTTGTTGGACACCAGCACCTCGGCGACCTGACCGCTGACACGCGGCGCGACGCGCACCACCGGCCGGGTCAACTGGGCCTGCGGGGTGAGCGGCATCCACAGGTCGGCGACCAGGAAGTAGACGAACAGCAACACGAATACCGCGATAGCGACTTGAACCCAACGGGCAAATCGTTGATCGGGAGTCATAGGGTACGAGCCTCGAATCCAGCGGGAATGCAGTCGCCGCAGCGGGGCCTGAATGCGGGGGTTGGCGCGGCCGGGATGGAACCGGCGACCCGGACGACGGCCAGTGGGTAGCCGTCGCCGCTGCGGCGACCAGGTGACGCAGTATATTTCGAGACAATCGCCCTGGCCTGCCGGCATCGGCAATAGATCGTTACAGACAGCGTAACAATCGAACGAGCGGGCCGGCAGGCGGCTGCCATAGACCGGCACCGGACCATGCATCGCCAGTGCCAGGACACCCCTGTAGCCCTCCTGCGAACTCTACCAGTGGCCGCGCCCGGTCGACGGCGTAGATTGGCTGAACGATGCGTCCTTCCTGCCTGCGCATCGCCTGCCGCCAAGGACTGCGGATCTCTCCCGACACGCCATACCGCGCGCCAGACGGCTGCCTGAAAAGGCAGGCCAGGTATTCAGTGGAGATACATCATGGCAACACAAGGAGTGTTCACCCTTCCCGCCAACACCCAGTTCGGCGTCACCGCCTTCGCCAACTCGGCCGGAACCCAGACGGTGAACGTGCAGGTCAACAACGAAACCGTCGCGACCTTCACCGGGCAAAGCACCAACAACGCCATCATCGGCAGCAAGGTGCTCAACTCGGGCGGCGGCGGCAAGGTGCAGATCCTGGTCAGCGTCAATGGCCGCTCTTCGGATCTGGTTTCGGCGCAGGTGATCCTGGCCAACGAGCTGAACTTCGCCCTGGTCGGCTCTGAAGATGGCACCGACAACGACTACAACGACTCCGTCGTGGTGATCAACTGGCCGCTCGGCTAGCGTCGGAAAAGGCGGCGGGGACGCTTAGCCAGTTCCCCGCCGACCGTCATCGACGAGAACCGAGAGTCTTCTCGTACGACATGCGCATGTCGGCCGCCCAACCGTCCAGCACCGCCTTGACATCGTCTCCCGTGATCGGCTGATCGGAATCGTCCAGCGCCTTGCCGGTGCCCTGGCGCACCATCTTCGCCAATACCTTGTTGTCCCCACCGTCGAGCAGCATGGCCTCGGTGGCGATCTGGGTATCCTGGTCGCGAATCCCGACCGCCGTGCTCATCCCAGCAGCGATCAGCGCGATGGGGATGACCTCGTAGGGCCGTAGGCCCTGGGTATGGCTGGAAACTGCGGTGATCGCCGGTTTCAGCACCAGGATACCCGGGCCGGGGGCGCTGGCCAGCGGCAGGCTCTTGCCCAGCTCACGGCGCAATGCCTGATCGTAGTAGGTCGTGATGTCCGCAAGCGTCTTCGCGGAAACCTTGTCGTTCGGTTTCGGGACCGGATAGAACCTGCTGGGCTCGATGTAGATCCGCTGGTAGCGCCGCACGTCCGCCTGCGGGTCTACCCAGCGCAGGAGCGGAGCTCCGGAAGGCGCGGTGGCAGGCGCCAGCGTCGAATAGTCACCGATGAAGCCCGAGTAGTTTTCCGGCTTGACCTGACCATTGGAACAACCCACCAGCGCCGCCAGCAGCGCGCAGGAAACGGCAACTCGAAGTCGTTTCATTAAGAGCCTCGAACAGGGAAAGGAATGTCGCCGAACAATGGAAAACGCTCAGTCGAGAGCGAGTCGCTCAGAATATAGGCAGAAGTTGCAAAAACGGAAATCGCTTGCCGACGCTATATTCGGAATTGCTCCGCAACTCTCGAAGAGCGAATACCTTTTCATTTCAGAACTGTTATGAGTGCGCAGGGAAACCCAGCTCCGGAATATTGAGAAGCCCTAACCGCGGGAGCCGCAGTTCATCTGCGCCTCTTCGTACAGCGACGGCCCGCAGGCGCGTCGCCCCCGCGTCTGTCCAGGACGGCCTGCGCTTTCCCGCCCGAACGCTACCGAACTTCCGGGCATATTAAAGTCGCGCTGGACAGCGGCTTCGAATTCTACCCGAGCGCCTGCGGAAAACGATCCACTCCCAAACAGAATCGAAGAACTTGGAGAGAATCGCCGCACCCCAAGGAAGATGCTTCGACGAACGTTCCGACATCGGCATGCCCCGGCCTGTTGCCAGAAAACAGGCCGGTATCGCTCAGGCGGACGGCTCGTCTCCCAGCAACTCCCGGGCGATCTTCAGGATCGGCTCGCGTCGCTTCATCGCCTCCCGTGACAGGTACTGGTGCGCCTCGCGCTCGTCCCAGCCATGGCGCTGCATCAGCAACGCCTTGGCCTGGTTGATCCGGGCCTGGCCGGCGATGCGTTCCTGGAGCTGCTCGGTCTTCTGCTTCAGCTTCGCCATTTCCTCGCTGATGCGCCGCGCCGATACCAGCACAGGCAGCACCCGGTGGGCGTCGAGCGGCTGGGTGATCACGCCGTGGCACTCCAGTTCGATGATCTGCGAGAGCACCGCGGGGCTTTCGTACTCCACCAGCGCCACCAGGGTAGTGCGCGGAGTTCCGGCGGCGAGCAGCGCAGCGATCTCGTCGTGGTGGCGATTCTGGAAAATGCTGGTGAAGACCACGTCCACCGGCACGTCGAAAGATTCAGGCGGCGGCCAACACTGGCGTACCGAACAACCGATGCGGATCAGTTGCAAGACCAGGGCGTCGCTGACCTCTCCCGGCGGGTTGAGTACCAGCACCTGCAACTCGCGCAGGCTGCCAAGCAGCGAGTTGGCGCTCATGGGAGCGCTCCCCCGCCCATGCTGGCGGACCAGTCGTCGAGGTTATGCACGACGACATAAGGATCGGGGCGAATCGGTTCGGGCGACTGCCAGCGGACCTGGAACACGCCGCGCGCATCGATTTCCGCGATGCGCGAAGACAGGCGGCTGTGGTTGTTCTGGCGCTCCACCCGGACCGGCCCCTGCGGCGCGTCGATGCAAATGTCGTACAGGTGCCGCTGCACGTCTTCCACTCGCCAACTGCCTGCGGCCTGCGCGGCGCGGCCAAGCAGCAAGGTCTGCCAGTAGGCCGCCTCGGCCCAGGCGGTGATGGTCGCGTTTTCCGGGAAGAAGCCATGGCAGGCCTGGACGAAGGCGCGGCTGGCGGCCGTATCGATGCTGGAGAAGTACGGCGCGACCACCACCTGCCCCTCCGCCACGTCGCTCTCCATCTTCGCCACCTCCGCCTCGCTGGTGGTCAGGCTGGCGATCGGCGGCCGCCTGCCATCGCCGTAGCGACGGGCGATGGCGCGATACAGCTCGGCGGTGCCGGTGCCCACCACGGTGGAGAAGACCACGTCGGCGCGCGCCTGGTAGATGCGCTCGACGGCGCGCTGCAAGTCGTCGTCGGAGGGATACAGCGGAATGTAGATTTCCTCGAGCACCGTGCCGCCGTGCTGGCGGTACAGGTGGCGCATCACATGGTTGCTTTCCCGCGGATAGATGTAGTCCGAGCCGATGAACACCACCCGCTCGCCGTAGTGACGGATCAGGTACGCCGCCAGCGGCGCACTGTTCTGGTTCGGCGCCGGACCGCCGTAGACGATGTTCGGCGAATACTCGAAGCCCTCGTAGGGGGTCGGGTAGCAGAGCAGCGCGTCGGCGCGCTCGACCACCGGCATCACCGCCTTGCGCGTATGCGACATGTAGCAGCCCACGAGGAACCGTACCCCCCGGTTGCGAATGAAGTCCTCGGCGCACAGCCGATAGCGGTCCGGATCGCCGCCGGGGTCCTGGGACAGCGTTTCGATCGGGCGACCGCCGACGCCGCCCTCGCGGTTCAGTTGCTCGACCGCGAGCAATGCGCCATAGCGCTGCGAGCGCTCGATATCGGCGGTGACGCCGGTTTCGGAGAACAGCAGGCCGATCAGCGGCCGCTCCTGATGCGATCCCATCCGTTTCCTCTCCTGTGACTGTCGCTCAGCGCCGCACGAAGCGAACCCGCTCGTGCTCCAGGCTCGCCAGGTAGGTCGTGCAGTTCCCGTCGCCCGGCTGGTGGTGGTCGAGCAGATGCTCGGCCAGCGGTACCTCGAGATGATGACGGACGCTGCGGCGCAACGCACGGGCGCCGAACTGCCGGTCGAAGCCGGCGCGGGCGATCTTCGCCAGCACCTCCGGGGTCGCCTCCAGGCGGCAGCGATGCTTCTCCAGGCGCCGGTTGAGCCGCTGCACCTCCAACTCGACCAGGCGCGCGACGACGTTGCGTTCGATCCAGTTGAAGGTGACCACGCTATCGAGACGATTGACGAACTCCGGCGAGAAGGTCTTCAGCAGCCGGGCCCGGACCATCCCGTCGATGTCCCGCCGCCGGCGTTCGCCGCCGACCGGCAGCAGGCGCCAGGGCAGGCGCTGGCGACGCTCGTCGTAGCGCTGGATCTCATGGGCGCAGAGATTGCTGGTCATGAACACCAGGGTATTGCGGAAATGGTAGGTGCGTTCGCCGGAAGCGACCCGCAGCAGGCCGTTGTCGAGCACGTTGAGCAACGTATGGACCACTTCCGGGCTGGCCTTCTCCAGTTCGTCGAAGAGAACGATGCCGGGGCGCCCGGGACTGCCGTCCAGCGTGTCCTGCTCCAACAGGGTGGTGCCCTCCTTCGCCCCGACGTAGCCCGGCGGCGCACCGGTGAGGGCGGCGGCATAGTGCTCCTGGGACAGGGTGTTCATGTCCACCCGGCAGAACCCCTCGGCGTCGCCGTGCAGGGCCCTGGCCAGGGCGCGCACGATCTCGGTCTTGCCGACCCCGGTGGGGCCGAGGAACAGCGCGCTGAACAGCGGACGGCGCGGGTCGGCGATGTCCGCGCGAACCACCTTGAGCATGTCCTCGACGGCCTGTAGCGCCGATTCCTGGCCGAGTACCTCGGCGCGCAGGCAGTCCATCACCGCCGCCGGGTCGAAACGGAAGCGGCTGTGCAGGGCGCTGCGGTGACTCAGGTGGGCCTGGAGCAGACTCGCCTCGGCGAGATTCTCCCGCGCCAGGGCCTGTTCCTCGTCCTGCTGCCGGCGGGACTGGTCGAGCATGTCGCTCAGAAAAGGCATGGATGAAACTCCTTCTGCCACAGGGGGAAATGGCGGAGACGGCGTGCCGCGCGACGGCACGCCGGGCTGGCGGCGTCTGCCGTCAGGCCTCCTTCTCCAGTCCCTCGTAGGGCAGCCGGCCGACCGGGCATTGCGCCACGCCGGTGGACGAGCGGGTCAGTCGCTCGACATTGTCGCGCGCCTTCTCGGCGTCGGTGACCCAGGTGCGGTAGAACTCGAACGGACACTCCGCCAGGCCCCGGTCACCGTCGCCGGACGCCTGCAAGCCGCTGTAGCCGCGGTGGAGGATCTTGAACAGGTGGTTCTGCGACTGATCGTTGGCGCGCGCATCGCGGATCTGCGAAAGCGACAGCTGGGCGTACTGGATACCCATTTCCTCCTCGCCGCACTCGCCCAGGGTACGGCCGTCGAAGCCGATGATCGCCGAGTGGCCGAAGTAGGAATACACGCCGTCGAAGCCGGCGGCGTTGGCCACCGCCACATAGCAGTTGTTGGCCCAGGCCATGGCCTTGGCCATCATCACCTGCTGGTCCTTGGCCGGGTACATGTAGCCCTGGCAGCGCACGATCAGCTCGGCGCCCTTCATCGCGCAGTCGCGCCAGATTTCCGGGTAGTTGCCGTCGTCGCAGATGATCAGGCTGATCTTCATGCCCTTCGGCCCTTCGCTGACGTAGGTCTGGCCACCGGGATACCAGCCCTCGATGGGGCACCAGGGAATGATCTTGCGGTACTTCTGGACGATCTCGCCGTTGTTGTCGATCAGCACCAGGGTGTTGTACGGCGCCTTGCGCGGATGCTCCTCGTGCCGTTCGCCGGTGAGGGAGAATACGCCCCAGACATTGGCCTTGCGGCAGGCGCGGGAGAATATCTCGGTTTCCTCGCCGGGGATCGCCACCGCGGTTTCCATCATCTCCGCCGGATCGTACATGATGCCCTGCAGGCTGTACTCGGGGAACACCACCAGGTCCATGCCGGGCAGGCCCTGCTTCATGCCGACGATCATGTCGGCGATCTTCCGGGCGTTGTCCAGGACCTCCGCCGCGGTGTGCAGGCGCGGCATCTTGTAGTTGACCACCGCCACTCCGACGGTGTCGTTGCTGCTGGAAATATCGCCGTGACGCATGGGTATCACCTCTTGTTGTTATTTTTTCGGGACGAAAAAAGGCCCTCCCGGGTAACCCCGGGAGAGCCCATTTGCTCTGTGCGTATGCGTTAGGTTCGGTCCCGCGACATCGACGCTGATGCGCATGACCTGATGGCGGACATATAAGCCCCGCCGGAAAGGGCTGTCAAGAGCTGTGAGCGCTATGCAATCGACCACGGACGCCGCCATGGGCGACGAACGGTACGCCTACGAAGGTTCCGCGACGCCCCGGCGACAGTTCCTTTTTTCTGCAATTTCCCCCCCGTCCTGTGAAAACGGCAGCCGACGGCAGAGTGGAAATACCGCCGCCGCCGATCACTCGAACGCAATAACCTTTCGCATGAAATCTAATCGCGAAATGTCAATTCCCTGGAGCTTGCAGGCCCCAATGGCGTGGGCTAATCCGAAATACATCACAGGATGTTGATCACCGACGGTGAGGAAAATGATTTCCAGCTTGCTATCCCGCGCACTGCTCGATCCGAAGCTGGCCCATGCCCTGGCGTCGGCGCCCGAGGATGCCATTCGCTCGGCAGAGCACGAAATCTCTTCGGACGATCTGCAATTTCTCTCATCCATCGATAGCGCACTGCTCGCCCGCGCAGCCGAGCGTCTCGAGCACCTGCTAAAGCCCGATTCACCCAACCGGAGTCCTTCGACACGAACGTTGAAGGACTTCGTCTATCTGGTCAGCCAGCAAAAAGGAGCGACGAACATGCTAGAGGATCTGGTGGCACTACTCGACCAGCAGCAACAACAAGGAGGAGCGCAGGCACTGAAGAACCTTGCGTCTCTACTTGACCAACAACAGCAGCAGAAAGGCCGGCAGCTCCTTCAGGACCTGGCCGCCGTCCTCGACCAGCAGCAACAGCAGGGAGGCCGCA
>NZ_KV812657.1:0-78546 GCF_001813485.1 Pseudomonas sp. HMSC067G02
CCTTCTCCAGCAGCTCGGTGCGCTTGCCGCCCCAATCGCCGAGCATCCATTTCGAGTTCGGGGAGAACGCCTCGGCGGCGTGCGCCGCGCTCCCCAAGCCCAGCGCTCCAAGGGCAAACAGGCAGCCAACGGTCCTGGCGGCCGGTCTGGTTTTCTTGTTCTTGTACATTTCCAGCGTCCTCGTGGTTGTGGTCTAGGCAGTACGAAAGGATTCAGGAGTTCTTCTGGCGATTGCCGTTCAAGGCGGTGACCTTCTCCGCCGCCACGCCCGCCGTGCGCACGGCCACGCGCTCGCCGCTCTGCGCGTCGAACAGCAGGACCCGCGCGGGATCGAAGCGCAGGCTCATGCCGCTGCCCGCGGCCGGCGCGACGTCCGGCGCCAGGCGGCAACAGACCTTGACCTGGTTGACGGTGACGAAGACCAGGGTGTCCGGCCCGGTCGGTTCGAGCACCTCGACCTCGGTACGCAGGTCATGGGCAGCGCTGCCATCGCCCAGGGCGATCTGCTCGGGCCGTACGCCGAGGATCAGCTCGCCCCCCTCCTCCAGGCCAGGCTCCAGGCTCAGCGGCAGTTCGATACGGTCCTGGCCGCTATCGAGCAGGCCGGTCCAGCGTCCGTCCCGGCGCTGCAGGCGCAACGGAATGAAATTCATCGGCGGCGAACCGATGAAGCTGGCGACGAACAGGTTGGCCGGGTCGTTGTAGATCTGCTGCGGCGTGCCGAACTGCTGGATGACGCCGTCCTTCATCACCGCCACCTTGTCGCCGAGGGTCATGGCCTCGATCTGGTCGTGGGTGACATACACGGTCGTGGTCTTCAGCCGCTGGTGCATCAGCTTCAGCTCGGTGCGCATTTCCACCCGCAGCTTGGCATCGAGGTTGGACAGCGGCTCGTCGAACAGGTAGACCTTGGGCCGCCGCGCCAGCGCCCGGCCCATGGCCACCCGCTGCTGCTGGCCGCCGGAGAGCTGCGACGGCTTGCGTTCGAGCAGGTGCTCGATCTGCAACAGCCTGGCCACCCGCGCCACCTCCTCGTCGATGGCGGCCTGGGGCATCTTGCGGATCTTCAGGCCGAAGGCGATGTTCTCGCGCACGCTCATGGTCGGATACAGGGCGTAGGACTGGAAGACCATGGCGATGTCGCGGTCCTTGGGGCTCATGCCGCTGATGTCCTGGCCGTCCACCAGGATCGCACCGCCGGTGATGCTCTCCAGTCCGGCGATGCAGTTCATCAGGGTCGACTTGCCGCAGCCCGAGGGCCCGACGAGGATCAGGAATTCGCCGGAGTCGATCTTCAGCCGGATGTCCCTGAGGGTATCGGCCAGGCCGCTGCCGTAGCTCTTGTGCAGGTTGCGCAGTTCGAGGGTTGCCATGTTTCGTTCGTCTCCGGGGTCAGCGACCCGTCTCAGCCTTTCACGGCGCCGGCGGTGAGGCCGCGCACGAAGTACTTGCCGGCCAGTACGTAGACCACCAGCGTGGGCAGCGCGGCGATCATCGCCGCGGCCATGTCGACGTTGTATTCCTTGACCCCGGTGGTGATGTTCACCAGGTTGTTCAGGGCCACGGTGATCGGTTGCGAATCGCCGCTGGCGAACACCACGCCGAACAGGAAGTCGTTCCAGATCTGGGTGAACTGCCAGATCAGGCAGACCATCACGATGGGCGTGGACATCGGCAGCAGGATGCGCAGGAAGATGGTGAAGAAACCGGCGCCGTCCAGGCGCGCGGCCTTGACCAGGGCATCCGGGATCGCCACGAAATAGTTGCGGAAGAACAGCGTGGTGAAGGCCAGGCCGTAGATCACGTGGACCAGCACCAGGCCACTGGTGGTATTGGCCAGGCCGAGCTTGCCGAGGGTGAAGGACATCGGCAGGAGGATCACCTGGAACGGCAGGAAGCAGCCGAACAACAGCGCGCCGAAGAACAGCTGGGAACCGCGGAAGCGCCACATCGACAGCACGTAGCCGTTCAACGCGCCGATGAAGGTGGAGATCAGCACGCCGGGCACGGTGATCAGCACCGAGTTCCAGAAGAACGCGCCGACGCTGTCCCAGGCCTTGAGCCAGCCGATGACGGTGAAGGTGTCGGGCAGCGACAGCAGGTTACCGGTGCGGATGTCGTCCGGCGTCTTGAAGCTGGTCAGCAGCATCACCAGCAGCGGCACCAGGTAAAGCGCGCAGGCGCCCCAGAGGGTCAGGTGCACGGCCAGGCGGCTGACGCTGAAGGTCGGGTTCAGGGACGCGTCACGCATGGCGCTTGCCTCGCAGTTCGGAATACAGGTAAGGCACCACGATCGCCAGCACCGCGCCGAGCATCAGCATCGCGCTCGCCGCGCCGAGCCCCATCTGGCCACGGGTGAAGGTATGCGCATACATGAACATCGCCGGCAGGTCGGAGGAATAACCCGGCCCGCCGGCGGTCATCGCCGCCACCAGGTCGAAGCTCTTGATCGCGATATGGGCGAGGATCATCAGCGCGCTGAAGAACACCGGGCGCAGGCTCGGCAGGACGATGCGCAGGTAGATGGTCGGCAGGCTCGCACCGTCGACCTGGGCGGCGCGCACGATGGCCGGGTCGACCCCGCGCAGGCCGGCGAGGAACAGCGCCATGACGAAGCCGGAGGCCTGCCACACGGCGGCGATCACCAGGCAGTAGACGACCCGCTCCGGGTCCACCAGCCAGTCGAAGCGGAAACCTTCCCAGCCCCAGTCGCGGAGCAGCTTGTCCAGGCCCAGGCCCGGATTGAGCAGCCACTTCCAGGCGGTGCCGGTGACGATCATCGATAACGCCATGGGATACAGGTAGAGGGTGCGGATGAAGCCTTCACGGCGGATGCGCTGGTCCAGCAGCACTGCGAGGAACACTCCGAGCACCAGGCAGATGGCGATGAACGAGCCGCCGAAGAGCAGCAGGTTCTTGCTCGCCACCCACCAGCGGTCGTTGTCCCACAGGCGCTGGTACTGGCTCAGCCCGGCCCACTTGTAGCTGGGCATGAAGCGCGAGTTGGTGAAGGACAGCAGCAGCGTCCAACCGATGTAGCCATACATGCAGAACAGCACCACGACCACGCTTGGCGCCAGCACCAGCTTCGGCAGCCAGCCTTGCAGGCGATCGAGCGGCGAGACGCGACGAGGCGCTACCGGAGCCGTGGGATAGACAGGGGAATTGGTCGCCATGCGTTTTCTCGCGTGCGAAGGAACCCACCCGTGCCGCTCGGCGGCACGGAGCCAGTCGGGAGGATCGAGCGGAGCCCAGGCCGGGCTCCGCGCCAGGGACTTACTGCGCCGCCGCCTCGATGGCGGCCGCCAGTTGCTGGGCGGCCTTCTGCGGGTCCGCGGCGGGGTCGTTGAAGAAGTTGGTCACCACGTCGAAGATCGCCCCCTGCACGTAGCTGGAAGCGGCCATGCTGTGGGCCATGCTCGGCACCAGGTTGCCGTCCTGGGAAGCCTGCTTGAAGTCCTTCATCGACTGCTGGGCGCAACTGTCGAACGGCGCCATGTCGGCGTCCAGGCGAACCGGGATGGAGCCCTTGTTGAGGTTGAAGTCCTTCTGGAAGGACGGATCGAGCACGCTGCGCGCCAGGTCTTCCTGGGCCTTGCGGTTCTCCGCGTTGCTCAGCTTGAACATCACCAGCGAGTCGATGTTGTAGTCGAAGGCCTTCTGCGTGCCGGGGAACGGCAGGCACTGGTAGTCCTTGCCCGGCACCTTGCCGGCGGCGGTGAATTCGCTCTTCGCCCAGTCGCCCATGATCTGCATCCCGGCCTTGCCGTTGATCACCATCGCCGTGGCGGCGCTCCATTCGCGACCGGCGGCGTCGGCATCGACGTAGCCGCGGAGCTTCTTCAGCGCGGCGAACACCTCGACCATCTGCGCTCCGGTGAGGGTCGCCTTGTCCTGTTCGACGAAGGCCTTGCGATAGCCTTCCGGACCCATCTTGCTCAGCACCAGGTTCTCGAACACGGTGCCGTCCTGCCACGGTTGGCTGCCATGGGCCAGCGGCGTGAAACCGGCGGCCTTGAGCTTGTCGGCGGCGACGAACAGTTCGTCGAGGGTGGTCGGCGGGGTGGCGCCGGCCTTCTTGAACACTTCCGGGTTGATGTAGAGCCAGTTGACCCGGTGTACGTTGATCGGCACAGCTACGTAGTCGCCGTCGTACTTCATGATCTGCGCCACCTGCTTCGGCAGCAGGCTGTCCCACTTGCCTTCGGCGGCCACCGCGTTGAGGTCGGCGAGCAGGCCCAGTTCGCCCCACTCCTGGATATCCGGCCCCTTGATCTGCGCCGCGGCCGGCGGATTGCCGGACACCGCGCGGGTCTTCAGCACGGTCATCGCCGCCTCGCCGCCACCGCCGGCCACGGCGAAGTCCTTCCAGGTGTGGCCCTTGGCTTCGACCAGCTTCTTCAGGGTTTCGGCGGCGCGCTTCTCGCCGGCGGAGGTCCACCAGTGCAGCACTTCGACTTCGCCGGCCTGGGCCAGCAGCGGGGAGAGACAGAGGGAGGAAAGACAGATGACGGCAGAGAGGCGACGGATCGCATTCATGAGGAAAACCTTCTTCTTGTTATTCGGAGCAAGTCTGCGCTTGCAATGCTTCGAGTCTATTCAAGCGTTCTGCGTCGCGGGTAACGAAGCGATCCGGGTTTGTCACGGAGTGGTTACATTGGGATTGAGGCAGAGCAGGAAAATCTGGACTTGAACTCGGCAAGGCGGTTTCGCGACAGAAACCTCCTACAACACGAGAATGACCTCCAGCACCACCTCCCTGCGCGCCAGCACGTTGTCGTTCCAGAACCGCAGTACCCTGAACCCCGGCTCTCCAGCCAGGCATCGGCCGGCGAACCCACATGCTGCCCGCCATCCAGTTCGATCACCAGCATCCGCTCATGACAGACGAAATCGACGATGTACGGCCCGAGAACCTTCTGCCGACGAAACTTCAGCCCGAGCAATCGATGCCCGCGCAAACACCGCCATAGCGCCCGCTCCGCCTCTGTCTGCGGCTGCCGCAGAACACGGGAGAACCTCGTGCCTACCTGCCTCGTTCAAGGGCCCGCCAAGCCAGCCCATCACTCCAGCCCCAGGCGCGGCAAGCGCAGGCTGACCCGCAGGCCGCCCTCGCGACGGTTCTGCAAACTGACTTCGCCGCCATGGGTGTGCGCGATGTTGCGCGCGATGCCCAGGCCCAGCCCGTAACCCTGCCCTCGCGGAGACAGGCGGAAGCGCGGCTCGAAGATCTGTTCCAGGCGCTGCTCGGGCACGCCGGGGCCGTCGTCGTCGACGTGCAGCACCACCGCTTCCGGCCCGTCCTCCAGGCTCAGGCGGGCGCGTTCGCCGTATTTCAGCGCATTGTCCAGCAGGTTGCCGATACAGCGCTTGAGCGCCAGGGGCTTGCCCGGATAAGGCTCCGCGGCGCGACCGACGACCTCCACCCGGCCATCGGCCAGGTAGGGCTCGGCGATGTGCTGGAGCAACAGGTTGAGGTCGACCGGCTCGACGTTCTCGTGGATATCGGTGTCCTTCACGCACTGCAGCGCGCCCTTCACCAGCAGTTCCAGCTCGTCCAGGTCGCGCCCGAACTTCTCCTGCAAGCGCTCGTCCTCGAGGAGTTCTACCCGCAGGCGCAGGCGGGTGATCGGCGTGCGCAAGTCATGGGAGATGGCGCTGAACAACTGTCCGCGCTCGTTCAGGTAGCGGTCGATGCGCTCGTGCATGGTGTTGAAGGCGCGCGCCACCTCCACCAGTTCGCTGGCGCCGCGTTCCTCCAGCGCTGCCGACGGACTGCCCAGGGCCAGGTCGCGGGCGGCGCGCGCCAGGCGCTTGAGCGGACGGCTCTGCCAATGCATCAGCAAACCGGTGAAAAGCAGCAGCAACAGGCTGGTGAAAACGATCGAGAGCACCTGCTGCGGTTGCAGTCCCTCGGGTTCCAGGCTGACGTACGGCGCCGGCATCAGGCTGGCGATGTACAGCCACTCGCTGTCGCCGATGCGGATCTGGGTCACCAGCACCGGCGGGTTCACCGGCTCCAGGGTCAGCGCGTAGTGCGCCCAGGAACGCGGCAGCTCGTCGAGCTTCAGCGCGCCGTTGAACAGGCGCAGCTCGTCGGGACTGACGAATTCGACCTGCAGCTCGACCTCCTTGCCCAGGCGTTGATGCAACACGTCCTGGACGATCTCCAGCACCGCCTGCTTGTTCGGCGTGTCCGGCAGGGCACGCATCTCCAGCGGCCGGTCGTTCAGCGAGACGAAGAAGCGCGTACCGCCCATGCTGCGCAACTGGTCGAGCACCAGCGGACGGTAGCCGAGCGGCAGGGAACGGAAGTAGCTGACGCTGGCCGCCATCGAGTAGGCCAGGCTGCGCGAGCTGGTGAGCAGGCCCTCGCGCTGGCTGGAGCGCAGGTGCGACAGCCAGAACAGGCTGGAAAGCCCTTGCGCGACCAGCACCGCGAGCAGGGTCAGGAGCAGCATGCGCCCGAGCAGCGAGCGCGGCACCGGCGACCAGCGCCGCCGTTCGCTCATGGCTGCAGGTGCGGCCGCACCTGCGCCGCCAGCAGGTAGCCACTGCCGCGCACGGTCTGGATCAGCCGCGGCGCCTTGCCGGTGTCGCGCAGGCGCTGGCGCAGGCGGCTGACCGCCATGTCGACGATGCGCTCAAGCGGCAGCACCTCGCGGCCGCGGGTGGCATTGGCGATGGTGTCGCGGTCGAGGATCTGCTGCGGATGGTCGAGGAACAGCTTGAGCAGGGCGAAATCCGCGCCGCTGAGGAAGAACTCCTCGCCGTCCTCGTGGAACAGTCGGTGGCTGACCGTGTCCAGCCGCCAGTCCTCGAAAGCCAGTACGTCGCCACCGCGCACCTGGGTGAACTGCGCGCGGCGCAGCAGGGCCTTGATCCGCGCCAGCAGCTCGCGCGGGCTGAACGGCTTGCCCAGGTAGTCGTCGGCACCCAGTTCCAGGCCGATCACCCGGTCGGCCTCGTCGGAACTGGCGGTGAGCATGATGATCGGCATGCAGGCCAGGCGCTGGTGGGAGCGAATCCAGCGACAGAGGCTGAAGCCGTCCTCGTCCGGCAGCATCACGTCGAGGATCGCCAGGCTCGCCTCCTCCTCGCACAGCGCCTGGCGGAAGTCGGCGCCCCGCGAGACGCTGCGGACCTGGAAGCCGGCGCGGCTCAGGTAGGTCTCCAGCAATTCGCGGATCTCCTGGTCATCGTCCACCAGCAGGATCGATCGTCCGTTCGCGCTCACGAGGCTCCTCCTTATGCGGTTGCTCGACGCCGACTCAGCCCTCGGCGTCCAGGGCCTGCTGCAGGGCGACGCCGGCGCCGAGCAGGCCCGGATGTTCGGCGGTCATGACCCACACCGGTACGTCCTGCAGGTAAGCGCCACTGGTCTTGCCACGGCTGGCGAAGGCCTCGGCGAAACCGCTGGCGATGAAGCGCTCGAGGAAACGCGGGACGATGCCGCCGGTAATGTAGACGCCACCGAGCGCGCCGACGGTGAGCACCGCGTTGCCGGCGACCCGCGCCAGCCACAGGAAGAAGTGCTCCAGCACGGCGTCCGCCTGGGCGTCGCCGGCCATGGCCAGGGCACCGACTTCCGCCGCACTGCTCGCGCGGACGGCGACCCCGTCCAGGGCACAGCTGATTTCATAGAGGGCGAGCAGGCCGTTGCCGGACAGTGCGCGCTCGGCGGAGACGTGTCCGTAGCGCGCCTGCAGGCCCTGCCAGAGCGCGAAGTCGCGCGGCGAAGTGACCGGCAGGTCGACATGCCCGCCCTCGCAGGGCAGCACTTCCCAACGTCCCCCGCCCAGCGGCAGCAGGCTGCCGACGCCAAGGCCGGTGCCGGGACCGATGATCAGCCGGGCGCGATCCGCCTGGGCGCTGCCGGCCCGGACCTGCACCAGCTCGTCCGCGCCCAGCCGCGAGGCGGCCCAGGCCATGGTGCTGAAGTCGTTGACCAGCAGCAGGTGATCCAGCCCCAGCTCCTCGCGGAACGCGGCGCGATTGATCACCCAGTGGTTGTTGGTGAAACGGAAATCGGCCGCCCCAACCGGACCGGCGCAGGCCAGGCAGACCGAGTCGATGTTCGCCACCGATTCGCCGATCCGCGCCAGGTAGTCGCGCACGGCCAGTTCAGGCCGTGGGTAGTCGGCGCAGGCGAGCACCTCGATGGATTCCAGGCGCTGCCCGCGCCAGAGCGCGAAACGCGCATTGGTGCCGCCAATATCGCCGACCAGGCCGAGGCCGCCGGCGCTTCTCTTGTTGTCGTTATTCATCGTCGTTGAACCGCAATGCCCCGCGCCAGGGCGGGACGGTCGGCAGATGTTGCCGGAGAGACAGCCGCCAGCCAAGCGCCGGCGGACATCGACCTATCAGAATCAGCGCCAGCCGTTGAGGCTCTCGGTAAAGCTGCAGGCGCCCTCTTCCGCGCTGCTCATGGCGTTGCGCATGAAGGCGAACAGCTCGCGGCCGCAACCGAGATTGCCGTCCTGCGGCGCCGGCTCCAGGCTGCGCGCCTGCCATTCGGCGTCGTCGACCAGCACCCGCAACTCGCCGTTCACCCCATCCACCCGTACCCGGTCGCCGTCGCGCAGGCGCGCCAGGGGACCGCCGGCGATGGCTTCCGGACTCACATGGATGGCCGCGGGCACCTTGCCCGACGCCCCGGACATGCGCCCGTCGGTGACCAGCGCCACCTTGAAGCCACGATCCTGCAGGACCCCGAGGAACGGCGTGAGCTTGTGCAGCTCCGGCATGCCGTTCGCCCGCGGGCCCTGGAAACGCACCACGGCGACCAGGTCGCGCTCCAGCTCGCCGGCCTTGAAGGCCGCGGCCAGGCTGGCCTGGTCGTGGAAGATCCGTACCGGCGCCTCGACCACCTGGTGTTCCGGCGCCACCGCCGAGACCTTCATCACGCCGCGACCGAGGTTGCCCTCCATCAGGCGCAAGCCGCCTTCGGCGGAGAACGGCTTGTCCAGCGGACGCAGGATGGCTTCGTCGAGACTCCGTTCCGGCCCTTCGCGCCAGACCAGCCGGCCATCCTCGAGGAACGGCTCGCGGGTGTAGCGGCGCAGGCCGGGGCCGGCGACGGTCTGTACGTCCTCGTGAAGCAGCCCGCCGTCGAGCAGCTGGCGGATCAGGAAGGACATGCCGCCGGCCGCCTGGAAGTGGTTGATGTCGGCCTGGCCGTTCGGATAGATGCGCGCCAGGGTCGGCACCACATGGGACAGCTCGGACATGTCCTGCCAGGTCAACTGGATGCCCGCCGCCTGGGCGATCGCCAGCAGGTGCAGGGTGTGGTTGGTCGAGCCGCCGGTGGCGAGCAGCGCCACCACCGAGTTGACGATGGCCTTCTCGTCGACGATCTCCGCCATCGGCACGTAGTTGCCGTTCTCAGGGGTCAGCCGGCTGGCCTGGCGCGCCGCTTCGCGGGTGAGTTCGTCGCGCAGCGGGGTGTTCGGGTTGACGAAGGAGGCACCGGGCAAGTGCAGGCCCATCACCTCCACCAGCAACTGGTTGGTATTGGCGGTGCCATAGAAGGTGCAGGTGCCGGGTGCATGGTAGGAGGCCATTTCCGAGGCCAGCAGCTCTTCGCGAGTGGCCTTGCCCTCGGCGAACAGTTGGCGCACCGCGGCCTTTTCCTTGTTGGAGATGCCGGTCGGCATCGGCCCGGCCGGGACGAACACGGTGGGCAGGTGGCCGAAGCGCAGCGAGCCGATCAGCAGGCCCGGCACGATCTTGTCGCAGACGCCCAGGCACAGCGCCGCATCGAACATGTTGTGAGACAGCGCGATGGCGGTGGACATGGCGATCACGTCGCGGCTGGCCAGCGACAGTTCCATGCCCGGCTCGCCCTGGGTCACCCCGTCGCACATGGCCGGCACGCCGCCGGCGAACTGGCCGACCGAACCGATCTCGTGCAGCGCCTGTTTTATAAGCCCCGGAAAGCGCTCGAACGGCTGGTGCGCCGAGAGCATGTCGTTGTAGGCGGAAACGATGGCCACGTTGGCCTGGTTCATCAGCCGCAGGGTCTGCTTGTCGCTTTCGCCACAGGCCGCGACCCCGTGGGCGAGGTTGCCGCACGGCAGGGTGCCGCGGTGCGGCCCCTTGCTGGCCGCCGCCCTGACCATCTCGAGGTAGCGTTGGCGAGTGGCCGCGCTACGGGCCTGGATGCGGCGGGTGACTTCGAGCACACGAGGGTGCATGGCAGATTCTCCTACAGACTATCAATTGTTGTTTTTACAACATAATCATCGGTTGAAGGATGTTTACTTTTCTTTCTGGACGAAATGTAATGGTTTTTACCACAACAATAGAAAAGAGACGACCTCATTATGACTATCCGCCTGGCCATCAACGGCTTCGGTCGCATCGGCCGAAACGTTCTTCGCGCCCTGTATACCGGCCACTACCGCGAACAGTTGCAGGTAGTGGCGATCAATGACCTCGGCGACGCCGCGGTCAACGCCCACCTGTTCCAGTACGACAGCGTCCATGGACGCTTTCCCGGCGAGGTCGAGCACGATGCCGAAAGCCTGCGGGTGATGGGCGACCGCATCGCCGTCAGCGCCATCCGCAACCCGGCGGAACTGCCCTGGAAGAGCCTCGGCGTGGACATCGTGCTCGAGTGCACGGGGCTCTTCACCAGCCGCGACAAAGCCGCCGCCCACCTGCAGGCCGGCGCCGGCAAGGTGCTGATCTCGGCGCCCGGCAAGGACGTCGACGCCACCGTGGTCTACGGCGTCAACCACGAGGTGCTGCGCGCCTCCCATCGGATCGTCTCGAACGCCTCCTGCACCACCAACTGCCTGGCACCGGTGGCCCAGGTGCTGCATCGCGAGCTGGGCATCGAGCACGGCCTGATGACCACCATCCATGCCTACACCAACGACCAGAACCTCTCCGACGTGTACCACCCGGACCTGTACCGCGCACGTTCGGCGACCCAGTCGATGATCCCCACCAAGACCGGCGCCGCCGAGGCGGTCGGCCAGGTCCTGCCGGAACTCGCCGGCAAGCTTACCGGGCTGGCGGTGCGGGTGCCGGTGATCAACGTGTCGCTGGTCGATCTCACCGTGCAGGTGGCCCGGGATACCAGCGTAGACGAGGTCAACCGCCTGCTGCGCGAAGCCAGCGAGGGCTCTCCGGTGCTCGGTTACAACACCCAGCCGCTGGTGTCGGTGGATTTCAACCACGACCCGCGCTCGTCGATCTTCGACGCCAACCACACCAAGGTAAGCGGCCGGCTGGTCAAGGCGATGGCCTGGTACGACAACGAGTGGGGCTTCTCCAACCGCATGCTGGACAGCGCCCTGGCGCTGGCCGCCGCCCGCGACTGACGCGCCTCAGCGGAACTTGCGCCGACCGCGCGCCTGCAACGCCAGCAGGCGCAGGTCGGCCTCGGCGAGGATCAGTCGCTGCTCGGCCTTGTCCGCGCGCTTCCAGGCACGGATTTCCTGGCGCGTACGCCCGCAGCCACGGCACACGTCGGCATCGAACTCACAGATATTGATGCAAGGACTTTTCAAGCGTTCCCCCTTTTTCGGCGCGGACCGCAACCGGTCCTCGCCCGTCACTTCACGACAGGCGGCGGGCCGGCGTCCAGGAGGAAATGACTATCGGGCCGATCGAGCGGCCCGCGGTCACTCGGCCTCGGCGTCGCGCAGACTTTCGTAGGCAGGCGCGGCATAGATGCCGGCCTCGACGCAGAGCGCCATGACCCGCGGCAGGTCCTGGGTATAGACCAGCACCGCCTGCAACTCGTCGTCCAGCGGCTCGCTGAAATCCACCAGCACGTAGCCGCCCTTTTCCGGATACATGCTGCTCAGTTGCACCTGGATACGGTTGAGGGCGACCAGCGGCTCGGTCTTGAGCAACTGCTTCGGCTTGATGTTGAACGCCACGTCCTTGCCGAAGGAGGCGACGATCCGGGCGAACAGCTCGGCATAGGTATCGGCCTGGAACAGCACGATATCCGGCAGGCTACCGACCACCACCCACTCGCCGAGCGGGATCGGGAAGCTGTCGTCGTAGTTGATGTCCGGGTTGGCGGCGAGGAACCCTGCCGGATCGGCGTAGGCCTGGGCCGCCTCGTCGGCGATCCGCCGGATCTCCTCGGCGCCCATGCAGCCGGTGCTGATGAGGGTGATCAGTTCGTTCAGGGTCTCTTTCATGGGGAGTTCCAGGGTCGATGAAACGGAGCGGGCCGGCCTCGCCGGCGCGGCCGGATGAATTCTACAGGGTGGAACGACGGTCAGCGGCGCGGCCAGTCATCGTCGGCGTCCAGTGCCTCGCGCTCCTCGCGCATGGCCTCCGCCAGGGCGCGCTCTTCGTCATCGGGATCGGCGCCCGCGACAACCTCCGCGACGGCAGGCTCGACGGCTTGTTCCGCGGCCACGGGAATCGGCCCAGCCGCTGGCTCGGCGGACTCGTCGCCCTGCACCGAGGGCTCCGGAGGGTCGAGCAGGTCGTCGAAGTCGGTCTTCAAGCCCTGCTCCATCTCGTCCAGTTCCAGCAGCAGGCTGCGGAAGCTGGTTTCCTCGCGCGGTTTCTCCGGCTCGCCGGCCTCCCCCTCGATCTCCTCGAGGCTTTCCCCGGCCTCGGCGATGGCGCGATCGGCCAGGGCCTGGATCGAGGCGGGAATCGCATCCTCGTCGAGTTCGTCGCGCGGTGGCTGCGCCGCGGGCGCCACTTCGACCGGCGGTTCCGGCTCGGGCTCCATCTCGCGCAGCGCCGACAGCGGCGGCAGCTCGTCGAGGCTCTTCAGGTTGAAATAATCGAGGAACGCCTTGGTAGTCGCCAGCATCGCCGGGCGCCCCGGCACCTCGCGGTAGCCAACGATGCGGATCCACTCCCGCTCCATCAGCGTCTTGACGATCTGGGTGTTCACCGCCACGCCGCGGATCTCCTCGATCTCGCCACGGGTGATCGGCTGGCGGTAGGCGATCAGCACCAGGGTTTCCAGGAGTGCGCGCGAATAGCGCTGCGGACGCTCCTCCCAGAGGCGGCCGACCCACGGCGAGAAACGCTCGCGAATCTGCAGGCGATACCCGGACGCGACTTCCTTCAGCTCGAAGGAACGCCCCGCGCAGGACAGCGCCAGGATCGCCAGGGCGTCGCGGAACTGCCCCGGTTCCGGCCGCTCGGCCTCGTCGAACAGCTCGGCCAGGCGCTCCAGCGACAGCGGCTTGCCGGCCGCGAGGAGGATGCCTTCGAGCAGGGTGGCGAGTTCGTGGGGATCGGACAGGTTCATCGTCGCAACGGATACCGGAGCCAGGAAGAGGGAAAGATAGCGGAATCGGGCATGCAGCTTAACAGGCCACGGCAGGCAGCGAAGCCGGAAGCTCGGAAAAGCTGACCGTCCGCAGGGTGACGAACGGCCAGCGGCGCGGCGCGATCACTCGAAATCGTCTTCCAGGGCTTCCTCCAGGGTTTCGCCTTCCTCCGCTTCGCGGGCTATCCGCAGGCGCACATGGATGGCGCCGAAAGCCTCGTTCTGCACCAGTTCCACCATCTGCTCCTTGACCAATTCGAGGATCGCCATGAAGGTGACCACCACGCCGAGCTTGCCCTCCTCCAGGGTGAACAACTGGATGAACGGCACGAAGGCACCGCCTTTCAGGCGCTCCAGCACTTCGCTCATGCGTTCGCGGGTGGACAGTACCTCGCGGGTCACCTGGTGGCTCTCGAACAGGTCGGCGCGGCGCAGCATCTCGCCCATCACCAGCATCAGCTCCTGCAGCGCCAGCTCCGGCAGCAGCTTGCGCGCCCGCGCCTCGGGAGCAGCCACCGCCGGCACCAGCACGTCGCGGCCGACCCGGGGCAGTTCGTCGAGGTCTTCGGCGGCCTTCTTGAACCGTTCGTACTCCTGCAGGCGGCGGATCAGCTCGGCCCGCGGATCTTCCTCTTCCTCCTCGGCTTCCGCCGAGCGCGGCAGCAACATGCGCGACTTGATCTCCGCCAGCATCGCCGCCATCACCAGGTACTCGGCCGCCAGCTCCAGGCGCACCGCCTTCATCAGCTCGACATAGCCCATGTACTGGCGGGTGATTTCCGCCACCGGGATATCCAGGATGTCGATGTTCTGCTTGCGGATCAGGTACAGCAGCAGGTCGAGCGGGCCCTCGAAGGCCTCGAGGAAAACCTCCAGCGCGTCCGGCGGGATATAGAGGTCCTGCGGCAGCTCGGTGACCGCCTCGCCGTAGACCAGCGCCAGTTGCAGCGGCACCCGCTCGGCGGCGGGTTCGGCTGGAGGGGTGTCGGCGTTGGCCGGGTTATCGTCCTGCATCGGTAGGCTCGTGGTGGGCGGATTCGGGCGGCGCTCAGGCCGGCTGCATGAACGGCGCCGGATCGCCGCAACCCACGCGGATCACTTCGGGATCGGTGTCGGTCAGGCTTATCACGGTGGAGGCCTCGCCGCCGCCATAGCCCCCGTCCACGATCAGGTCGACCTGGTGTTCCAATACCTGGCGCATTTCATAGGGATCGTTCAGCGGCTCGCCGCTGCCGGGCATGATCAGGCTCACGCTCATCAGCGGTTCGCCTAGCTCCTCCAGCAGCGCCCGGGCGATCGGACAGTTCGGCACGCGCAGGCCGATGGTGCGGCGCTTGGGGTGCAGGAGCATGCGCGGCACCTCGCGGGTGGCGCTGAGGATGAAGGTGTAGGGACCGGGGGTGTGCGCCTTGAGCAGGCGGAACAGACCGGTGTCGACCTTGGCATAGACCCCCAGCTCGGAAAGGTCGCGGCAGACCAGGGTGAAGTTGTGCTTGTCGTCCAGTTGGCGGATGCGGCGGATGCGATCCACCGCGGTCTTTTCGCCGATGCGGCAGCCCAGGGCATAGGACGAGTCGGTGGGATAGACGATCACCCCACCCTGGCGGACGATTTCCACCGCCTGCTTGACCAGCCGTGGCTGGGGATTTTCCGGATGGATCTGGAAGAACTGGCTCATTCGGCCCCCTTGGCTTCGGAATGACGTTCGGTATCGCGAAAATGCCTGGCGAAACGCGGCCACATGGCCGGAAGGTCCTCTGGAACCGCACGGTACATGCCCAGTTCGGACCAGTCGCCCGGCGCGTGGAAATCGCTGCCGGCGGTGACCATCAGGCCGAACTCGCGGGCCAGGATCGACAGGGTACCGACCTGTTCGGCCGGCTGCACGCCATTGACCACCTCGATGGCGTGTCCGCCGGCCTGGAGAAAGTCGGCGACCAGGCGCCGGCGCTTGGTCCGGGTGAAATCATAATGGTACGGGTGCGCCAGGCTGATCCAGGCGCGCGCCTCGCGCAGGCAGCCGACCACTTCCTCCAGGGTCGGCCAGTGCTGCTTGACGTCTCCCAGCTTGCCGGCCCCCAGCCACTTGCGGAACGCGTCGGCGCGATCCTTGACCCAGCCGCCCTGGACCAGGAACTCGGCGAAATGCGGCCGCGCCGGCGCGTTGCCGCTATCGCCCAGGGCCCGCTGGATCGCCCGCGCGCCCTCCAGCGCCCCGTGCATACCCTTGGCCGCCAGCCGTCGGTCGATTTCCTCGGCGCGCGCCCAGCGGCCGCGGTGCAGGGCTTCGGTGGCCTGGCGCAGGGGAGCGGCGTCGAGGTCGAAACCGTAGCCCAGCACATGGATGGTGGCGCCACCCCAGGTGCAGGACAGCTCGACGCCGTTGACCAGTTCGATACCGACTCGAGCGGCCGCCTGGTGGGCTTCCGGCAGGCCTTCCAGGGTGTCGTGGTCGGTCAGCGCCAGCAGCCCGACGCCTTTCTCGTGGGCCCGCTGCACCAGGGCGGCGGGCGCGAGAACGCCATCGGAGGCGGTACTGTGGCAATGCAGATCGACACGCATGGCTGAATCCTGATTCCAGTGAAGAATGGTGATGAAGCAACGCCGATTCGCTGCCTCGCGGTATCGAGACGTACCGTTCATGGGTCCGGGGAGCCTGCTCCACCTGGCGAATGCGCCTGCGGCACAGGCCTGACGCATTCGGAAAGACAGGATGACTGTTTCAGAACATCCAGAGGTTGCTATTATGCCGCTTCAACCGTGTCCTGACTGCCACCATGAAGCAATTCATCGATTTCATCCCACTGATCCTGTTCTTCATCGTCTACAAGATAGACCCTCAGAACGTCGAGTTCGCCGGGTTCAATCTGAGTGGCATCTACGGCGCGACCGCGACCCTGATCCTCGCCTCGGTGATCGTCTACGGCGCCCTCTGGCTCAAGCACCGCCACCTGGAAAAGAGCCAGTGGTTCACCCTCGGCGCCTGCCTGGTCCTCGGCGGCCTGACCCTGGCCTTCCACGAGGACACCTTCCTCAAATGGAAGGCGCCGCTGGTCAACTGGCTGTTCGCCCTGGCCTTCGCCGGCAGTCACTTCATCGGCGACAAGCCGATGATCCAGCGCATCATGGGCCATGCCATCCAGTTGCCGCAGGGCCTCTGGGTGCGCCTGAACATCGCCTGGGTGGTGTTCTTCCTGGTGTGCGGCTTCGCCAACCTGTACGTGGTCTTCACCTATCCGAACTTCTGGGTGGACTTCAAGGTGTTCGGCAGCCTCGGCATGACCTTGCTGTTCCTGATTGGCCAGGGCCTGTTCCTGGCTCGCCACCTGCACGACGCCGATACCGGCGAAAAGCCCAAGGACTGACATGCTCTACGCGATCATCGCCCGTGACATCCCCGCTTCCCAGGAACGCCGCCTGGCCAGCCGCCCGGCCCACCTGGCCCGCCTCGAACAGCTGAAGGAAGAAGGCCGCCTGGTACTCGCCGGCCCGCACCCGGCGATCGACAGCAACGACCCGGGCGCCGCCGGCTTCACCGGCAGCCTGATCGTCGCCGAATTCGATTCCCTGGCCGCGGCGCAGAGCTGGGCCGAGGCCGACCCCTACCGGGCCGCCGGGGTGTATGCCGAGGTGGTGGTCAAGCCGTTCAAGAAAGTCCTGCCCTGAGGCAGTCGCCGGGTACCGGCGGCCGGCCCGGTCGCCCTCCCGGCAAACGTTTTCGCACCGGACGCCGCTTTCCGGTGCCCGCCGCAGCGCAACCAGGCCGGTCCGGCGCTTTCGCCGAGCCGGAAGGGCGAACCGGAAGACAGTGCAATCCGTCGCTTCATCGGTACAAGGAGTCATGATGCGTCCATCCACTGCCCATTGCCTGCTGCTGAGCCTGAGCCTGGGAGCTTCCCTGGCCCAGGCCGAGGAACCCGCGCCAGCACCGATTCCAGCCGCGCAGCCTTCCATTGCGCAGGCTACCGCCGAACTGGAGCGCCGCCTGGTGGAAACGGAACGCCAGCGCGACGAACTGGTCAGTCGTATGCGCCAGGAGAACCGCCAGCTGCGCGAGCAGTTGCAGGCGGCCCAGGCGCAGCGGCAACCGCCGCTGCTCACAGAAGAGCAGACCTGGTATGTCGCCGGCGCCGCCACCGCCCTGCTCGCGTTCGTCCTCGGCGCCCTGAGCCGCGGCCGCCGGCGACAGCGACGCGAATGGATCAATTGAGCGACACCCGATGAGCGAACTGCTGTTGATCGACGATGACCGGGAGCTCTGCGAGCTGCTCGGTACCTGGCTGGTCCAGGAAGGTTTCTCCGTGCGTGCCAGCCACGACGGCGCCCAGGCCCGTCGCGCCCTCGCCGAGCAGACGCCGGATGCCGTGGTGCTCGACGTGATGCTGCCGGACGGCAGCGGCCTGGAACTGCTCAAGCAACTGCGCGGCGACCATCCCGACCTGCCGGTGCTGATGCTGTCCGCCCGCGGCGAGCCGCTGGACCGCATCCTCGGCCTGGAACTGGGCGCCGACGACTACCTGGCCAAGCCCTGCGACCCGCGCGAACTCACCGCACGGCTGCGCGCCGTGCTGCGGCGAACCCACCCGGCGCAGCCCAGCGCGCAGATGCAACTGGGCGACCTGTCGCTGAACCTGACGCGCGGCGTGGCACAGATCGACGGCCAGGAGATCAGCCTGACCCTTTCCGAAAGCCGCATCCTCGAAGCGCTCCTGCGCCAGCCCGGCGAACCGCTGGACAAGCAGGCCCTGGCGCAACTGGCGCTGGGCCGCAAGCTGACCCTCTACGACCGCAGCCTGGACATGCACGTCAGCAACCTGCGCAAGAAGCTCGGCAGCCACCCCGACGGCAGCCCGCGCATCCTCGCCCTGCGCGGCCGCGGCTACTACTACAGCCACTGAGCGGGTTTCGTCAGCCCGCCGACACAGGGTCTTTACCCAAGCTTTACCCAGGGCTGACCGCGCTTGACCTTGACCTCCCTAGACTGGGCTCATCCGGTAAATGGCCGGACCCAGAAAGGAGAAACACCATGCGCAAGACGCTAACCGCCCTGTTCATCGCCGCCGCCCTGCCGACCTTCGCCATGGCCGCGCCCGCCGCCAACGACCTGCCGCCCCCGCCGATGGAAGGCGGCCACATGATGGGCCAGCACGGTCCCCGGCATGGCGGCCCGATGAAGGAACTGAACCTGACCCGCGAACAGCGCCAGCAGATGGGCAAACTGATGGGCGAACAGATGAAGGCCCGCCACGAGATCACCCAGCGCTACCTGGCCAAGCTGCCGGCGGCCGAGCAGAAGGCCCTGAAGGACGAACTCAAGGCCAGCCACGAGAAGACCCAGAAGGACATCCGCGCCCTGCTCACCCCCGAGCAGCAGAAGAAGTTCGACGAACTGCAGAAGAAGCGCGAGCAGCGCAAGGCAGAGTGGGCCGAATTCCAGCAATGGAAGGCCGACAAGAAGTCCAACTGACGTCCGAGCCACCGCTACCGGGTCCTCCGGTAGCGGTCTTCCGACCAGCCGGAATCGCATATCCTAGGGGTTTACCCACGCGGCCGGCCCGACATGCGATTCAACAGGAAAACCATGCGTTCACTCTTCTGGCGAATCCTCGCCGCCTTCTGGCTGGCCCTGCTGCTGGTAGCCGGGCTTTCCATCCTGCTGGGTCGCGCGCTGAACCAGGACACCTGGATCATCGCCCGCCATCCCGGCCTGAAGGATCTCGCCGAGCAGTGGACCGCCCTCTACGAAGAACAGGGCAGCTACGCGGCCCAGGGCTTGCTGGAGCAACGCCGCCGCGACTACGGGATTTCCATCCAGGTGCTCGACGAAAGCGGCCAGCGCCTGGTCGATGGCACCTACCTGCCGCGCCCCCGCCACCGCCCGCCGCGCACCAGCGACCGCAACCTGCCGCGCTTCCCCTGGCGCCAACTGAGCCAGGAATACGTCAGCCCGCAGAGCAACCATACCTATCTGTTCATCTACCGCATCCCGCACCCGGAGCTGGAGGCCTGGCACCGCGGCAGCCTGCTCTGGCCGCTCAGCGCGCTGGGCATCGCACTGGTGGTGCTGACCCTGTTCAGCCTGCTGCTAACGCTGTCCATCACCCGTCCGCTGAACCGTCTGCGGCGCGCCGTGCACGACCTCGGCCAGACCACCTACCAGAAGGACAGCCTGGCCCGCCTGGCGCGGCGCGGCGATGAACTGGGCACCCTGGCGCGTGATTTCAACCGCATGGGCGAACGCCTGCAAAGCCTGATCGGCAGCCAGCGACAGTTGCTCCGCGACGTGTCCCACGAACTGCGCTCGCCGCTGGCGCGCCTGCGCATCGCCCTGGCCCTGGCCGAGCGCGCCGAACCGCAAGCGCGGGCGCAGATGTGGCCGCGCCTGGAACAGGAATGCGACCGCCTGGAAGCACTGATCGGCGAGATCCTCGCCCTCGCCCGGCTCGACGCCGAACCCGGCGCGAGCCAACGGATCGCCCTGCTGCCGCTGCTCCAGCGGCTGCGCGAAGACGCCCTGCTGCTGGCTCCGGAACAGGATATCCGCCTGGAAGTGGCGCCTGACCTGAGCATCGACGGCTGGCCGGACATGTTCGAACGCGCGGTGGACAACCTGCTGCGCAACGCCGTGCGCTTCAACCCCGTCGGCCAACCCCTGGAGGTGCGTGCCAGCAGCGCCGGCGACTACCTGCGCCTGAGCGTCCGCGACCATGGGCCAGGCATCGCCGTCGAACTGCAGGAGCAGTTGGGCGAACCGTTCTTCCGCGCACCCAACCAGAGCAGCCCGGGACACGGCCTGGGCCTGGCCATCGCCCGCCGCGCCATCGAGCGCCACGGCGGGCACCTGCGCCTGGGCAACCATCCCGACGGCGGCTTCATCGCCACCCTCAGCCTGCCGCTACGGCGCAAGGCGACCGAATGACGCCGCGCCCCGATGCGCGACACTTCCCCCAGGAGCATCCGGCATGACTCTCCCCGCTTCGTTGTTCCTCGATGAACTCCCGCTCGCCCAGGCCATCGCGCCGCCGGAGCTTCCCGGCGACGAGCCGCAATCGCTGGTCCTGGCGGTCGAGCTGGGACAGGTCGCCCAGCAACTGCGGCAACGCTGGGCGCGCCTCGACCTGAACCTGCCGGAGCGCGGCACCTGGCCGCTGGAAAGCTGGCGCCCGGCCTTGCACGAGGCGCTCTACGGCCTGCTCGGCGGCGCCGCGCAGGCCCGCCCGTGGCAGCGCATCACGCTGAATCCGGCGCTGGACGCGCGCCACGGCCGGCTGCGCCTGGACATCCTCGGCCAGGCGGAAGAAGGCCGGCGCTGGCTGCCGGCGGCCGTGGAAGCCGCCCGACGACTGGCCGGCTGGCAGGGCGGACGACTGCTCTGGCACGCTCAGGGCGCGTATTGGTGCGTACGCCTGCTGTTGCCGCTCAGCCCGGCCAGGCGCTGACGAAGGCCGTCGGGTCGAGTTCCGTCGGCGTGCGCAACTCGCCCATCGGCGTACCCAGGTAGACGAAGCCGATGATCCGCTCCTGCTCGCCGAGCCCCAGGCCGGCGTGCACCACCGGATCGGTGGCCATCTCGCCGGTCCGCCACATCGCCCCCAATCCCTGGGCATAGGCGCCCAGCACCAGGCCGTGGGCAGCGCATCCGGCGGCCAGCAGTTGCTCGCCATGCGGCACCTTCGGGTGATCCTGCAGGCAGGCCACCGCCACGACCAGCAGCGGTGCCCGCAGCGGCATGTTGCGGGCCTTGGCCAGCGCTTCCTCGGCGGCGTCCGGCTGGCGGCTCGCCAGGGCGCGGGCGTAGAGGTCGCCCAGGGCCCGGCGGCCTTCGCCTTCTACCACGATGAAGCGCCAGGGCCGCAGTTGCCCGTGGTCCGGGGCACGCAAGGCGACCCGGAACAGCCGGTCGAGCTGCTCCGGCGAGGGCGCGGGATCGCTCAGGCGGGCGTGGGAAACGCGAGTGAGCAAGGCGTCGAGAGCCTCCATGGGCGAACTCCTGTCAGAAACGAAATCGCCATTGTAGACGCAATCGCCAGGCTCACGCCCGCTCTCAGGCGACCCGGCCCGGCGCCAGGTGCGGCTGCAGCGGCGGGGTCAGCGGTGGCAGGCCGTAGGCGGCGCGCGCGGCATCGCAGGCCGGGTTGGGCTGGCCGTTGACCCAGGCCGCCTCGAACTCGCGGCAGGTACTCGAGCGCTGCTCGTAGACGGTGCAGCGAACACCGCAACCGACCTCGCCGAGCAGCCCGACGCAGCGCGCCGGCTTGTTCTCGGTACCGCTCATGGCGACCATCTGCGGGCTGATGCGGACGGTCAGTTCGTCGGGTACGACGCCGCCTGCGGAACGGCACTCGCCCCAATAGAAAGACACACGAAAATGCGCACAGCAGGCGCCGCAGGTAAGACACGGATTGTCAGTCGACATGGTTGGCAGAACACCAGAGAAACCGGCGAGCGCCGGCGGGCGAAGCGAGATTCTAGCGATTTCGCGGCTGCTGTGAAGAGGGG
Organism: Pseudomonas sp. HMSC067G02; assembly: GCF_001813485.1. Lineage (NCBI taxonomy): Bacteria > Pseudomonadati > Pseudomonadota > Gammaproteobacteria > Pseudomonadales > Pseudomonadaceae > Pseudomonas > Pseudomonas sp. HMSC067G02. Next base: position 21,764 of record NZ_KV812657.1, read on the forward strand.
CGCAGCGGCAGATTTACTCTCCGCGGACGGCTGGTAGAATGACCGGTCCGCCACCGCCCAGAGCCCCACGATCCATGGCCTTGCCGACCCTACGCATCCTCGGTTTCATCATCGGCATCTTCCTGATCACTCTGGCCGCCAGCATGCTGGTCCCGATCCTGACCATGCTCGCCTTCGACCGTACCGAAGGCATCCAGGCGTTCATCTGGTCCAGCGTCGCCACCTTCGTCACCGGCCTCGGCCTAGTCCTGCCGGGGCGTCCCGAGCATGTCCACCTGCGCCCGCGGGACATGTACATGCTCACCGTATCGAGCTGGGTGCTGGTATGCATCTTCGCCGCCCTGCCGTTCGTCCTGCAGCAGCACATCAGCTACACCGATGCCTTCTTCGAAAGCATGTCGGGGATCACCGCCACCGGCTCCACCGTGCTCAGCGGGCTGGACGACATGTCCCCGGGCATCCTCATCTGGCGCTCGCTGCTGCACTGGCTGGGCGGCATCGGCTTCATCGCCATGGCCGTGGCGATCCTGCCGATGCTGCGGATCGGCGGCATGCGCCTGTTCCAGACCGAATCCTCGGACCGCTCGGAAAAGGTCCTGCCACGCTCGCACATGGTCGCCAAGTACATCGTCGCCACCTATGTCGGCATCACCCTGCTCGGCAGCCTGGCCTTCTGGGGCGCCGGCATGAGCCCGTTCGACGCGGTCAACCACGCCATGTCGGCGATTTCCACCGGCGGTTTCTCCACCTCCGACCAATCCCTGGCCAAGTGGAAGCAGCCGGCGGTGCACTGGACCGCGGTAGTGGTGATGATCCTCGGCAGCCTGCCGTTCGCGCTCTACGTCGCCACCCTGCGCGGACACCGCAAGGCGCTGATCAAGGACCAGCAGGTCCGCGGCCTGCTCGGCCTGCTGCTGGTGACCTGGCTGCTGATGGGCACCTGGTACGCGGTAACCTCCAAGCTGCCCTGGATGGATGCCTTCCGCATCGTCGCGGTGAATGTCACCTCGGTAGTCACCACCACCGGCTTCGCCCTCGGCGACTACAGCATGTGGGGGCACTTCTCGATCATGCTGTTCTTCTACCTCGGCTTCATCGGCGGTTGCTCCGGCTCTACCGCCGGCGGCATCAAGATCTTCCGCTTCCAGGTCGCCTACACCCTGCTCAAGGCCAACCTCTACCAGTTGATCCACCCGCGCGCGGTGCTCAAGCAGAACTACAACGGCCATCGCCTGGACGAGGAAATCGTCCGCTCGATCCTGACCTTCTCGTTCTTCTTCGCCATCGTCGTCTGCCTGCTCGCCCTCTGCCTGTCGCTGATCGGCCTGGACTGGATGACCGCCCTCACCGGCGCCGCCAGCACCGTGGCCGGCGTAGGCCCGGGGATGGGCCCCATCATCGGCCCCTCGGGCAACTTCGCCAGCCTGCCGGACGCCGCCAAGTGGCTGCTGGCCGCCGGCATGCTGCTCGGCCGCCTGGAGATCATCACCGTGCTGGTCCTGCTGACCCCGGCGTTCTGGCGCCACTGAGCGCTCACGGGCCTGTCTGCAATGGCTCTACTCAGGGACTGAAAAGCCAGTGTAAGCTTCTGCACCATGACGACACAGCCGCAACCCGGCCACGTGAGCCTGGATAGCTCCACCCAGCCCGCCCGCGTCAGAGCCATAGGTGATTGGACGCTCGCCCACTACACGGCTCTGGAGCGCGAGGTGACGCGCCTGCGCAGCGAAGTGGCGGGCAACGCCAGCTTCGACCTGAGCCAGTTGGGCGCCCTGGATACCGCCGGCGCCGCCCTGCTCGCCGAATTGCTCGGCGCCGAGCGCCTGGCCGACCTCGCCGAGCTGGAGCCCGGCCTGCCGCGCGAGCGCCAGGCCCTGCTGAAGACCGTCGGCCACGCCCTGCACGACTTCTGCGAACCGGAAAAACCCAAGCCGCCGACCACCGCCATCGAACTGCTGGCTCGCATCGGCTGTGCCATGGAGACCTTCTGGCTGCACCTCAAGGCACTCCTCGGCTTCATCGGCCTGACCCTGGAGACCCTGCTCCGCAGCCTGGTCCGCCCGGCCAGTTGGCGGGTCACGCCGCTGGTGGCGAACATCGAGAAGAGCGGCCTGGACGCGGTGCCGATCATCGCCCTGCTGACCTTCCTGGTCGGCGCGGTGATCGCCTTCCTCGGCGCCACGGTGCTGGCCAACTTCGGCGCGACCATCTACACGGTCAACCTGGTGGTGTTCTCCTTCCTCCGCGAGTTCGCCGTGCTGCTCACCGCGATCCTCATGGCCGGCCGTACCGCCAGCGCCTTCACCGCGCAGATCGGTTCGATGAAGGCCAACGAGGAGATCGACGCGATCCGCGCCCTCGGCCTCAACCCCATCGAGCTGCTGGTGCTGCCGCGGGTGCTGGCGCTGCTGGTATCGCTGCCGATGCTGACCTTCGTCGGCATGCTCTGCGGCATCGTCGGCGGCATGACCGTCTGCGCCTGGACCCTGGACATCCCGCCGGCGATGTTCCTGTCGATCATGGAGGACGGAATCGGCGTACAGCATTTCCTGGTCGGTATCAGCAAGGCCCCGCTGTTTGCCTTCCTGATCGCCGTGATCGGCTGCCTGGAAGGCTTCAAGGTCAGCGGCAGCGCCCAGTCGGTGGGCGAGCACACCACCACCAGCGTGGTCCACTCGATCTTCGTGGTGATCCTGCTCGACGCCCTCGCCGCGCTGTTCTTCATGGAGATGGGCTGGTGAGCCAGGATAACCCGCAGGCGATCATCCAGGTCCGCGACCTGTGCAACCGTTTCGGCGCCCAGGCGGTCCACGAGCACCTCGACCTCGACGTCCGTCGCGGCGAGATCCTCGGCGTGGTCGGCGGCTCCGGCACCGGCAAGTCGGTGCTGCTGCGCAGTATCGTCGGCCTGCGCCGGCCGACCTCCGGCAGCGTGCGGGTGTTCGGCGAAGACCTGCTGCAACTGCCGGAGGAGCGCCGCTCCCTGGTCGAACGGCGCTTCGGCGTGCTGTTCCAGCAGGGCGCGCTGTTTTCCTCGCTTACCGTGGTGGAGAACGTCGCCCTGCCGCTGATCGAGAACGCCGGCCTGCCGCGCGCCGACGCCGAGCACCTGGCCCAGGTCAAGCTGGCCCTGGCCGGGCTACCGGCCAACGCCGGCGACAAGTATCCGGCCTCGCTTTCCGGCGGCATGATCAAGCGCGCCGCCCTGGCCCGCGCCCTAGCGCTGGACCCGGACATCCTGTTCCTCGACGAGCCCACCGCCGGCCTCGACCCGATCGGCGCGGCGGCCTTCGACAACCTGATCCGTACCCTGCGCGACGCCCTCGGCCTGACGGTGTTCCTGGTCACCCATGACCTGGACACCCTGTACACCATCTGCGACCGGGTCGCCGTGCTGTCGCAGAAGAAGGTCCTGGTGGTCGATACCCTGGAACGGGTCGCCGCCACCGACGACCCCTGGGTCCGCGAATACTTCCACGGGCCGCGCGGGCGCGCCGCCCACCAAGCCGCCGCCGTGCCGGAGAATCACTGAGATGGAAACCCGAGCCCACCATGTGTTGATCGGCCTGTTCAGCGTGATCGTGATCGGCGCCGCCCTGCTCTTCGGCCTGTGGCTGGCCAAGTCCGGCTCGGAGGGCAAGTTCAACTACTACGACATCGTCTTCAACGAAGCGGTCAGCGGCCTTTCCCAGGGCAGCTCGGTGCAGTACAGCGGGATCAAGGTCGGCGACGTGGCCTTCCTCCGCCTCGATCCGCAGGACCCGCGCAAGGTCTGGGCACGCATCCGCGTGGTGGCCAGCGCGCCGATCAAGCAGGACACCACCGCCAAGCTGGCGCTCACCGGGATCACCGGCACCTCGATCATCCAGCTCAGCAGCGGCACGCCCGCCAGCCCGATGCTGGAGGGCAAGGACGGGAAGATCCCGGTGATCGTCGCCACGCCCTCGCCGCTGACCCAGTTGCTGAGCAACGGCGAAGACCTGATGGGCAACATCAACCAGCTCATCGCGCGCTTCAGCAACCTGCTCTCCGAGGAAAACACAGCGCGCATCAGCCGTACCCTCGACCATCTCGACCAGGCCACCGGCGCGCTCTCCGCCGAGCGCGAGAACGTCAGCGCGGTGATGCAGCAGTTGGCCCAGGCGAGCAGGCAGGCCAACGCCGCGCTGGCCCAGGCCAGCGAGTTGATGCGCAGCGCCAACGGCCTGCTCAACGAGCAAGGCAAAGGGATGATGGAAAACGCCAACAAGACCATGGCTTCGCTGGAGCGCACCAGCGCCACCCTCGACCAGTTGATCAGCGAGAATCGCCACTCGCTGGACGGCGGCATCCAGGGACTCGCCGAGCTGGGCCCAGCGGTCAGCGAACTGCGCGATACCCTGGCGGCACTGCGCGGAATCAGCCGGCGCCTGGAAGAGAACCCGGCGAACTACCTGCTGGGCCGGGAAAAAACCAAGGAGTTCACCCCATGAGGCTCGCCCTTCGCCCGCTGCGTCGCCTGTCCCTGGCCGCCGGCCTGGCCGCGCTCGCCACCCTCGGCGCCTGCTCGATCCTGCCGGAAGCGCAGGTCCTCCAGGTCTACCTGCTACCGGTGCACAACCCTCCGGCCAGCGCCGCCGCGCGGCCGGTCGACTGGTCGCTGCGGATCGCCCGGCCGCGTACCAGCCTGGTGCTGGAGAGCCCGCGCATCGCAGTGCGCCCGCACGGCGACGAAATCAGCGTGTACCAGGGCGCGCGCTGGAGCGATCCGGCACCGTCGCTGCTGCGTGACCGTCTGATGCAGGCGTTCCAGGCCGACGGCCGGGTCCGCGGCCTGAGCAGCGACGACAGCAACCTGCAGGCCGATTTCGAACTGGGCGGCGACCTTCGCGCCTTCCAGACCGAGTACCCGAACGGCCAGGCCAGCGCGCTGATCCGCTACGACGCGCGCCTGGTGCGTACCGACGACAAGCGCGTGGTCGCCAGCCGGCGTTTCGAGGTCAGCCAGCCGGTGGATGGCAAGAAGGTCGCGGCGGTGGTCAGCGCCTTCGGCAAGGCCGGCGATACGCTGTCGGCCCAGGTTCTCGACTGGACCCTACGCCAGGCCTCGGCGCAACCCGCCGTGCAGCCCTGAAGCGTCCCGCCTGGCCTAGCGACTAGCCCGGGCGCTCCTGGCGGCGCGCCCGGTATTCGTTGGGCGTGCAGCCGAACCAGCGGCGGAATGCCCGGAAGAAATTGCTCGGATCGGCGAAACCCAGCAGGTAGGCGACTTCCAGCAAGGTCAGGCCGGGCTGCTGGAGATACTGATCGGCCATATCCCGACGTGTGTCGTCGAGCAGTTGCTGGTAGCTGGTGCCCTCTTCCTGGAGGCGTCGTTGCAAGGTGCGCTGCGACAGGTGCAGCGCCTGGGCCACCCGTTCGCGCTTGGGTTCTCCCTGCGGCAACAGCCGGCACAGGGCCTGCCGGGCCAGATGGGTGATGCGGCTGGTGCTGAAACGCGCCAGGTATTCGCCGGCGAAGCGATCGTGCAACTGGGCCAGCGCCTCGTTGGCCGAGGGTAGTGGCGTCTCGAGGTCGACGCGGGAAAACACCAGCGCGAACTCCTCGGCGTGAAAGCGCAGTGGCGCGCGGAACAGCTCGGCATAGGGTGCCAGCGGCTCGCGGGGCGCGCCGGGCAGTTCCACCGCCAGCGGGTCCAGCGGCCGGCCGGTGATCCAGCGGACCATGTCCACCAGGTAGGCCAGCGAGCATTCGGCACTCTGCGGCGGCGCCGGCAGGCGATCGCCATGCACCGTGACGCCGAGTCGATAGCCCTGCGGCGTGCGGCGGAAAGTCAGGTCGGAGGCTTCCGCGATGATCCGCTGGTAGCGTTCCAGGCGCGCGAAGCCTTCCGCCAGGTTGCGGCTCGACATCAGCGCATAGCCGACGACGTGGAAAGCCGGGCGCCGGACCCGGGCGATGTTCAGGGCGATCGCCGGGTTGCCGCTGAGCGCCACCGCACGCTGCCACAGACGGCTCATCGCATCCTGCGGGAAGCGCGCGTCGGGGTCCTGCAAGGCCTGGTAGTCGAGGCCCAGCTCGGCGAACAGCTGGCGTCCGTCGAGGCCTTCCAGCTCCAGGGCGAGGACGATGCCCTGGACCCAGCTGGACAAGGTTGTACGTTCCGGCATCGGTCTCTTCTTGTTCTGGCGGGAGGCACGCCGACCGTCGACCGGCCTGGCGGCCCAAGGATACTAAACTGGCCCTGTATGTCATCCGCGACATCGTGCGGCCCGCACTACACTGCGCGGACACAACGAGAGGAGGCATTCCATGAGCAGCCCTGACGACGAGCGTTTCCACAGTTTCGCCGAGTTCTACCCCTACTACCTGCAGGAACACAGCAATGCGGTGTGCCGCCGCCTGCACTACGTCGGCAGCCTGCTGGTGCTGGCGGTGCTGTTCCTCGCCGTGGCCAGCCAGCAGTGGCTATGGCTGCTGGCGCTGCCGCTGGTCGGCTATGGCTTCGCCTGGGTCGGCCACTTCGTCTTCGAGAAGAACCGCCCGGCCACCTTCAAGTACCCGCTGTGGTCGTTCATGGGCGACTGGGTGATGCTCAAGGACGCCTTCACCGGCCGCATCCGCTTCTGACCCGTCCCGCGCGGCCGGCCGCCCGGGCCGGTCGCTCCGCCGGGACGACCGTCGGTCCCGGATCGGTGCGCTTTCCTGAACTATCGCTCAGCTGTCACTGGCCGCCGCGCAAACGCTTGGTTAAGATTCCGCCAGCAACCTGGCCAACCGCCATTCCTCAGGCGGAAAGCTCACGAAGCCGAGCCAGGACGAAAATACACAGGGATCCTCTCCAGCGCATGAAGCCTACCCTCCCCGACCGCTCGCCGACGAGCCGGTCCGTCGCGTCCATGCGTGAATACTATTCGCGCGTGCTGGCCTATATCGCCTGTGGCGCCAGCATCGCGGCGGGAACCTACACCCAGTATTTCAGCTACGGCATCCTCTGGATGGTGCCCTATGCGCTGCTCTACCCGCACCTGGCGTACCACCTCGGCCAGCGCTTCCGCCAGCACGACCCGCGCAAGGTGACCCGCGCCCTGCTCGCGGTGGACGCCGTGCACTGTGGCCTGGGCATGGCGCTGCTCGGCTTCTCCGTGGTGCCCAGCCTGATGTTCCTGCTGGTGCTGAGCTTCACCGCGCTGGTCATCGGCGGCCTGCGCCTGCTCGGCATGGCCTTGCTGGTATCGGCCAGCAGCGCCCTGCTGGTCGCCGTGCTCGTCGCCCCGCCGCTGCTGGGCAATACCCCGGTCGAGGTGGCCGCGGTCAGCATCCTGTTCTGCGGACTGTACATCTGCATCACCGCCTTCTTCGGCCACCAGCAGGGCCTGCGCCTGGCCCAGGTGCGCCAGGAGATCGCCCGCGAGCAGGAAAAGGCCGCGCGGCTCGCGCGCAACCTGGCCAAGTACCTGTCGCCGCAGGTCTGGGAAATGATCTTCAGCGGCAAGAAGAGCGTGCGCCTGGAAACCCAGCGCAAGAAGCTCACCGTGTTCTTCTCCGACATCCGCGGCTTCACCGAGCTATCCGAGGAACTGGAAGCCGAGGCCCTGACCGACCTGCTCAACAACTACCTCAACGAAATGTCGAAGATCGCCCTCAAGTACGGCGGCACCATCGACAAGTTCGTCGGCGACTGCGTCATGGTGTTCTTCGGCGACCCCAGCACTCAGGGCGCGAAGAAGGACGCGGTGGCTGCGGTATCGATGGGCATCGCCATGCGCAAGCACATGAAGGTGCTGCGCCAGCAGTGGCGGGCCCAGGGCATCACCAAGCCGCTGGAAATCCGCATGGGCATCAACACCGGCTATTGCACTGTGGGTAACTTCGGCGCCGACACGCGCATGGACTACACCATCATCGGCCGCGAGGTGAACCTCGCCAGCCGCCTGGAAAGCGCCTCGGAAGCCGGCGAAATCCTCATTTCCCACGAGACCTACTCGCTGATCAAGGACGTGATCATGTGCCGCGACAAGGGCCAGATCGCGGTCAAGGGCTTCAGCCGCCCAGTGCAGATCTACCAGGTGGTGGACTCGCGCCGCGACCTCGGCGCCGCGCCCAGCTACGTCGAGCACGAATTGCCCGGCTTCTCCATGTACCTGGACACCAACAACATCCAGAACTACGACAAGGAACGGGTCATCCAGGCCCTGCAACAGGCCGCCGAGCGCCTACGCGACAAGGTCATCCTCTGAGTTCGTCGAGCGCCGCCGGCAGTTCGTCGCGCCATTCCGGCGCAGTCCGCGGGCCGCTCGCCTGCAGCGCCAGGAACTCCTCCGCCGAAACCCGCCAGGACTGCTCCCGCGCCCAGCGCCCGCAGGCCTGGCGATCCAGCGCCAGCGCCTGGCGGCAGGCTTCGCCAAGATCCTCGTGCATGACCCCGGTCACGCCCTGCTGCAATACATCCAGCGGCCCCGGCACGGCGAAGGCCGCCACCGGCACGCCGCAGGCCAGTGCTTCGAGCATCACCAGGCCATAGGTATCGGTCAGCGAGGGAAACACCAGCACCGAGGCCGCCCGGTAGGCGTCGGCCAGCGCGCGGCCATGGCGGTAGCCGAGAAAACGCGCCTGTGGATAGCGCTGCTCCAGCGCCGCCCGCTGCGGGCCGTCGCCCACCAGCCATTTTTCGCCCGGCAGTTCGAGATCGAGGAACGCCTCCAGGTTCTTTTCCGTCGCCAGCCGCCCGACATACAGGAACACCGGCGGCCGCGCTTCCGCCGCGGGTGTCTCGGCGGGATGGAACAGTTCGGTATCGACGCCCTTGCGCCACAGCCGCAGGTGCTGGAAGCGCCAGGCGCAGAACTCGTCGCGCAGGCGCGGGGTGCTCACCAGCACCGCCCGGCTCGGCCGATGGAAGGCGCGCAGGAAGGCATAGCCCCAGGACAGCGGCAGCCACGGACAGCGGTCACGCAGGTATTCGGGAAAGCGCGTATGGATCGCCGAGGTGAAGTCCAGGCCGCGCTTGCCCAGCCAGCGCCGCGCGGCCCAGCCGAGCGGCCCCTCGGTGGCCAGGTGCACGGCATCCGGGGCGAAGGCCTCGATCAGCCCGCCGAGGCGCCAGAGATTCCAGGCCAGGGGGATTTCCGGATAGCTGGGACAGGGCAGGCAGCGGAAGTCGGCGGGCGACAGCACCCGTACCTGGTGGCCCAGCAGTTCCAGCTCGCGCTGCAGGGCCAGCAGGCTGGTGACGACTCCGTTGACTTGCGGTAACCAGGCGTCGCTGACGATCAATAGCCTCATGCCGCCGGCTCGACCGCCGCGGCCTGCGCCGCCAGCCGCGCCTGCTCCTCGGCCAGGCGGTAGAGCTGGATGCTGCCGTCCCAATGTTCGATCAGCGCCGTGCAGGATTCTACCCAGTCGCCGCAGTTGAGGTAGTCGACGCCCTCGATGCGGCGGATCTCGGCATGGTGGATGTGCCCGCAGACCACCCCGTCGAGCCCGCGCTTGTGACACTCGTGGGCGATGGCTTCCTCGAAGTCGCTGATGAAGTTCACCGCGGTCTTGACCTTGTGCTTGAGGTACGCCGACAGCGACCAGTAGCCGTAGCCCCAGCGCCGCCGCCAGTGGTTCAGCCAACGGTTGAGGAGCAGGGTGAACTCGTAGGCGGAGTCGCCGAGGAACGCCAGCCAGCGGTGGTAGCGGGTAATCACGTCGAACTGGTCGCCGTGTATCACCAGCAGCTTGCGGCCGTCGGCGGTACTGTGCACCGCCTCGTCGACCAGGCGGATGTTGCCGAGGATCAGGCTCGAATAGCGGCGCAGGAATTCATCATGGTTGCCGGTGACGTAGATCACCTCGGTGCCGCGCTTGCTCAGGGTGAGCAGGCGGCGGATCACGTTGGTGTGCGCCTGCGGCCAGTAGATGCCGCCGCGCAGCTTCCAGCCGTCGATGATGTCGCCCACCAGGTAGATGCGATCGGCGTGGTAGCGCTTGAGGAACGCCGCCAGGTGTTCGGCCTGGCAATCCCGCGTCCCCAGGTGGACATCCGAGATCCACAGGGTCCGAACCCGCTGCTTGCGGTTCGAGGTGAAGCGTTGCGCGGTGCTCATCGGCGGGTCTCCGACGGTGTTTTTCCGATCTTGGACGGCGCCGGTGAAACGACTGTGACAGGCCGGCGACCGTTGCGTGACAGGGCGCGACTGTCTGTCGCCGGCGCCAGCGGGTAGACTGGGCGCCTGCCTCCGGGAGCTTCGCCATGGGTTCGATCCTTTCCCTGCGCCACTACAGCCACGACCAGATCGTCCACAGCCATGACCATGCCCAATTGGTCCTGGGCCTCAGCGGCTGCCTCGAGTTCGAGGTCGAGGGGCGCGGCAGCCGCGTGTTGCGGCAGACCTTCGCGGTGGTGCCGGCGCAAGCCCGGCATGCCTGCTCGAGTCCCGCCGGCAGCCGCTGCCTGGTCCTCGACCTGCCCTGCGACGGCAGCCTGCTGCTGGGCCTGGGCGAACACGCCGAAGCCGGTCGGCGGCTGTTCGAGCGACCGCAGGCGCTGTCGCTGACGCCCGCCCAGGGCCAACTGGTGAACTGGCTGGCCAGCGGCCCGATCAACGACCCGGTGATCGCCCACCAAGGCGCCGGCCTGCTCCTCGCCAGCCTGGCCAGCGAGCGCCAGCCGCCGCGCCAGCAGCCCCGCCTGCCACTGGCCAGCCTGGACGCCTACCTCGACCGCCATGCCGCCCATCCGCTACAGGTAGCCGACCTGGCGCGGCTGGCCGGTCTTTCGGTGGCGCGCTTCCACAGCCTGTTCCTCGCCGAGACCGGACAGACGCCCATGGACTACGCGCGCAGCCGACGCCTGCACCAGGCCCACGAACTGTTGTTGGAGAGCAGCCTGGCGGTGGGCGAGATCGCCGCCCGGGTCGGCTACGCCTCGCAGAGCGCCTTCACCGCGGCGCTGGTCCGCGAGTTCGGCGTCACCCCGCGACAACTGCGTCGCGAGTCCCGCGACAAAACCGGCTAGCCGCACGACAGACAAATCCGTCACGACTCCTTACTCTCTGCCCATCGACAGAACAGGAGTCAGCATGGACATCATCGAATGGCAGGATTTCGAACGCGTCGAACTGCGCGTCGGCACCATCCTCAGCGCCGCTCCCAACCCCAAGGCACGCAAACCCGCCTATGTCCTCGAGGTCGACCTCGGACCGCTCGGCCTGCGCACCTCCAGCGCGCAACTGACCGCACACTACCAGGCCGAGCAACTGGTCGGACGCCAGGTCCTCTGCGTCTGCAACTTCGCTCCGAAGCAGATCGCCGGAGTGCGCTCGGAGGTCCTGGTCACTGGGGTCTACGATAGCGAGGACAAGGTGGTCCTGGCCGGCTTCGACAAGCCCCTGCCCAACGGTGCGCGCCTGGCCTGAAGGATCCCCATGAATCGACGTTCCGCCCTCGCCGCCCTGCACGGCGGCGCCCTCCTCTTCGGCCTGACCGGGGTGTTCGGCAAGCTGGCCAGCGCCTCCCCCGGGGTGATCGTGTTCGGTCGCGCGCTGTTCGCGGTGCTCGCCCTCGGCCTCTTCGCCCGCCTCGCGGGCCAGGCCTGGCGCGCCCTGGGATCCGCGCAATGGCTGCGCCTGGCGCTCTGCGGCCTGCTCCTGGCCGGGCACTGGGTGAGTTTCTTCATCGCCGTGAAGACCGCCGGCGTGGCCATCGCCACCCTCGGCTTCGCCAGCTTCCCGGCCTTCACGGTAATCCTCGAAGGGCTGCTCTTCCGCGAGCGCATTCATCTCGCGGAAGGACTGCTGGTGGTCCTGGTCAGCCTTGGCCTGGTGCTGGTCACGCCGAACTTCGACCTCGCCAGCGGCGCCACCCTCGGCCTGCTCTGGGCGATCCTTTCCGGCCTGCTGTTCGCCCTGCTGTCGCTGGCCAACCGCAGCAACAGCGGGCAGGTCGGCCCGGTGCAGGCGGCGCTCTGGCAGAACCTGGTAGTCGCCCTGTGCCTGCTGCCGTTCGCGGTCGGCGAACTACCGGCGCTACCCGCTCTCGACTGGCTCTGGCTGGCCCTGCTGGGCGTGTTCTGCACCGGCCTGGCGCACAGCCTGTTCGTGGCCAGCCTGGCGGTGGTCAAGGCCCGCACCGCGGCGCTGGTATTCGCCCTGGAGCCGGTCTACGGGATCGCCTTCGCCTGGCTGTTGTTCCATGAGACACCGGGGCCGCGGATGTTCCTCGGCGGCGCCCTGATCGTCCTCGCCATCGTGCTGTCGGCGCGACTCGGCGCCAGGAACCGGCCGGTCCCGGACAACGGCTTGTCCGCTAACCGGGGCTGAACCCGCCGAGCCTTGCATCCGGGTCACGCACACCGGATAGCGGAAGGTACGAGCTGCCCCGGAATGGCGGCGGGCCTCAGGTTCGTTGCGCGAGGCCGGACTCGAGCGCCAGCGCGATGGGCGTGAGCTGTATCTCGGGGTTCTCCGCGAACAGCTCCATGACCCAGTTCACAAAGCAGCGCACACGAACCGACAGGTGCCTGGAGCCCGGGTAGATGACATGCACCGGCGCCGCAGAAAAGTGCCATTGCGGCAGTACCGGAACAAGTTTCCCTGCGCGTACGAATCCAGCCACCGCGAATGGGGCGCCAGGGCAGATGCCGCTGCCCGCCACGCAGGCCGAAATAGCCACGTCGGGTTCGTCGAACTGCATTCCATCGCCGGACTGCACCACGAAACGCTCCGGGCCGGACTCCAGCTCCCACATGAACGGGTTGCGCTCCCTGCCGCTGAACCAGCTCAACCGCCTGAACTGCGATAGATCGTCCGGACTGTCTACACCGCCTATGGAGGCCAGGTACTCGGGCGAGGCATACAAGCCCATCTGGATGTCGCAAAGATGCCTGGCGATCATGCTGGAATCCTTGAGCGCACCTCCCCGGATCGTGCAATCGATGCCGTCCTCCAGCAGATTGCTGATCCGGTCCGAACTACTCAGCCGCAGCTGGATCCTCGGGTAGCGCGCCTGGAAGTCGTGCAGCCTTGGAGCGATCACCCATCGGGCGATGGTGATCAGGGAGTCCACTCTGAGCCGGCCGATGGGCGTCGCCGTCCCGCCCCTGAGCGTGGCCTCCAGTTCGTCTATCTGCTGCAGCAGGACCTGGCATTTGTCGAAGTACGCGCTGCCATCGTGCGTAAGGCTCAGGGCACGGGTCGTACGATTGAGCAAGCGCACGCCTAGATGCTTTTCAAGATCGCTGACGCGCTGCGAAACGCGAGCTTTCGGCAGGCCCAGGGCATCGGCCGCGCGTGTGAAGCTGCCGGCGTCCACCACCTTCACGAAGGTGGCCATGGCGGTGAGTTTGTCCATAGATTGTTCGCGATTATTGAACCAAGAGTAACTTTGGATAATATTTTTCTTATTCTCAATCCCAATTATGGTTCCTTCCGTCCACCCACCAGGGAACCATCATGTCAAAAGCAGTCGTTGTTTATTTCTCCGGATATGGCCATACCAAGCGCGTAGCACAAGCGGCGGCGGAAGGCGCACAGGCTTCGCTGATCGAGATCGATAGCGAGGGCAACATTCCCGAGGCAGCCTGGGACCTGCTCGACCAGGCGCAATCCATCCTCTTCGGCGCGCCCACGTACATGGGCTCGGTGCCTTGGCAATTCAAGAAGTTCGCGGACGCCACTTCCAAGAAGTGGTTTGTTCGGCAGTGGCAGGACAAGGTCTTCGGCGGCTTCACCAACAGCGCAAGCCTGAACGGCGACAAGCAGGTTTCCCTGATCCTCATGCACACGCTGGCGTCCCAGCACGGCGGCATCTGGGTCAGCCTGGGCCTGGCTCCCGCCAACACCTCGGCCTCGAGCCGCGCGGATATCAACAACCTCGGCGCCTCGGTCGGCGCGCTGGTGCAGTCGCCGTCCGACGCGGATGCCCAGGCCATTCCCAGCGGCGATCTCGAGACCGTGAAGCTCTACGCCGCTCGCGTCGCCAGGATCGGACAACAGCTGCATGCCTGAGCCAGGCGCCGATGAATCACCGGCGCACCCTGCGCGCGTCGCTTGAACCTGCAACTACCTCGAAGGATATCGATCATGAAACTGTACTACTCCCCCGGCTCTTGCTCGCTGGCCATCCACATCGTGCTTCGCGAGGCCAACGTGCCTCACGAACTGGCCAAGGTCGACCTGTGGCAGCACAAGACCGCCTCGGGCGGCGATTACTTCCAGATAAACCCGAAGGGCACGGCGCCCGCCCTCGAGTTCGAAGGCGGCTTGCTGACCGAAGGCGCCGCCATCAGCCAATACCTCGCGGATCGCTACGCCCCAACGTTGGTGCCAGCCAACGGAACGCTGGAACGCAGCCGTTTGCACGAGATACTGAATTACCTCTCTTCGGATTACCACAAGTCCTTCACCCCGCTGTTCTACCTGTCCCCTTCGGACGACCCCACGGCCGCGCAGCGCCCAGTGATAGCCAAAGTGGCCTACCTGAACAACCTCCTCGCGGACGGCCGCCCATACATCCTGGGTGACGAGTTCACCGTCGCGGACGCACATCTCTTCGCCCTTACGCGCTGGTGCCCCCAATTCGGCATTTCGCTGGCCCCATTCCCAGCATTGATGGATTTCATGGCCAGGATTGCAGCCCGTCCGGCAGTCAGGGCCGCGCTACAGGCCGAAGGACTGGAGGAACACCCCGACCAGTGCTGAGCCCTCGCTAGGTACCGGTTCTACGCGGACTGACGCCAGCGCTAGCGCAGACGAGACCCGTGGCTGGGTTTCGCAGCCGACGTCAGCCCCCCTGGACTTTCCTGAACGCGTCCCGCTGCTCGAGGCGGACATCCTGGAGATCGATATGTCGAAGAAAATTCTTGTTCTAGGTGCGACGGGAACAGTCGGCAAGCCGTTAGTCGAAGGCCTGCTGGCCAAGGGAGAGGCCGTCAAGGCCGCTTCCCGCGCAAATCGGAAAATGGATGGAGTCGAGAGTACGCCCTTCGATTTCGGCAAACCGGAAACCATCGCCACCGCCCTGGAGGGTGTGGATCGCACTTACATGCTCCTGCCCGCCGGCTACCTGAACGTACGCGATCTGCTCCTGCCGTTCGTCGAAGCCGCCGCAAGCCGCAAGGTGAAAATAGTCTTCCAGAGCGCCTTTGGCGTGGATGCGAATGACGCCAACCCCATGCGCCAAATGGAAATCCTGCTGGAGAAATCCGGCACGCCCCATGTGATCTTGCGGCCGAACTGGTTCTCCGACAATTTCCATCACTTCTGGAAAGCCGGCCTCGACCAGGGGCAGATCGCCTTGCCAGCCGGTGATAGCAGGACCAGTTTCATCGATGTGCGCGATATTGCGGCCAGCGCCATCGCCGCGCTCACCTCAACCGCTTTCGACGGCAAAGCATTCAACCTCACCGGTCCCGAAGCGCTCAGTTATGCCGATGCCGCGGCGATCCTGTCCGAAGTGACCGGCAAGCCCGTGCGATACGCCGCGACATCGGACAAGGCGTTCATCGACATGCTGGAGAACAACGGTGTGCCCGCCGCCAATGCGGCGCACATGGCCTCGATCTTCCACCCGGTGCGCCAAGGCTGGATGAGCGTAGTGACCGACGATGTCATGAAGCTCACCGGCAAGAGACCGCGGACACTGCGGGAATACGCACAAGACAAGGTCGCCGCCCTGACGGCCTAGGGCCGGGCCGCGACGCCTTGGGCCTCGAAAGTCGCTGGCGCCGACCAGAAACGCCTGGGGGCACCAGCATAACCTCTGTTTTTCCAGGTTGAACGGGAGACGACCGTGTCCATGCAATTTTCCAAAGACCATTACTGGGTTCGCCTCGCCGACACCCTCGATGGCCACGCTATCGACAGCGTTGTCGTCGGCGTCACCCCACGGGCACTGGACGGCCTGGGCAACCTGATTTCGGTGATCCTGCCCAACGTCGGCGAGACGTTGGCGCAGGGAGCCGCCGCGGCCGAGATCGAGTCGGACAAAGCGGTGACGAACCTGTACACCCCCGTCTCCGGCGAAATCATCGCCGTCAACGCAGCCTTGCGCGACACCCCGACGCTTGCCAACACCGCCCCGTTGGGCGCCGGCTGGTTCTTCAGGGTCAAACTCAGCAACCCGGGGCAACTGGATGCGCTGCTCGACGAGAAGGCTTATGCCGAACTGTTCTGGGCCCCGTGACGACCGATTGGCTGGCCGGCACTGCGCTGGCGGCGCGATAGCCGCGGCAGACCTCCATACAGCCTCAACCTGTGGACTCCAACCATGACACTCATGAACTGCGATCCGGCCACCGGCAGTTGCCGGATTCCCGACGCTGCTCCCACCCTCCCCCAAGGGGCGAAGCAGGCCCCTGGCGGCGAAGTCACGCTCAGGTACATCGGCGACCCCATGTGCTCCTGGTGCTGGGGTATTTCCTCCACGCTCGAAGAACTCGCACGGTACTGCGAACAGAAGGGTATCGGCTTCACCCTCACCATGGGCGGCCTGCGCGCGGGCGGGGGCGACGCATGGGGGCCGGAGTTCCGGGAGTTTCTACGCCGGGAATGGACCCATATCGCCAAGGTCACCGGTCAACCATTCGGTTTTTCCCTGCTGTCGGCAAAGCATTTCGACTATGACACGGAGCCTGCCTGCCGAGCCGTTGTGGTCGCCGAGCAAATGCTCGACCAGAAGCGGCCTGTCGCCTCCGCGACCCTGGCATTTTTCTCTGCCGTGCAGCGCAAGTTCTATGTCGAAGGCGAGGACCCCAAGAACGTGGACTTTTATAGATCCATTTGCGAAGACGCTTCGCTATCGTTCGAAGACTTCCGCGCGCATTTCGCCACTGCCGCTGCCCGGCAAGCCGTCTATCGGCAATTCGCCCAGTGCGGAGAGTGGGGCGTACGCGCATTCCCCACCCTTCTGCTTGACCTGGCTGGTGATCTGAAGCAACTGAGTTCAGGCGCCACCACAGCGGCAAGCGTGATCGAACGGATCGAACATCTGCTGGGCGCGCGCACCGACTGAACATCCGGGCCGGCGAGGCGGGTGGCGCAATGCACGGCCCGCCAACAGCATTCTGCGGGCAGGGTTCACCGTCCTCCTTGCAACAGTCCCCGCTGCCCCCTGGCGCCGTTCACCCGTGTCGATGCGACAACGCCAGCGCGAAAGCCCCTGCCAGACTGTCTGCGCTCCGGAATCCGGGGCCTGGAACCATCGCGAAATAAAAAAAACCGGTCGAACACGCGGGGGAAGGGGTTCGACCGGGTGCTGCGTCCAATCACCGGAGCGTTGGCAGAGGGACGCAAAGGGAAGTGTTCGTTTCCAGCGCCTGCCGCATCCGCTCACGGGCTCGCGCCAGGCCTTTCTCACGGAATTCCGGGCCCATGTTCATGCCCTCCGCGTGGATGAAGGTGACGTCGTGGATGCCGACGAAGCCCAGCACCTGGCGCAGATAGGGTTCCTGGTGATCGAGACCACCGCCGGCGTAGATCCCGCCGCGGGCGGTGAGAACGAAGGCGCGCTTGCCCTGTAGCAGGCCTTCCGGCCCCTGCTCGGCGTAACGGAAGGTCAGGCCGGCGCGCAGCACATGGTCGAACCAGCTCTTCAGGCTGCTGGGAATGGCGAAGTTGTACATCGGTGCCGCCAGCACCAGCACGTCCGCCATCCGCAACTCCTCGGTCAGGCGATTGGAACGCTCGAGGGCGCGCCTTTCCGCAGCGCTATGGCCATCACAGGGGGTGGTCCAGGCTCCCAGCAATAATTCATCGAGGTGCGGCAGCGGCTCGCGCGCCAGGTCGCGGACCTGGAAGCGATCAGCGGGATGCGCGATTTTCCAGTGGGAGATGAATTCCGCCGTCAGCAGGCGGGAAACCGAGCCCCGTTGGCGGGCACTGCTCTCGATAACCAGGACACGGGACATGACTCGACCTCCACCCACTGCGCTACAACGATGGAGGTGAGGGTAGAGAATGATTAATCGATTAAAAAGTTGAAAAAACCGCTGTTAAATATCGACCAGGTTGATTTATAAACAGGCACCACCTAGTCTTTCGGTGAGAGAACGCTCTATTTCGCGATCTTGCAGGTCAGCTTGATCCGCAACTTGATGATGTCGCGGCCGAATTGCGCGGCGAAGTTGCTGTTCTGCCCGGGCTGGATCACGCCCTTGCGCACTTTCGGGGTCTCCGGGCCGTTGCGGAACACCGCCGTGCACTCTGCCGCCTGGCCTCCCAGGTTGGTGAGAAGGATCGCGCCCATATCGCGCCCGATGTCCTGGGTGCTGTAGGAGACCTCGGTGCCGTTGAGTTGCGGGTCGACCTCGATCGGATAGGCGAAAGCGGACAGGGGCAGCAGCGATAGTGCGAAACAGCAAAGCCTTTTCATGGCCGGACTCCCGGTAGCGACAGATGGAAAAATGGCAACACCCTGAAAACCACGGCATCCCGTACGTCAAGAGAATGGACAGCTACCCCGTACAGGACGCCGACGACACGATAAGCGAAGTCGCCCCTCCGGCGCACTCGTCATCGCCTGCCGGCCGCGGAAACGCCGGCGAGGCATCCCTGCATTCGAGGAGGCGGAAATGAAAGCGCCACGCGTAACCCTGGACCAATGGCGGACCCTGCAGGCGGTGGTCGACCACGGCGGCTTCGCCCAGGCCGCGGAAGCCCTGCACCGCTCGCAATCGTCGATCAGCTATACCGTGGCGCGCATGCAGGAACAGCTCGGCGTGCCGCTGCTGCGCATCGACGGACGCAAGGCGGTGCTGACCGAGGCCGGCGAAGTATTGCTGCGCCGTTCGCGGCAACTGGTCAAGCAGGCCGGGCAACTGGAGGAACTGGCGCACCACATGGAACAGGGCTGGGAACCCGAGGTGCGCCTGGTGGTGGACGCCGCCTACCCCACCGCGCGGATCGTCCGCTCGCTGTCCGCCTTCATGCCGCAGAGCCGCGGCTGTCGCGTGCTGCTGCGCGAGGAAGTGCTCTCCGGCGTCGAGGAAGCGCTGATCCAGGGCGCCGCCGACCTGGCGATCAGCGGCCTGATCATTCCCGGCCACCTCGGCGCCGACCTCAGCGTGGTCGAGTTCGTCGCCGTGGCCCACCCCGACCATCCGCTGCACCGCCTGCAACGCGAACTGACCCACCAGGACCTGGAAACCCAGATGCAGGTGGTGATCCGCGACAGCGGCCGGCTACAGCCGCGCG
Source organism: Pseudomonas sp. HMSC067G02 (assembly GCF_001813485.1). Lineage (NCBI taxonomy): Bacteria > Pseudomonadati > Pseudomonadota > Gammaproteobacteria > Pseudomonadales > Pseudomonadaceae > Pseudomonas > Pseudomonas sp. HMSC067G02. The sequence goes on from NZ_KV812657.1 coordinate 40,921, forward strand.
ACCACGGCTGGCTGGGCGCCGAACAGCGCTGGACGGTGGGCAGCCTGGCTACCGCGGCGACCTTCGTCGGCAACGGCCTGGGCTTCGCCTGGCTGCCGCGACACATCATCGAGCGCGAACTGCAGAGTGGCCAGCTCAAGCCGCTGCCGCTGAGCCAGGGCGGCGTGCGGCAGAGCCGCTTCTACCTCTACACCAACAAGGAAAAGCCGCTCGGCCCGGCCAGCCAGATCCTCATGGAAATGCTCAAGTCGTTCGCCAACGTACCACTCAACGCGCCCTTCGCGGCGCCCGAACCGGCCGCCGAGTGAACGCAGATGCCTGACTTCCAGCACCGCGACTGCACCCTCGTCTACGACGACCACCCCGGTCCCACCGAGCGCGCGCCGGTCCTGCTGCTGCACGGTCTCGGTTCGAGCGCCCGCGACTGGGAATACCAGTTGCCGGCCCTGCTGGGCCGCTACCGCCTGCTGGTCCCGGACCTGCGCGGCCACGGCCGCTCCGGCAAGCCGCGCGGCGGCTACAGCATGGCCGGCTTCGCCGAGGACTGCGCGGCGCTGCTCGACCGGCTCGGCTGCGGCCCGGTACACCTGGTCGGCATCAGCATGGGCGGGATGATCGGCTTCCAGTTGGCCTGCGACCGACCCGACCTGCTGCGCAGCCTGACCATCGTCAACAGCACTCCGGAAGTCATCCCGCGCAAGCCTCGCGAACATCTGGAGGTGGCCAAGCGCAAGCTCCTCTCGCGCCTGCTCAGCCTGCGGACCATCGGCCGCGCCCTCGGCCGGCTGTTGTTTCCCAAGGCGGAACAGGCCGGGCTGCGAGAGAAGATCGAGGCGCGCTGGGCGGAGAACGACAAGCGCGCCTACCTGGCCAGCCTCGACGCGATCATCGGCTGGGGCGTGCAGGAACGATTGGCCGAGATCGCCTGTCCGACCCTGGTGATCAGCGCGGATCGCGACTACACGCCGGTATCGCTGAAGCAGGCCTATTGCGAGCGGATCGCCGACGCCCGCCTGGTGGTGGTGGAGGACTCCCGCCACGCCACGCCGATGGACCAACCCGAGATTTTCAACACCACCCTGCTCGGCTTCCTCGCCGATATCGATAAAACCAAGGAACAACCATGCTCAAACGTCTCCTGATCGCCGCCTGCACCCTGCTCTTCGCCGGTTCCCTGCTGGCCGCCACGCCTGCCGCCAAGCCGCACGTCCTGATCGCCACCAGCCTCGGCGAGATCGAGGTAGAACTCGATCCGGCCAAGGCGCCGATCAGCGTGAAGAACTTCCTCGAGTACGTCGACAGCGGCTACTACGACGGCACCCTGTTCCACCGCGTGATCCCGGGCTTCATGGTGCAGACCGGCGGCTTCAGCGCCGGCATGCAGGAGAAGAAGACCCGTGCACCGATCAAGAACGAGGCCGACAACGGCCTGCTCAACGAGCGCGGCACCCTCGCCATGGCCCGTACCGGAGTGGTCGATTCGGCCACCAGCCAGTTCTTCATCAACCTGACCGACAACGACTTCCTCAACCATGGTGCCCGCGACTTCGGCTATGCCGTGTTCGGCAAGGTGGTGCGTGGCATGGGCGTGGTCGACCAGATCGCCAAGGTTCCCACCACCCGCCGCAACGGCTTCGCCGACGTGCCGAGCGACGACGTGGTGATCCTGTCCGCCAAACGCCTCTGAGTCCAGCCGCAGGGGCTTGATCCGGCGGGCCCAGGACGGGCCCGCTCCAGAAGAGAGCCATCATGCTTTATCGTCGTTTCGAACGTCTGATCGACCCGTTCCGCAGTGCTTCCGAACGCATGCCGCCCAGCGAAGTGCTGCGTTTCTATGTCTACTTCCTGCGCCAGGTCTGGCCGGTGTTCCTGGCCCTGCTGGTGGTCGGCCTGATCGTCGCGCTGATCGAGGTGGCGCTGTTCAGCTACCTCGGCCGCATCGTCGATCTCGCCCAGAGCACGCCCAGCGCGGAGTTCTTCCGCGTGCACGCCAACGAACTGATCTGGATGGCGGTGGTGGCGCTGGTCCTGCGCCCGCTGTTCAACGCCCTGCACGACATGCTGGTGCACCAGAGCATCAACCCGAGCATGACCAACCTGATCCGCTGGCAGAACCACCGCTACGTGCTCAAGCAGAGCCTCGGCTTCTTCCAGAACGATTTCGCCGGGCGCATCGCCCAGCGCATCATGCAGACCGGCAACTCGTTGCGCGATTCGGCGGTGCAGGTGGTGGACGCCCTCTGGCACGTGCTGATCTATACCGTCAGCGCCCTGGTGCTGTTCGCCGAGGCCGACTGGCGCCTGATGATCCCTCTGGTGCTGTGGGTGTTCGCCTACGTCGGCGCCCTCGCCTACTTCGTTCCCCAGGTCAAGCGCCGCTCGGTGGAGGCCTCGGATTCGCGCTCGAAGCTGATGGGGCGGATCGTCGACGGCTACACCAACATCACCACGCTGAAGCTGTTCGCCCACACCCGCCAGGAAGAGGACTACGCCCGCGAAGCGATCGGCGACCAGACCCTCAAGTCGCAACGCGCCGGGCGCGTAGTGACCTCCATGGACGTGACCATCACGGTGATGAACGGCGTGCTGATCACCGGCACCACCGGCCTGGCCCTGTGGCTGTGGAGCCAGGAGCTGATCTCGGTGGGCGCCATCGCCCTGGCCACCGGGCTGGTGATCCGCATCAACAACATGTCCGGCTGGATCATGTGGGTGGTCGGCGGCATCTTCGAGAACATCGGCCAGGTCCAGGATGGCATGCAGACCATCGCCCTGCCGCGCAAGGTGGTCGACCGCGAGGACGCCCAGCCGCTGCGGGTAGAGCGCGGCGAGGTGGAGTTCGAGCACATCGCCTTCCACTACGGCAAGGGCAGCGGCGTGATCCAGGGTCTCGACCTGAAGGTCCGGCCCGGCGAGAAGATCGGCCTGGTCGGACCTTCCGGCGCCGGCAAGTCGACCCTGGTCAACCTGCTGCTGCGCCTGTACGACCTGGAGAGCGGACGCATCCTGGTCGATGGCCAGGACATCGCCGGGGTGACCCAGGAAAGCCTGCGCGCGCAGATCGGCATGGTCACCCAGGACACCTCGCTGTTGCACCGCTCGATCCGCGACAACCTGCTCTACGGCCGCCCCGGCGCCAGCGACGCGGAACTCATGGAAGCGGTGCGCAAGGCTCGCGCCGACGAGTTCATCCCGCTGCTCAGCGACGCCGAGGGCCGCCGCGGCTTCGACGCCCATGTCGGCGAACGCGGAGTGAAGCTCTCCGGCGGCCAGCGCCAGCGCATCGCCATCGCCCGGGTGCTGCTCAAGGACGCGCCGATCCTGATCCTCGACGAAGCGACCTCGGCGCTGGACTCGGAAGTCGAATCGGCGATCCAGGAAAGCCTGGAGACCCTGATGCAGGGCAAGACGGTGATCGCCATCGCCCACCGCCTGTCGACCATTGCGCGCATGGACCGCCTGGTGGTGCTGGACAAGGGCCACATCGCCGAAAGCGGCACGCATGCCGAGTTGCTCGCCCATGGCGGCCTCTATGCGCGCCTCTGGCAACACCAGACCGGCGGCTTCGTCGGCGTCGACTGAAGCCTCGGCACCGGGCGGCGGCTCGCGCCGCCCGGCCTGGGTGACCTTGTCAAAGGCTCTGCAACGGGCCTTTTCGCGGCAATCATCACCGCCGTCGATCTCGACTAGCACGCGCTTCGATTTTTTCCGCCAGCGAAACGGTGTTCTTATCGAACCCGTGCCCCGGCTCGATCCCGACGCCTGCCGCATCGTCCCCGTCCACCTGGCGTCGGCCACGGACGACCAAGGATGCCAGTGCTCGGTACCGGGGATTTCGCCCCATCGCTACGGAGAATCACAGAATGAAACTTGCCTCTGTCGTGTCCGCCGTCATCACCAGCCTCGCCCCCATGGCCTTCGCCCAGGACGTGGACAAGGACCCGGGCCGCGGCCTGCCGGTCGAGGAATACCACTACGGCATGCAACTGGACGTGAAGAATGTCCTGCACCGTACCGACAATTCGACCAGGACCGGCGTAGTGCCGGTGACCGTGGTCTACGAGGACCATAGCGGCGAGCTGCACAAGATCCGCTTCCTCGAATGGGGCGGCAGCACCAGCAACGGCTGAGCGGACGCCACGCCCTATCGTTCCGGCCCCCTTCAGGCCTGGCGGTAGGGCAACAGGCCGTGGGCCTCCTCGGCGTAGGCGCGCACACCCGCCCGCTCCTGTTCGAGGAACTGCGCCACGGCATCGCGCAGACCGGGATGCGCCAGGTAGTGCCAGGAGCGCGTCAGCACCGGCTCGAAACCGCGGATCAGCTTGTGTTCGCCCTGGGCGCCGGCGTCGAAGCGCGCCAGGCCGGCGCCGATGGCGAATTCCAGGCCCTGGTAGAAGCAGGTCTCGAAGTGCAGCCGGTCGAACTCGGCCAGGCATCCCCAGTAGCGCCCGTACAGGGTATCTCCAGCGACCAGGCTGAACGCCATCGCCACCGGCTTGCCACGCTGGTGGGCGAAGACCACGCGGATCGCCTCCGGCATGCGCTCGGCCAGCAGGCCGAAGAACTCGCGGCTCAGGTAGGGATCGCGGTCGCGCACCAGGTAGGTGTTGGCGTAGCAGAGATAGACGAAATCCCACTCCAGTTCGGACAACTGGCCGCCTTCCCGCCATTCGAACTCGATGCCCTGTCCGCCGACCTGTTCGCGCTCCTTGCGCAGTTGCTTGCGCTTGCGCGAACTGAGGGCCTCGAGGAAGTCCTGGAAGTCCCGATAGCCGCGGTTGTGCCAGTGGTACTGGCAACCCAGGCGTTCGAGCCAACCGTCACGCGCGGCAAGCAAGGTGTCCGCCCGGGCGTCGGTGAAATTCACATGGATGCTCGACAGACCGCTCGCCTCGGCCTCCTCGCCAAGGGACGCGAGCAGCCCCTGCAACCCTTCGTCCTCGCCCAGCAGGCGCGCACCGGCGACCGGGGTGAAGGGCACCCCTACCAGCAGCTTCGGGTAGTAGCGGATACCGGCCCGCTGGCAGGCGTCGGCCCAGCTCCAGTCGAACACGTATTCGCCGTACGAGTGCGCCTTCACATAGGCCGGCAGCGCCGCGCACAGCCGCCCTTGCGGATCGCGCAGCACGCGATGAGCCGGGCGCCAGCCGGTAGCGGGCGTCACGCTGTGGCTGTCTTCCAGCGCGGACAGGAAAGCATGACGCAGGAATGGCTGGGCGGGAGGCAACAAGGCGTCCCACTCGGCGGCGTCGATATCGGCAAGGGTGGCGAGCGTCTGGATCGGCATGCGCGCCAGTCTGGCGCGAGACGCAAGGCAAGTGAAGCCGGTCGATGGAAAAAAAAGCGCCCGGCGGACCCCGCGATGAAACCGCCCTTCACCAAGCGAAGGCTTCGAACCATCCTACGTAGAGCGCATGACGCCAACGGCGTTATCCGCCGATACCCGTCGCAACGGCGGATAACCGCGATGCGGTTATTCGCCCTACCCCAGGGCGGAGCGAAAGCAGGGAAACCCTCCGCGTAGGGCGCATAACGCCGGAGGCGTTATCCGCCGATACCCGTCGGGACGGCGGACAACCACGACGGCATTCCCGATCGGGCCCTAGATCATGCCCAGCAGCAACAGGACCAACAGCACCACCAGCAATGCGCCGATGATCCCCGAGGGCCCGTAGCCCCAGTTGCGCGAATGAGGAAAGACCGGCAGGCCGCCGATCAGCAGCAGGATCAGGATGATCAGAAGAATCGTACCGAGACTCATGGGCGTCGCTCCTGTTCGGCTCATGGGGCAAAGGGCGGGAGATTCCGCCCTTGTAGTTCTCGACCCCCGCCGAGCAACGAAGATTCAATAAATCCGCGACCTCCAGCCTCAGTGGATGACCTTGGGCGCCGGCCCCTTGAGCAGACGCATGAACATCAGCGCCACCGCCTGGGCGTCGCCGAGGGCGGTGTGGCGACCGCTGACCGGCACATCCAGGGCCCGCGCCAGGGTGTCGAAGCGCAGGTCGATGTGTGCGTCGGGAAAATGCCGGCTGACCTTCCGGTGGTACAGCGACGAAATCTCGATGGAGGGGTTGTGCAACTGTCGGTCGAGGAGCTGGCGCAGGTGCCGGTTCAGCACGGCGACATCGAACGACAGATAGTAGCCCAGCAGCGGTCGGTCGCCGATGAACGCCAGCACCTGGCGTAGGGCCTGCTCCAGCTGCAACTGTCCCTCCAGGTCGGCGCGGCGCAGCTTGTGGATGCGGATCGACTCCGCATCCAGGCTCGGCGGCGGCTCGACGTAGAGTTCCAGGCGCTCGCCCATGACCAGTTTGCCGCGCCGCACCAGCACCGCGCCGATGCTGAGGATGTCGGCACGACGCGGGTCGAGGCTGGTGGTCTCGAGATCGAGGGAGATCACTTCCTCCGCCTCGACCGCCTCGTGCATCCACCAATACAGCCGGCGGCGCCAGCCCGGCCAGCGGCTGTCGGGCAACTTGACCATGGTGTTCATCGGGTCTCCAGGTGGAATTGACGGGCCACGCTCTGCTTGAACTTCTTCACCACATGCAGGCCGTAGCGCAGCATGTCGCGATCGTGGCGGCTCATGCCGCTGACGTCCAGGCCCTGCTGGCGACCGTCGCGTTGGCCGGCCAACTGGCGGGTCAGGCGCAGTTGCAGGAACAGCTCGAAAGACTCGCTCAGGTCGTCCGCCAGGCGTGCTTCGAGGACCTTGTGTCGCTTCAGCGCCTCGATCCGTGCCAGGGTCCCGCGGGTCTCCAGGCCTTCGCGCAGGGCCAGGGTGCGGATGCCGTGGACGATGGGGAAGATCCCGCCGCGCTTGAGATCGAGGCGGGCGTCCTGGGTTTTCAGCTGGCCGAGGAAGGTCAGCGGCGTATCGAATTGCAGGGCCGCCGCCGCGATATCCGCCAGCCAGCGCTCGCCGCCGTCGGCGAAACCGCGCAGTTGCCGACGCAACGGCTCGAACAGCTGCAGGTTGCCGGCCACCGGCCAGGCATCGGCCAGGATCGACAGGCGCAACAGCTGCTCCGGCTTGCCCTCCAGCAGCGTCCCGCGCAGCTCCGCCTGCCAGGCCGCCAGCGGCTTGCACCATTCCGGCCGACTGGCCATCACCCCTCCGGGACAGGGCGGATAACCGAACTCCAGCAAGGCCGCGCTGAAGCGCTGCATCATCGCCAGGGCCTGTTCCTGCGGCAGATCGTCGGCCAGGACCAGGGCATTGTCCTGGTCGGTCTTCAGCAACTGCTCGCCGCGTCCTTCGCTGCCCATCACCAGCAAGCAGCAGCGCCCGCGCAGGGTTGGCGGCAGCAACAATTCGAAAAGCCGTTCGAGCAATTGCTCGTTGAGGGCGCTGACCAGCTGCATGATGAAGCGCAGGCGGATACCGTTGCCGGCCAGGGTAGCGATCAGGGTGTCCAGGGTTTCCGCGCAGCGGCGCAGGTCGCCGAGGTCGTCGGCGCGGGCGATGCGCAGCGCCAGGACGTGGGAATGGGTGGAGAACAGGCTGAGCACCTGGGTCAGGTGCAACAGGCCGATCACCTGACCGTCCTCCGTGACCGCGACCCGCTCGATACGCTGGCGCGTCATGAGGATCATCGCGTCGAACAGGAAATCGCCCAGTTCGACGCTGGCCAGCGGACCATGGGCCAACGGCCCGATAGCCTCCAGCTCGCTGCGCCCGTCGCGGAAGTGCGCGCTCATGAGGTCGGTGCGGGTGACGATGCCGAGCTCGGGCCCGTCCCTCTCCAGCCGCACCAGCAGGGCATCGGCGCCGTGGCTCAATTGCAGGCGCGCGGCGTCGCCGAGGGACAGCGAGGCCTCCACCTCCAGCGCCGGCAGCAAGTGCTCGCGGGCGATGCGGGTAAGGATGAACTCGGCAAGGTTCTGCCCGTCGCGCTGGGCCAACTGGCGCTTGGCCGCCAGGTCGGCCTGGAAGAAGCGGGCGAAACCCGGGTTCTCCCCGCACAACTGGTGGAAGCAACTGGCCGGCAGTTCGTAGACGATGCTTTCCTCGATCGCCAGGTAGCGATGCTTGCTGCTGCCGGAAAACAGCCCGCGGACGTCGAACAGGTCGTCCGCGGCGTACTGGGCGAACACTCGCCCGTCGTCGCCGCGCTCCTCGACCACGCCCTTGAGCAGGACGAACAGCCCGGGGACCGCCGAACCGGCCTCCAGCAAGGTTTCCCCCGGCGCGTAGTAGCCTACGCTGAGGGCCTGCTTGAGGGTCTCGCGCTGATGGGGACGCAACTGGTCGAAGGGCGGCGAGGCGAAGTTGAAACTGTCAGGCATGGCTCATCTCGCTGTAACCGGGACGCTGAAACGAAAGGCGGCGGACCGGAAATCCGGCCGCCGCCTCGGGCTACGTCTTCACGTAGCGCTTAGTGGGCCACCGCGCCAGAGGCGCCCAGGCCGGTCTGGGAACGGATGAACTGCGGGAAGAAGCGCGCCCGCTCCTCGTCGGCCGCCGCCGACTTGTCGGTGATGGAGAAGAACCAGATACCGACGAAGGCGACGATCATCGAGAACAGCGCCGGGTACTCGTACGGGTAGATGGCTTTCTCGTGGCCGAGGATCTGCACCCAGATGGTCGGGCCGAGGACCATCAGGCCCACCGCGGTGATCAGGCCCATCCAGCCGCCGATCATGGCGCCGCGGGTGGTCAGCTTCTTCCAGTACATGGAGAGCAGCAGCACCGGGAAGTTGCAGCTGGCGGCGATGGAGAAGGCCAGGCCGACCATGAAGGCGATGTTCTGCTTCTCGAAGAGGATGCCGAGCACGATGGCGACCACGCCCAGGGCCACGGTGGTCATCTTCGAGACCCGCAGCTCGTCCTTCTCGTTGGCCTTGCCGCCCTTGAACACGCTGGCGTACAGGTCATGGGAGACGGCCGAGGCCCCGGCCAGGGTCAGCCCGGCGACCACCGCGAGGATGGTGGCGAAGGCCACCGCCGAGATGAAGCCGAGGAACAGGCTGCCGCCCACCGCGTCGGCCAGGTGCACCGCCGCCATGTTGTTGCCGCCGATCAGGGCGCCGGTGGCGTCCTTGAAGTCCGGGTTGGTGCTGACCAGCAGGATCGCGCCGAAACCGATGATGAAGGTCAGGATGTAGAAGTAGCCGATGAAACCGGTGGCGTAGAACACGCTCTTGCGCGCTTCCTTGGCGTCGCTGACGGTGAAGAAGCGCATCAGGATGTGCGGCAGCCCGGCGGTGCCGAACATCAGCGCGAAGCCCAGGGAGAATGCCGAGATCGGATCCTTGACCAGGCCGCCCGGACTCATGATCGCCTCGCCCTTCGGATGCACCTTGATGGCTTCGGAGAACAGCGTGCTGACGTCGAAGTTGACGTGCTTGAGCACCATGATCGCCATGAACGAGGCGCCGGAGAGCAGCAGCACGGCCTTGATGATCTGCACCCAGGTGGTCGCCAGCATGCCGCCGAACAGCACGTAGAGCACCATCAGGATGCCCACCAGGACCACCGCGACATGGTAGTTGAGGCCGAACAGCAGCTCGATCAGCTTGCCGGCGCCGACCATCTGCGCGATCAGGTAGAACGCCACCACCACCAGCGAGCCGCAGGCCGAGAGGGTGCGGATCTGCTTCTGCTTGAGACGGTAGGAGGCGACGTCGGCGAAGGTGTATTTGCCCAGGTTGCGCAGGCGCTCGGCGATGAGGAAGAGGATGATCGGCCAGCCGACCAGGAAGCCGATCGAGTAGATCAGGCCGTCGTAGCCGGAAGTGAAGACCAGCGCCGAAATACCCAGGAAGGATGCCGCCGACATGTAGTCGCCGGCGATCGCCAGGCCATTCTGGAAGCCGGTGATGCGGCCGCCTGCGGCATAGTAGTCGGCCGCCGAGCGGTTGCGCTTGGATGCCCAGTAGGTGATGCAGAGGGTCGCGCCGACGAAGGCGACGAACATGACGATGGCCGAGACGTTCAGCGGCTGGCGCTGCACGTCGCCGGTCAGCGCGTCGGCCCAGAGGGCCGGAGCGAAGGCCGCAAGGCCGAGCGCGGCAAGGAGACGAGCGATCATTGCTGCGCCTCCTTGAGGATTTCCTGGTTCAGGCTGTCGAACTCGCCGTTGGCGCGACGCACGTACAGGCCGGTCAGGATGAACGCGGCAAGGATCAGTCCGACACCCATCGGGATACCCCAGGTCACGGACGAATCGGGACTGATACGCGCGCCCAGCAGCTGCGGCTGGAAAGCGATCAGCAGGATGAATATCACGTAGAGGCCAAGCATGATCGAAGAAAGTATCCAGGCGAAACGCTCTCGCTTGGCCACCAACTCCTTGAAGCGCGGATTGGTATCAATCCGCTGGTAGATGCTGTCGTTCATTGTTTTTATCCTCACAGCGGGGTGACGCGGAATGTCGTCGAAATCCACTGTAGGACGCTGGTGCAAGCGCTCCAGACGACTTTAGTCGTAGCGTTTCGCCAGCCGCTCTAGACCGGTATTCCCGGGCCTTCCGGCAGATTCCGGAGCCAGCCTTCGGCAAGGAAAAACGCCGTGCCCGGTTGCCCGGGCACGGCGTTCCCCAATCGAACCAGCCGTGCTACTGCACCCAGTCCTTGACCCGTCCCGGGTTGGCCGCCACCCACTGCTTCGCCGCATCCTCGGGTTTGGCGCCCTCCTGGATCGCCAGCATCACCTGGCCGACCTCGTTGCCATCCTTCCAGCCGAACTTCTTCAGGAACTCCCAGACCGGCTTGGCCTTGGCTTCCAGCGCCGGGTTGGCGACGGTGTCGACATGCTCGGTATCGCCATAGACCTTCTTCGGGTCGTCGAGGAACTTCAGCTTCCACTTGGCGAACATCCAGTGCGGAATCCAGCCGGTCACCACCACCGGCTTCTTCTCGTTCTCGGCACGGGTCAGCTCGGCGATCATGCCGCTGCCGGAACTGGCCACCAGCTTGTAGTCGAGGCCATATTGCTTGATCGCCTCGTCGGTCTTGATCATCACCCCGGCGCCGGCATCGATGCCCACCACGCGGCCGCCGAAAGCGTCCTTCTGCGCCTGGAGGTCGGCGATGCCGTTGGCGCTCACGTATTCGGGGACGATCAGGCCGATGCGTGCGTCCGGGTAGTTGATGGCAAGGTTGACCACCTTGTCCTTCATCTTCTCGTAGTAGGCGCCGTGGGTGCCCGGCAGCCAGGCCGAGAGCATGGCATCGAGCTTGCCGCGCGCCACGCCCTGCCACATGATCCCCGCCGCCACCGGCATCAGCTTCACCTCGTAGCCGAGTTTCTCGCGGATCACCTCGGCGGCCACATGGGTGGTCGCCACGCTGTCCGACCAGCCGTCCACGTAACCGATGGTGATCACCGGCTTGTCCGCCGCGGCCGCCATCCCCACCGCCGCCGACATTGCCAGGCCCGCACTCCAGCACAACAGTCGTCGCATCATTCGCATCAGACGTACCCCTTGTTCTATGCCGACGGGGACGCTCCCCGGCGGTCGCGGCACTCTGCGGTGCCGCCGTCCATCATCGGCGCGCCCGGACGGCGGACTGCTCTGAGAACGACACCCATCGCACCCGATAACGACATGTCCCGAACTGCGCTGCGGCCCGCAACGGATGTGCTCCGCGACGGTGCGATCGAAGCGCTCTATGCCCTCGATTGGACAGGCCGATTTCCGCTTGGCCGAGCGCCTGGATAGGCTTTCGCCAAAGAGGAATGATTCTCGATCAAAGGAGAGCAGCCATGCTCAAGACCCTGACCTTCACCGTCATGCACTTCATCATCGCCTTCAGCGTGGCCTATGCGCTGACCGGCAGCATAGCGGTCGGCGGGCTGGTGGCGGCGGTCGAGCCGCTGTGCAACTCGGTCGGTTTCTACTTCCACGAGAAGATCTGGAAACGCTTCGAGAAAGACGGCGCGCCGCGCCCGGCTAGCGCCCACGGCTGGCTGCACCGCCACGCCTGAAGGGAAATTCGCGAGGCACGGCGAAAGGGGAAAAAAACGATTGGAACACTGGCTGCAATAACCCACTGCACTACTGAGGCTTGCAGTTGTCATAGCGGCAGTATATTCACTCAGTACTTTTCCCTCGAAGGGATTCCCCCGATGCCCCACTTCCTCCGTTTCGCTGCCCTGCTCGGCGGCCTCGCCCTCGGTTGTGCCAATCTGGCGCAGGCCCGGGACGTGGACGCCGCGAGCTACGGCTATCCACTGACCAACCCGTTCGAGGCGACCATCGCCACCACGCCGCCGGAACTGCGTCCCGAGCTTCCGCACAGCGAGGACATCGACCAGAAGGACTACAGCCTGAAATTGCGCCCGGAGCGCGAGTTCGCCCTGCCGGACAACTTCTGGCCGGTGAAGAAACTGCGCTACCGCCTGGCCCGCCAGGATCATGCGGCGCCGCTGATCTTCATCATCGCCGGGACTGGCGCCCACTACGCCAGCAGCTTCCCGGAATACCTGAAGAAGCTCTTCTACCAGGCCGGCTACCACGTGGTGCAGTTGTCCTCGCCGACCAGTTGGGACTTCATGGCCAGCGCCTCGCGCTTCGCCACACCGGGCTTTTCCAGCGACGACGCCGATGACCTGTACCGGGTGATGCAGGCGGTGCGCGCGCAGCAGCGCGACCTGCCGGTGACCGACTATTACCTCACCGGCTATAGCCTGGGGGCGCTGAACGCCGCGTTCGTCAGCCACCTCGACGAAAGCCGCCGGAGCTTCAACTTCAAGAAAGTGCTGCTGCTCAACCCACCGGTGAACCTCTACACCTCGGTGAGCAACCTCGACAAACTGGTGGAAACCCAGGTCAAGGGCATCACTGACTCGCGTACCTTCTACGAGGTGGTGCTGAGCAAGCTGACCCGCTACTTCCGGCAGAAAGGCTACGTCGACATCAACGACGCCATGCTCTACGACTTCCAGCAGTCGAAGCAGCGCCTGAGCAACGAGGAAATGGCCATGCTGATCGGCACCTCGTTCCGCTTCTCCGCCGCCGACATCGCCTTCACCTCGGACCTGGTCAACCGTCGCGGCCTGATCACCCCGCCGAACTACCCGATCAACGAAGGCACCAGCCTGGAGCCCTTCTTCAAGCGCGCGCTACAGTGCGACTTCGAGTGCTACATGACTGAGCAACTGATCCCGATGTGGCGAGCCCGTTACGACGGCGGCAGCCTGACCCAACTGGTCAACCAGGTCAGCCTCTACAAGCTGCAGGACTATCTGCACGACAGCCCGAAGATCGCCGTGATGCACAACGCCGACGACGTCATCCTCGGCCCGGGCGACCTCGGCTTCCTCCGCCGGACCTTCGGCGAACGCCTGACCGTCTATCCCTATGGCGGTCACTGCGGCAACCTCAACTACAAGGTCAACGCGCAGGACATGCTGGACTTCTTCGCCACGCCCGCTGCCGGACAGACCCAGGTCGCCAGCGCGGCCCTCACCCAGCAGGCAGGAAACTGATCGATGAGCCGAACCGCACACTGGATGTTCGCCCTTCTGCTGAGCGCTGCCGCCAGCGCCCAGGCCGACCAGGCCGCCGCGCCGGCCGAACTGCCGCCACGCCAGCTCGACGGCGACGGTTTCAGCCGTCCACTGGACCAACTCAAGTTCAATCCCGGCCTGGATCAACGCGAATTCGAGCGCGCCACCCTCGACGCACTGAACATGTACGATCCCTGGGAATCCTGGAACCGCCGGGTCTACCACTTCAACTATCGCTTCGACGAGTGGGTGTTCCTGCCCGTGGTACGAGGCTACGAATACGTCACCCCGCACTTCGTCCGCAGCGGCGTGAGCAATTTCTTCGACAACCTCGGCGACGTGCCCAATCTGCTGAACAACCTCGCCCAGTTGAAGGGCAAGGCGGCGATGGAAACCACCGCGCGGCTGCTGTTCAACACCACCTTCGGCGTGCTCGGCCTGTGGGACCCGGCGACCAAGATGGGCCTGCACAAGCGCAGCGAGGATTTCGGCCAGACCCTCGGCTTCTACGGCGTGGGCAGCGGCCCCTACCTGGTGCTGCCGATCCTCGGCCCGTCCAACCTGCGCGACACCGGCGGACTGGTGGTGGACTACGTCGGCGAATACCAGGTGAACTACCTCAACGTTCCCCAGGCCAGCGGCGACCACCCGGAGATCACCGCCCTGCGCGTGGTGGACAGGCGCTACAACACCAGCTTCCGCTACGGCCAGATGAACTCGCCGTTCGAGTACGAGAAACTGCGCTACATCTATACCGAGGCGCGCAAGCTGCAGATCGCCGAGTGAGACGAAGAACCGTCGCCCTGTGCGGCGGTTTCTTTTCCTCATAACGATTCAATAAATCGATAGGAATTACATAAAACTCGCAACCATATATCGACCAGAGAGGACTATCATCGAGCCATACACGAACCAGGAGGTTCCCATGACCCGCTACCGTGATGTCCTCGAACTGCATACCGGCCACCCCGCCTCCGATGGCGCCGGCGTCCGCCTGACCCGCGTGATCGGCGGCCCGTCCCCGGAACGCTTCGATCCGTTCCTGATGCTCGACCAGTTCGATACCCAGAACCCGGACGACTATGTCGCCGGCTTCCCTTCGCACCCGCACCGCGGCTTCGAGACCGTGACCTACATGCTCGAAGGGCGTATGCGCCACGAAGACCACCTCGGCAATCGCGGCCTGCTCAAGCCCGGCGGCGTACAGTGGATGACCGCCGCCCACGGCATCATCCACAGCGAGATGCCGGAACAGGTGGAAGGCGCGATGCGTGGCTTCCAGCTGTGGGTCAACCTGCCGGCGAAGAGCAAGCTGGCTCCGGCCGGCTATCGCGATATCGAGCCGGAAGACGTGCCACGCCTGGAAACCGCCGGAGGCGTGAAGGTCACGGTGATCGCCGGTCGCTTCGACGACGGCCAGGCGCAGCAGATCGGCGCCGTGGAAAGGCCGGACACCGAGCCGCACTACTACGACCTGCAACTGCCTGCCGGCGGCCGCATCGCCCCGCGCCTGCCGGACGGCCATCGCGTGCTGCTGTACGTCTACGAAGGCAGCCTGACGGTGGAAGGCGAACGCCCGGTGGAAATCGCCACCAATCGCCTGGCTCGGCTGTCCGAAGAAGGGGAACTGAGCCTGCGCAGCGAAGCCGGCGCGCGGGTACTGGTGCTCGCCGGCAAGCCGTTGCGCGAGCCGATCGTCCAGTACGGTCCGTTCGTGATGAACAGCCGCGAGGAAATCGAGCAGGCGCTACGCGACTATCGCGACGGTGTCCTGGCCGTCTGAGCCGTGCGCGAGCCGCCCTTCGGGGCGGCTTTTTCCTTCCGCCTGTCCCGTCCTGAATAAGGTTTACCGCTCGATCCGCAGGAAGCGCTCCAGTTCCGCCCGCTTGCCCATCGCATCGTGGTAGCCCAGTTCGATCAGTTCGCTGCAATAGCCGCGCTCGAACAACAGGTAGCTCAATACCCCCGCCCCGCTGGCGCGGGTCGCTCCGGGACCGCGCAGGAAAAGCCGCAGCACCCGCGACAGCTCCCGGTAGTGCCGCGCGGCGATCTCGTCCAGCGGCCGGCTCGGCGACACCAGCAATACCTCCACCGGCTCCAGCCCACCCGCCTGGCGGCGCACCTCCGGCGCCACCAACTGGCCGATCTGGTTCATCCGCTGCAACTGCTCGATGTCGCCTTCCAGGCTGTCGATGAAGGTGCTGTTCAACAGGTGGGCGCCGATCTGCGCCAGGCTCGGCGGTCGGTCGGACGGCGGCAGGCCGGTCATGGCACTGTCGCCACCGGTGGCCGGATTGCCGCTGACGCCGATCACCAGCACCCGCGTGGCGCCCAGGTGCAACGCCGGGCTGATGGGCGCCTGGGAACGCACCGCGCCGTCGCCGAAGTATTCGCGGTTGATCCGCACCGGCGGGAACAGCAGCGGGATCGCCGCGCTGGCCAGCAGGTGCCGAAGCTCCAGGCGGGTGGGAATGCCCAGGCGCCGATGGCGTACCCAGGGATCGATGGTCGCGCGCCCCTGGTAGAAGGTCACCGCCTGCCCCGACTCGTAGCCGAACGCGGTCACCGCCACCGCGCGCAACTGGCGCTGGCGCACCGCCGCATGAATCCCGGAAAAATCCAGCTCACGTGCCAGCAGCTCATGCAACGGCCGGTTGTCCAGCAACGCCACCGGCACCCGCCGCCCCAGGCCGAGCAGGCTATGGCCGAGGAAGCGCGAGGCCTGGCGGGTCACGCCCGGCCAGTCGCTGCGATAGACATGTTCGGTGCGGAATCCCTGCCAGACCGCGGTCAGGCGCTGGATCGCCTGGCGGAATTGCAGGGCGCCGCAAGCCAGGCCAACGGCGTTGATGGCGCCGGCGGAGGTACCGACGATGACCGGGAAAGGATTGCCGGCGCTGTCCGGCAGCAGGTCGGCGATGGCGGCCAGGACGCCGACCTGGTAGGCCGCGCGGGCGCCGCCCCCGGAAAGGATCAGGCCGGTGAGCGGCGGACGTGGGGCAAGGGGATCGGACACAGCGGGGCTTCCGTCATGAACTGCGGCGAGTATAGCCAGACCCCGCGCGCGTCCGGAATGCCCGTCCTCAGCGCTTGCGCCGTTTCGGATAGAGCTTGGCTTCGCCTGGCGGGCGGGTCTTGAAACGCCGGTGCGCCCACAGGTACTGCTCGGGCTGCTGGCGCACGCAGCGCTCGACCCACTGGTTGATCCGCAGGCAATCGGCTTCCTCGCTCTCGCCGGGGAAGTCCTCCAGCGGCGGGTGGATGGTCAGGCGGTAACCGCTGCCATCGGCCAGACGGCTCTGGGTGAACGGCAACACCCGCGCCCGGCCCAGGCGGGCGAACTTGGTAGTGGCGGTGACGGTGGCCGCCGGGATGCCGAACAGCGGCACGAACAGACTCTGCTTGGCGCCGTAGTCCTGGTCCGGTGCGTACCAGATGGCGCGGCCGCCACGCAGCACCTTGAGCATCGAGCGCACGTCCTCGCGCTCGATGGCGGTGGCATCGAGGTTATGCCGCTCGCGGCCACGGCGCTGGATGTAGTCGAACACCGGGTTGTCGTGCTCACGGTACATGCCGTCGATGGTGTGCACCTGGCCGAGCAGCGCCGCGCCGATCTCCAGGGTGGTGAAATGCAGAGCCATGAGGATCACCCCCTCGCCCTTGGCCTGGGCCTCGCGCAGATGCTCCAGGCCTTCTATATGGGCAAGACGGGCCAGGCGCGCCTTCGGCCACCACCAGCTCATGGCCATCTCGAAGAAGGCGATGCCGCTGGAGGCGAAGTTCTCCTTCAGCAGACGCTCGCGTTCGGCGGGCGACTTTTCCGGAAAGCACAGTTCGAGGTTGCGCGCGGCAATCTCGCGGCGCGAGCCGACCAAGCGGTACATCAGCGCCCCCAGGCCACGGCCGAGCATCAGCAGGACGGGATAAGGCAACTGCACCACCAGCCAGAGCAGCCCCAGGCCGAACCAGAGCGGCCAGTAGCGGGGATGGAGGAAAGCGCTGGAGAAACGGGGGCGATCCATGGACGGTTCCGACGACGATCAAAGCCCGCCATTCTACCCTGCCCGCCGTCCCGGCGGGACGCCGCGTTGCCGATCGATGCCGCCCCGGCTATCTGCCACGCTTGCGGGCATCCGGCGTTCTCGTTATAAGTCCCTGCAATTCAACGACCGACAAGCCCCATGAGCCAAGCCGACCTCCTCGATCAAGACCCCGTATTCCAGCTCAAGGGCAGCATGCTCGCGGTGACCATCCTCGAACTGGCGCACAACGACCTGGCGAGGCTCGAACGGCAACTCGCCGACAAGGTGGCGCAAGCGCCCAACTTCTTCCGCGACACCCCCCTGGTCATGGCCCTCGACAAGCTGCCCGAAGGCGAAGGCCGCCTTGACCTGCCGGCGCTCCTCGAGGTCTGTCGCCGCCACGGCCTGCGCACCCTGGCGATCCGCGCCGGGCGCGAGGAGGACATCGCCGCCGCCCAGGCCCTGGACCTGCCGGTGCTGCCGCCCTCGGGCGCCCGCGAACGACCGCTGGACATCAAGGACAGCGCCCCGCGCAAGCCTGCCGAAGAGCCCAGCCCGAGCGTCGGTGAAGCCAGGCCCGAGCCGGCCAAGGCGGAAGAGAAGCCCGCCGAGCCCGTCAGCCGCCCGACCAAGGTGGTGAAGACCCCGGTGCGCGGCGGCATGCAGATCTACGCCGCCGGCGGCGACCTGATCGTGCTGGCCGCGGTCAGTCCCGGCGCGGAACTTCTCGCCGACGGAAACATCCATGTGTACGGCCCGATGCGCGGACGCGCACTGGCCGGCGTGAAAGGCGACGCCACGGCGCGAATCTTCTGCCAGCAGTTGGCCGCCGAACTGGTCTCCATCGCCGGTAACTACAAGGTCGCGGAGGACCTGCGACGCAGCCCGCAGTGGGGCAAGGCAGTGCACGTCAGCCTGTCGGGTGACGTGTTGAACATCACCCGCCTTTAACGGATACTGCCGCCACTTTCAGGGACCAGAATTCTTACGTTTTTCATTGGGGTGAATCACCTTGGCCAAAATTCTCGTAGTCACTTCCGGTAAGGGTGGCGTCGGTAAAACCACCACCAGCGCAGCTATCGGCACCGGCCTGGCCTTGCGCGGTTTCAAGACCGTCATCGTCGACTTCGACGTCGGCCTGCGTAACCTCGACCTGATCATGGGCTGCGAACGCCGCGTGGTGTACGACTTCGTCAACGTCGTCAACGGCGAGGCCACCCTCACCCAGGCCCTGATCAAGGACAAGCGCCTCGAGAACCTGCATGTCCTGGCCGCCAGCCAGACCCGCGACAAGGACGCCCTGACCAAGGAAGGTGTCGAGAAAGTCATGGCCGAGCTGCGCAAGGACTTCGAATACATCATCTGCGACTCCCCGGCGGGCATCGAGAAAGGCGCCCACCTGGCCATGTACTTCGCCGACGAAGCGATCGTCGTGACCAACCCCGAGGTTTCCTCGGTACGCGACTCCGACCGCATGCTCGGCCTGCTGGCAAGCAAGTCGCAGCGCGCCGAGAAAGGCGAGGAGCCGATCAAGGAACACCTGCTGCTGACCCGCTACAACCCGGAGCGCGTCACCAAGGGCGAGATGCTCGGCGTCGACGACGTCGAGGAAATCCTCGCCATCCGCCTGCTCGGGGTGATCCCGGAATCCCAGGCCGTGCTCAAGGCGTCGAACCAGGGCGTGCCGGTGATCCTCGACGAGCAGAGCGACGCCGGCCAGGCGTACAGCGATGCGGTCGACCGCCTGCTCGGCAAGGAAATACCGCATCGATTCCTCGATGTGCAGAAGAAAGGATTCCTGCAAAGACTGTTCGGAGGACGTGAATGAGCCTTTTAGACTTCTTTCGCAGTCGGAAATCGCAGAACAGCGCTTCCATCGCGAAAGAACGACTGCAGATCATCGTTGCCCACGAACGTGGCCAGCGCGCACAGCCGGATTATCTGCCCCAGTTGCAGAAAGACCTGCTGGAAGTGATCCGCAAGTACGTACCGATCGACCAGGAGCAGATCCAGGTGGAACTGGAGAACCAGGGCAACTGCTCGATCCTGGAACTCAACATCACCCTGCCGGATCGTTGATTCGCCCAGGGTCCATACTGCGGCGGCCATTGGCCGCCGCAGTCGTTTCACCGAGCCTGCCCCGCCAGGCTCCCTGCCGCCTCCCGGCGATGAGCCCGTTCGCTATGCCGCTGTCCCAGATTCGAATCGTTCACCAGGATGACGCCCTGCTGGTGGTCGACAAGCCCACCCTGCTGCTGTCGGTGCCCGGCCGCGCCGATGACAACAAGGACTGCCTGGTCACCCGCCTGCAGGAAAACGGCTATCCCGAGGCCCGCATCGTCCACCGCCTGGACTGGGAAACCTCCGGCCTGATGGTGCTCGCCCGCGACGCCGACAGCCACCGCGAGCTGTCCCGCCAGTTCCACGACCGCGAGACCGAGAAAGCCTATACCGCCCTTTGCTGGGGCCTGCCGGAACTGGACAGCGGGCGCATCGAACTGCCGCTGCGCTACGACCCGCCGACCAAGCCGCGTCACGTGGTGGACTTCGAGCACGGCCGCCACGCCCTGACCTTCTGGCGTGTGGTCGAGCGTCATGAGCGCTGGAGCAGGGTCGAGCTGACGCCGATCACCGGCCGTTCGCACCAGTTGCGCGTGCACATGCTCTCCATCGGCCATCCGCTGCTCGGCGACCGCCTCTACGCCAACCCCGAAGCCCTCGCCGCCCACGAACGCCTGTGCCTGCACGCCAGCCTGCTGTGCCTGACCCATCCGCAGAGCGGCGAACGCCTGCGCTTCGAGTCGCCGGCGCCGTTCTGAGCCTTCCCCGCCGCGTCCCGGCCCGCCGGGACGCCGCCCGCCGATTTCCGGTACCCCGTCTTGCCATACAACGACCAGCTTCCGCTTTTTCTGGCCGGCCCCGCCGCCAACGACCTGAACCCCGTCGGACAATACGATAGACTGCATGGATTGCCGTCCGGAGCCACTATGCGCGCAGAACTCAACCAGGGCCTGATCGATTTCCTCAAGGCCTCGCCCACGCCTTTCCATGCTACCGCCAGCCTCGCCCGCCGCCTGGAAGCCGCCGGCTACCGCCGCCTCGACGAGCGCGACGCCTGGCACACCGAAGCCGGCGGCCGCTACTACGTGACCCGTAACGACTCGTCGCTGATCGCCATCCGCCTGGGCCGTCGCTCGCCCCTGGAAAGCGGCTTCCGCCTGGTCGGCGCGCACACCGACAGCCCCTGCCTGCGGGTCAAGCCGAACCCGGAGATCGCTCGCAACGGCTTCCTCCAGCTCGGCGTCGAAGTCTATGGCGGCGCCCTCTTCGCCCCCTGGTTCGACCGCGACCTGTCACTGGCCGGGCGCGTCACCTTCCGCGCCAATGGCAAGCTGGAAAGCCGCCTGGTCGACTTCCGCAAGGCCATCGCGGTAATCCCCAACCTGGCCATCCATCTCAACCGCGCCGCCAACGAGGGTTGGCCGATCAACGCGCAGAACGAACTGCCGCCGATCATCGCCCAACTGGCGCCGGGCGAGGCCGCCGACTTCCGCCTGCTGCTCGACGAACAGCTGCTGCGCGAGCACGGCATCACCGCCGACGTGGTACTGGACTACGAGCTGTCGTTCTACGACACCCAGTCCGCCGCGGTGGTAGGCCTCAACGACGAGTTCATCGCCGGGGCGCGCCTGGACAACCTGCTGTCCTGCCACGCCGGCCTGGAAGCTCTGCTCAACGCCGAAGGCGACGAGAACTGCATCCTGGTCTGCACCGACCACGAGGAAGTCGGTTCCTGTTCGCATTGCGGCGCCGACGGCCCGTTCCTCGAACAGGTACTGCGCCGCCTGCTGCCGGAAGGCGACGCCTTCAGCCGGGCGATCCAGCGCTCGCTGCTGGTCTCGGCCGACAACGCCCATGGCGTACACCCGAACTACGCCGACAAGCACGACGCCAACCATGGCCCGGCGCTGAACGGCGGTCCGGTGATCAAGATCAACAGCAACCAGCGCTATGCCACCAACAGCGAAACCGCCGGCTTCTTCCGCCACCTCTGCCAGGACAGCGAAGTGCCGGTGCAGAGCTTCGTGACCCGCAGCGACATGGGATGCGGCTCGACCATCGGCCCGATCACCGCCAGCCAGATCGGCGTGCGCACCGTCGACATAGGCCTGCCGACCTTCGCCATG
This sequence comes from Pseudomonas sp. HMSC067G02, assembly GCF_001813485.1. Lineage (NCBI taxonomy): Bacteria > Pseudomonadati > Pseudomonadota > Gammaproteobacteria > Pseudomonadales > Pseudomonadaceae > Pseudomonas > Pseudomonas sp. HMSC067G02. Next base: position 62,589 of record NZ_KV812657.1, read on the forward strand.
CACTCGATTCGCGAGCTGGCCGGCAGCCATGACCTGGCGCACCTGGTCAAGGTGCTCGGCGCCTTCTACGCCAGCAGCGAGCTGCCCTGAGCGCCAGCCTCGCTCACGCCCCGGGCATTCGCCCGGGGCCACTCAGGCGTGCGCAGCGTGCCATTCGCTGCGCAACAGCGTGTAGATCGCATGGTCGTGGGCACGCCCGGCGATGATCTCGTTGGCCCGGATCACTCCGTCGCGCCGGAAGCCCTGGCGCTCGGCGGCGCGCTGGCTGCGCAGGTTCTCGGTGGAACAGCGGATCACCAGGCGCTGCCGGTCGTAGCCAAGGAAACCCAGCTCGATCGTCTTCCCCAGCGCCCTGGCGAGCAGCCCGCGCCCTTGCGCGGACGCCGCCAGCCAGTAGCCGATGCTGGCGCTGCGGCTGTCCTCGGTGAAATCGTGCAGGTCGATGACGCCGACCAGGCATCCGGATTCGACGATCCCGCAGCGGCAACTTCTGCGCTCCGCCCACAACCGCTGGCCTTCGCCAATGAAACGGCGGGTATCGTCCGCGCTCTGCGTCAGTGGCACCCACGGCATCCAGGGCGCCAGGTGCTCGCTGTTGGCGCGCACCAGGCGGAACAGTTCCTCGGCGCGCGGCTGGTCGAGCAGCTCCAGGTGCAGGTCGGACGAAATCGGCAGTATGAACATGCGAGGGCTCCTTTTCCCGGGAGCCCATCCTCGCAGAAGGTGCCGCAGGTCGTCGACGCGTGGCGTTACTGCGGTACCTCGACGCTGATATGGATGGCGTCGTGGCGCCAGAACTCCAGGTCGCAGTCGATCAGCCGACCACGCTGGTCGCGGTTGATCCGGCTGATGCGCAGGGCCGGGCTGCCCACCGCCACCTTCAGCGGCGCCGCAGCCTCGGCATGCAGTGCAGTGGGCACCATGTCGAAACGCACCCGCCCATAGTGGATGCCGTACTCGCTGGCATAGAGTTCGGTCAGCGAGCGGGTCAGGTCGTGGCCGAGGATTCCGGGGAAGTACTGCGCGTTCAGGTAGTGCTCGACATACAGCACCAGCCGCCCGTCCACCCGCCGCGCCCGGCGGATCTGGTAGACGCTGGACAGCGCCGGCAGCTCCAGCAGCTCGCAGACCGCCGCGCTCGCCGGCATCTGCCGGGCCGACAGAACCTCGGTCGCCGGCACCCGGCCCTGTTCGCTGACCATCGCATGGAAGTGGCTGCGGACCAGCGGGTTATAGGCCAGCCGCTCGGGGGAGACGAACCAGCCGCGGCGCTCCTCGCGGTAGATCAGGCCCTGCGACTCCAGCTGGATCAGCGCCTCGCGCAGGGTGATCCGGGTCGTCGCGAACAGCTCGCTGAGCTTGCGCTCGGCCGGCAGCTTGCCACCCGCCGGCAGCAGACCATGGCCGATCTGCTCGCTGAGCGCCCGGCAGATCGCCGTTACGGTGGGTAGCGCTTCGTCACGCATCGACTGCTTCCTTATTGGTCTAGTCCAGCCCCAGCCAGGGGCACTTCCACCGGCCCGCCCTGCGCCTCCGGCTCGTCCGATGCTAGGAAACCCAGATGACCGGGACGTGACAGGCACAAGACAGCGGTCTTCCCGGAGGCGCCCGACGCCCATGGAATCGAGGGCTTAAGCATGGTCTACGCTTCTGCGGATGCAAGCCGCGGCGATGCCAGGCGCGGCTAGCTGACATGAAACCGTCATCCAGCGGCTCTAGATTGGCCTGGGTCTTGCTGATCTAGACCACACCCGCGGCAGTCCCGCCCGAAGGAGCGTCGAGAACTCCCGAGGCTGCCCGACCGAACCTCTCGAACGAAGGAGCACCGAATGAAACGCATGCTTGCTTCATTGCTGGGAACCGCCATCGCCCTCGGCAGCGGCCTGGCGTTGGCCGCCGAAGCGGACCTGCAGGCGCTGGAACAGGCCGCGCGCAAGGAAGGCCAGGTCAACAGCGTCGGCATGCCCGACAGCTGGGCGAACTGGAAGGACACCTGGAAGGACCTTGAGAGCAAGTATGGGCTCAAGCACATGGATACCGACATGAGTTCGGCCCAGGAGCTGGCCAAGTTCAAGGCCGAGAAGGACAACGCCAGCGCCGACATCGGCGACGTCGGCGCCGCCTTCGGCCCCATCGCCGTGCAGCAGGGCGTCAGCCAGCCGTACAAGCCGAGCACCTGGGAACAGATCCCGGCCTGGGCCAAGGACCAGGACGGCCACTGGGCGCTCGCCTACACCGGGACCATCGCCTTCATCGTCAACAAACAACTGGTGAAGGACGTACCGCACAGCTGGGCCGACCTGCTGCAGGGCAAGTACAAGGTCACCATCGGCGACGTCAGCGCTGCCGCCCAGGCGGTCAATGGGGTGCTCGCCGCGGCCATCGCCAACGGCGGCGACGAGAAGAACATCAAGCCGGGCCTGGAGTTCTTCGGCAAGATCGCCAAGCAGGGCCGCCTGTCGCTGACCAACCCGGTGATCGCCACCCTGGAAAAAGGCGAGGTCGAAGTCGGCATCGTCTGGGACTTCAACGGCCTCAGCTACCGCCAGCAGATCGACCCGGAGCGCTTCGAGGTGCTGATCCCCTCGGACGGCTCGGTGATCTCCGGCTACACCACCATCATCAACAAGTACGCCAAGCACCCGAACGCCGCCAAGCTCGCCCGCGAGTACATCTTCAGCGACGCCGGACAGATCAACCTGGCCAAGGGCAACGCGCGACCGATCCGCGCCGAGAGCCTGACCCTGCCGGACGACGTGAAGGCCCAACTGCTGCCCAACGAGCAGTACGCCAAGGCCCAGCCGATCAAGGACGCCAAGGCCTGGGAGGAAACCTCCAAGCGCCTGCCGCGGCAGTGGCAGGAAGCGGTGATCATCAACATGCAGTGACGCGGAGCGCGGCCGCCCTCGCCGGCGGCCGCCCCGCATCGACGGATACCCCGAATGCGCCACGACGTCATCCTCGTCCTGCTGGACGGCCTCAACCACAGCGTCGCCCGCGACTGCATGGGGCATCTCCAGGCCCTCTGCGGCGCCGGCCGCGGCCAGTCGTACCGCCTGGAATGCGAGTTGCCTTCGCTGTCCCGGCCGCTCTACGAATGTATCCTCACCGGAGTGCCGCCGATCGATAGCGGCATCCTGCACAACGACGTGGTCCGCCTGAGCCAGGAACAGAGCCTGTTCCACTATGCCCGCGCGGCCGGCCTGAGTACCGCGGCAGCGGCCTACCACTGGGTCAGCGAACTGTACAACCGCGCGCCGTTCGACCCGGCCCGCGACCGCCACACCGACGACAGCGCACTGCCGATCCAGCGCGGACACTTCTACTGGAACGACCACTATCCGGACTCGCACCTGTTCGCCGATGCGGAAAGCCTGCGCCGCCGGCACGCACCGAACTTCATGCTGGTCCACTCGATGAACATCGACGACGCCGGGCACAGGCACGGCCTCGCCAGCCCCGCCTACCGCAACGCCGCGCGGCGCGCCGACGCGCTGCTGTCGGAATACCTGCACCAGTGGCTGGCGGCCGGCTACCAGGTGGCGATCACCGCCGATCACGGAATGAACGAGGACCGCAGCCACGGCGGCATCCTCGAGGAGGAGCGCGAGGTGCCGCTGTTCGTCTTCGGCGACGCCTTCAGCCGCGACGACCTGGCGCAACCGCTGCAGACCGACCTCTGCGGCACGCTCTGCGAAATCCTCGGCGCCGCCCACGACAAACCCGTCTGCCGGGAGCTGCTCGCCCCATGAAACGACTCTCCGGCAAATGGCTGGCGCTGCTGTTCCTGCTGCCCTTCGCGGCGTTCTTCGTGATTTTCCAGATAGCGCCGCTGGCCTGGGTCGCGCTGAACAGCCTGAAGGCCAGCGATGCCTGGAGCCTGGCCAACTACCTCGAGCTGTTCGGCTCGCCCTTCTACCGCCAGGCGATCCGCCATAGCCTGGAGATCGCCGGCTGGTCGAGCCTGCTCGGCCTGCTCATCGCGGTGCTCGGCAGCCATTCGCTGCGCCACGTCGACAGCCGCCTGCGCGACTTCGTCATGGCCTTCTCCAACATGACCAGCAACTTCGCCGGGGTACCGCTGGCGTTCGCCTTCATCATCCTGCTCGGCTTCAACGGCGCGCTGACCCTGTTACTCAAGCAGGCCGGCTGGATCGACGACTTCAATCTCTACTCGAAGACCGGCCTGATAATCCTCTACACCTATTTTCAGATCCCCCTCGGGGTGATGCTGCTCTACCCGGCCTTCGACGCCCTGCGCGAGGACTGGCGCGAGTCCGCCGCGCTGCTCGGCGCCAACGGCTGGCAGTACTGGCGACACATCGGCATCCCGGTGCTGACCCCGGCACTGCTGGGCACCTTCGTCATCCTCCTGGCCAATGCCCTCGGCGCCTACGCCACGGTGTACTCGCTGACCACCGGCAACTTCAACGTGATCCCGATCCGCATCGGCGCGCTGGTCGCCGGCGACGTGTTCCCCGACCCGAACATGGCCAGCGCGCTGGCCATGGTGCTGGTCGGCCTGATGACCCTGATCACCCTGGTCCACCAATGGCTGCTGCGCAGGAGCTACCATGTCGCGCGCTGATCGACGTCCTGCCGCGCTCTACCATCGCCTGGTGGTCTGCGCGCTGTTCCTGATCCTGGTCCTGCCGCTGGCGGCGACCCTGCTCTACTCGCTGGCCACCCAGTGGTCGGCGACCCTGCTGCCGGACGGCCTGACCCTGAAGTGGTACCTGACACTGTGGAGCGACCAGCGCTTCCTGCTGGCCTTCGCCCGCTCGCTGCTGGTCTGCTTCGGCGCCCTGGCGTTCAGCGTGTTGCTGATCCTGCCGCTGATGTTCGTCATCCACTACCACTTCCCGCGCCTGGACGGCGTGATGAACGTGCTCATCCTGCTGCCCTTCGCGGTGCCGCCGATCGTCTCCTCGGTGGGCCTGCTGCAACTCTATGCCAGCGGGCCGCTGGAAATGATCGGCACGCCCTGGGTGCTGGTCGGCTGCTACTTCACCATCGCCCTGCCGTTCATGTACCGGGCGATCACCAACAACCTGCAGGCGATCAACCTGCGCGACCTGATGGACGCCGCCCACCTGCTCGGCGCCAGCACCTGGAAGGCGGCGCTGCTGGTCGTGCTGCCGAACCTGCGCAAGGGCGTGATGGTGGCCCTGCTGCTGTCGTTCTCCTTCCTCATCGGCGAATTCGTCTTCGCCAACCTGCTGGTCGGTACCCGCTACGAGACCCTGCAGGTGTTCCTCAACAACATGCGCAACAGCAGCGGCCACTACACCAGCGCAGTGGTGGTCTCCTACTTCGTGTTCGTCCTGGTCCTGACCTGGGCGGCCAACCGACTGAACAAGGACAAGGCCTGATCATGTCGTTCGTCAGCGTCGAACAGCTCGACAAGAGCTACGGTGCCACCAGCATCTTCCGCGATATCGACTTCGCTGCCGCCCGCGGCGAGTTCGTCACCCTGCTCGGCCCCAGCGGCTGCGGCAAGTCCACCCTGCTGCGCTGCATCGCCGGGCTGACCGAGGTCGACAGCGGGCGCATCCTCATCGACGGCGAGGATGTGGTGCCTTTGCCGCCGCAGAAGCGCGGGATCGCCATGGTGTTCCAGAGCTACGCGCTGTTCCCCAACATGACCGTGCAACAGAACGTCGCCTTCGGCCTGCGCATGCAGAAGGTGCCGGCGGCGGAACTGAAGCAGCGGGTCGCCGAAGCCATCGAACTGGTGGAACTGGGCGAGTACGCCGCACGCTACCCGCACCAGCTCTCCGGCGGCCAGTGCCAGCGCGTGGCGCTGGCCCGCTCGCTGGTGACGCGCCCGCGCCTGCTGCTGCTCGACGAGCCGCTGTCGGCCCTCGACGCGCGCATCCGCAAGCACCTGCGCGAACAGATCCGCCGCATCCAGCAGGAGCTGGGGCTGACCACGGTGTTCGTCACCCATGATCAGGAAGAAGCGCTGACCCTGTCCGACCGCATCGTCCTGATGAACGCCGGACGCATCGTCCAGAGCGGCGACGCGGAGACCCTCTACACCGCGCCGGAAAACGCCTTCGCCGCCGGCTTCATCGGCAACTACAACCTGCTCGACGCCGAACAGGCCAGCCGCCTGCTCGGCCAGCCCTGCGCGCACCAGGTGGCGATCCGCCCGGAATCCCTGCGCCTGGGCAACGAACCGAGCGAAGGCGTGCCGGCGCTGGTACGCTCGCACAGTCTGCTCGGCAACGTGATCCGTTACCGCGTCGAGGCCGCCGGGGTGGAACTCACCGTCGACGTCCTCAACCGCAGCGCAGACCGCCTGTATCCGGCCGGCAGTCAGCTGACGCTGGTCATCGATCGCAACAGTATTCGAGAGGTAGCTTGATGAGCCTGGTGATCTTCGACCTGGACGAGACCATGATCCACGGCGACTGCTCCAGCCTGTGGAGCCAGCGCATGGCGAGTCTCGGCTGGGTCGACGAATCCTTCGTCCGCCGCGACGCCGAACTGATGGAGCAGTACGCCGAAGGCAAGCTGTCCATGGACCTGTACATGGACTACACCCTGCAACCGCTGATCGGTCGCAGCGTCGAGGAAGTCGAGCGGGAAGTGGAGGCCTACGTCGAGGAGGTCATCGAGCCGCTGATCTACAGCGACGCCTGCGCCTGCCTGGCGCGCCACCGCAGCGCCAACGACCGGGTGCTGATCGTCTCCGCATCCGGGGTGCACCTGGTCAAGCCGATCGCGGCGCGGATCGGCGTCGACGAAGTCCTCGCCATCGATCTCGAAGTGCTCGACGGACACTACACCGGCCGCACCCTTGGCACCCTCACCTATCGCGAAGGCAAGGTATTGCGTCTGCTCGACCTGCTGGAAGGAGACGATCGCCAACTGGCCGACGCCTGGTTCTATTCGGACTCGCGCAACGACCTGCCGCTGCTGAAGCTGGTCGGCCATCCGAACACGGTCAATCCGGACCCGACCCTGCTCGCCTACGCCAAGGAAATGGGCTGGCCGGTCAACGCCTGGCGCTGACAGGCTCGCCGCGAAAGCGCGAGCGGATCCGCCTCGACGGTGCCGAAGCGGCTCCTCAGGCCAGCGATGGGTCCACCACCAGCACGACCTTGCCCTGCACCTGGTTGCTCGCCAGCGCCTCGAACGCCGCCTCGGCGTCGCCGATCGGGAAGGTTCGCTCCAGCTGCGCACGGAGTTTCCCGGCGGAGAACAATGGCCAGACCTTCAATCCCAGCTCGGCAATCAGTTGCGCCTTGAAATCGGTATCGCGGGTACGCAGGGTCGAGCCGGTCAACTGGATGCGCTTGCCTAGCAGTTGTGCCAGGTCCAGTTGCGCCTCGCGGCCGCCCATCAGGCCGATGATCACCCAGCGCCCGTCGCTCCGCAGCAGCTCCAGGTTCAACCCGGCATAGCGGGCACCGACCGGGTCGAGGATCACGTCGAACGGGGCGAAATCGCGCAGCGATTCCAGGCTCTGCTTGCGCAGCGCGCCACCGGCGGCGCCCAGGGATTCGCAGTAGGCCAGGCGTTCGGCAGAACCGACGCTGACCCAGCAGGGGTTGCCGAACGCCTTGCACAGTTGGATGCCGGCCGAACCGACGCCGCTGGCGCCGGCGTGCAGCAGCACTTTCTCGCCGGGCTGCAACGCCGCCAGTTGGAACAGGTTCAGCCAGGCCGTGGCGTAGACCTCCGGAATCCCCGCCGCCTCCGCCAGGCTCAGCCCTGCCGGGACCGGCAGTACGTGGCGCGCGTCCACCACCACTTCCTCGGCCATGCCGCCGCCGGCGAGCAGCGCGCAGACCCGGTCGCCGACCTGCCAGGTGCTGCCCGCGCCCACCTCGCTGACCACACCCGCACACTCGAGCCCCAGCGCCGGGCTGGCGCCGGGTGGCGGCGGGTAGAGCCCGGCCTTCTGCAACAGGTCGGCGCGGTTGAGTCCGGCGGCCGCCACGCGGATGCGGATTTCGCCCTGACCGCAGGACGGGGCGGCGATTTCCGTCCACTCGACACGACCTTCGATACCTTGCAATGCGTTCACGCTGCCTCCATAGTGGGGTTGTCACGGCCCGATCACCCAGAGTCGGGCTTTTTGCATTGCGCCAAGGGAACCCGGCGCCGGCTAATAAGGCCTAATATGCGTCATTACTCCGCGATCAGTCGAATCAGCATGAAGCGTTTTCTGCCCCGTACCGCCCTGTTGCTCCTCCTCGGCGCCAGTTCGCTGCCGCTGTTCGCCTCGACCGCCGTCTCCGTCGGCAGCGCCCAGAATTCCTGGGACAGCCTGCAGCCGGACCGCGAGCAGGTCATCGCCAGCCTCAACGTGGTGGAGCTGCTCAAGCGGCACCACTACAACAAGCCGCCGCTGAACGATGAACGCTCGGCCAAGATCTACGACAGCTACCTGAAGATGCTCGATCCGGCGCGGATGTACTTCACCGCCGGCGACATCGCCGAGTTCGATCGCTGGCGCAACAGGTTCGACGACTTCCTCAAGAGCGGCGATCTCGATCCCGGCTTCGTCATCTACAAGCGTCACCTCGACCGCCTGAAAGGCCGTCTCGACTACGCCCTGGCGATGCTCGACAAGGGCGTCGACAAGATCGACTTCAGCGTCGACGAGAGCCTGCTGATCGACCGCGAGAAGGCCCCCTGGGCGAAGGACACCGCAGAGCTCGACGACCTCTGGCGCAAGAAGGTGAAGGACGAGGTCCTGCGCCTGAAGATCACCGGCAAGGACGACAAGGCGATCCAGGAACAGCTCACCAAGCGCTACAAGAACCAGCTGTCGCGCCTGAAGCAGACCCGCAGCGAAGACATCTTCCAGGCCTACATCAACGCCTTCGCCCAGTCCTACGATCCGCACACCCAGTACCTGTCGCCGGACAACGCGGAAAACTTCGACATCAACATGAGCCTCTCGCTGGAAGGCATCGGCGCGGTGCTGCAGAGCGACAACGACTACGTCAAGGTCGTACGCCTGGTGCCGGCCGGCCCGGCGGCGAAGAGCAAGCAGATCGCCACCTCCGACAAGATCATCGGCGTCGCCCAGGGCAAGGGCGAAATGGTCGACGTGGTCGGCTGGCGCCTGGATGAAGTGGTCAAGCTGATCCGCGGGCCGAAAGGTTCCCAGGTACGCCTGGAAGTGATTCCGGCGAGCAACGCGCCGAACGACCAGACCAGCAAGATCGTCGCCATCACCCGCGAGGCGGTGAAGCTGGAGGACCAGGCGGCGAAGAAATCCATCATCAAGGTCGACCACGAAGGCCGCAGCTACAAGCTCGGCGTGATCGACCTGCCGGCCTTCTACCTGGACTTCAAGGCCTACCGCGCCGGCGACCCGAACTACAAGAGCACCACCCGCGACGTGAAGAAGCTGGTCGCCGAATTGCAGAAGGACAAGGTCGACGGCATCGTCCTCGACCTGCGCAACAACGGCGGCGGCTCCCTGCAGGAAGCCACCGAGCTGACCGGCCTGTTCATCGACCAGGGCCCGACCGTGCTGGTGCGCAACAGCGACGGCCGCGTCGACGTGCTCAACGACGACGAAGGCAAGGCCTTCTATACCGGCCCGCTGGCGGTGCTGGTCAACCGTCTCTCGGCCTCCGCCTCGGAGATCTTCGCCGGCGCCATGCAGGACTACCACCGCGCGCTGATCCTCGGTGGACAGACCTTCGGCAAGGGCACCGTGCAGACCATCCAGCCGCTCAACCACGGCGAACTGAAGCTGACCCTGGCGAAGTTCTACCGTGTCTCCGGGCAGAGCACCCAGCACCAGGGCGTGATCCCGGACATCAGCTACCCGTCCATCGTCGACGACAAGGAAATCGGCGAAAGCGCCCTGCCCGACTCGATGCCCTGGGACACCATCCGCCCGGTGGTGAAGGACGAGGCCAACCCGTTCAAGCCGTTCCTCGCGCAACTCAAGGCCCAGCACGACGCGCGCACCGAGAACAACGCCGACTTCGTCTACGCCCGCGAGCGCCTGGCGCTGGCACAGGAGCTGATGAAGGAGAAGACCGTCAGCCTGAACGAGGCCAAGCGCCGCGCCCAGCAGACCAGCATCGAGAACCGCCAGTTGGCCATGGAGAACGCCCTGCGCAAGTCCAAGGGCCAGGAGCCGCTGAAGGAACTCAAGCGCGAGGACGAGAACGCCCTGCCGGAAGAGGACGACAAGACCAAGCCGCAGGACGACGCCTACCTCACCGAGTCCGGGCACATCCTGCTGGACTACCTGAACCTCAACTCGGCGGTGGCCAAGCACTGAGTTCAGCGGGAGCGTCATAAAACAGTCATGGGACTGTCGTGAAATACGGGGCCGGTTGCACAACCGGCCCTTTTTCATTGCGACGAGAGCGTTCCATGACCGTCACCGAGCAGTTGAGCGCCCTGGACAGCATCCTGGCCCACGGCGACCTGCACTGCCTGTTCCAGCCCATCCTCTCGCTTTCCGAACGGCGTCTGGTCGGCTACGAAGCGCTGACCCGCGGTCCGTCCAACAGCCCGCTGCACTCGCCCCTGGCGTTGTTCGCCGTGGCCCGCCAATGCGGACGGCTGAGCGAACTGGAACTGCTCTGCCGACAACGCGCCTTCAGCCGCTTCCGCGACATCCAGGGCGACGCCATGCTGTTCCTCAACGTCTCCCCGGAGTCCCTCCTCGAAGCCGGCCATCCGCCCGGCCGCACCCTGCAATTGCTGCAACAGCTGGGGATCTCGCCGAACCGGGTGGTGATCGAACTGACCGAACAGACCCCCATCGACGACTTCGACCTGCTCGACACCGCGCTGCACCACTATCGCGCCATGGGCTTCTCCATCGCCCTCGACGACCTCGGCGCTGGCTACTCCAGCCTGCGCCTGTGGTCGGAACTGCGTCCAGACTACGTGAAGATCGACCGCCACTTCGTCGATGGCATCCACCTGGACACCGTGAAACGCGAGTTCGTCGGCTCCATCCTGAAGATGGCCCGAGCCTCTCGCGCCCAGGTCATCGCCGAAGGCATCGAACTGCCCGAGGAACTGGCGGTGCTTAGCGAGATGGGGGTCGACCTGGTGCAAGGCTATCTGTTCGGCCGCCCGCAGGAACACCCGGCAAGCGACGTACAACAGATGCTGCCCAGCGCTGGCGCCCCCAGCCAGTCTTCCAGCGACGAGCATGGCGACCTGCGTGCGCTGCTGCTGGAGCAGCGCGCGGTCGACGTTCGCACCTCGACCCAGGAAGTGGTGGAAATCTTCCGCCGCCAGGCCAACCTGAACTCCCTGGCGATCCTCGACGAAGAGGGGCGTCCCATCGGCATCGTCCATCGCCACGCGCTCACCGACGCCTTGCTCCGGCCCTTCGCCTGCGACCTGTTCCTGCGCAAGCCGATCAGCCGCCTGATGAGCGACGATTTTCTCGCCGTGGAACTCGGCCAGACCCTGCAGCAGGTCAGCCGCCTGCTGACCAGCCGCGCACGCCAGCGTATCGAGGAAGATTTCATCGTCACCCGCGGCGGGCACTATGCGGGCATGGGCCGGGTGATCGACGTGCTCAGGCTGATCACCGAGGAAAAGCTCCAGCAGGCGCGGCACGCCAATCCGCTCACCTTGCTTCCCGGAAACGTGCCGATCCAGCAATGCCTCGAACGCCTGCTGCAACAAAGGCGCGAGGCGGTGATCTGCTACATCGACATCGACAGCTTCAAACCCTTCAACGATCTCTACGGCTACGCCCGCGGCGACGAGGTCCTGCTGTGCCTGGCACAGTGCCTGAGCGAACGGATCGACCCGGGCAGCGACTTCGTCGGCCATATCGGCGGTGACGACTTCATGCTGGTGCTCGGCCCCGAGGACTGGCGCACACGGATCGACCGGTTGCTGGAAACCTTCCAGAGCCAATGCCGGCGCTTCTACAGCCGCGAGCACCTGGACGCCGGCTGTTTCGTTGCGCACAACCGCCATGGCCAGCGCGAGGAGTACCCGCTGCTGTCATTGTCCGTCGGCGTGGTGCATCTACCGGCCGAAGCCTGCCAGGGAATGGATGCCGCGCACCTGGCGACGCTGGCCTCCGAGGCCAAGCGCCAGGCCAAGGCGGTGCCAGGCTACAGCCTGTACCTGATCGAGGCCGCCTGAACCGTTCGTTCAGCTAGAGACCGAGCGCGGACGCCCGTTGCGCATAGTGCTCGGCGCGCTCGCTGTCCGGCGCCAGGCCCGGGCCTCCATGGCGGTAGAGTTCCGCCAGCTTGCGCGCCGCCAGCGGGTGGCCCGCCTCTGCCGCTAGTGCCCAGTGGCGGCTGGCTGCCAGCGCGTCGGGCGCTTGCCGGCTGTCGCCCTTGAGCGCCTGCACGCCGAGCTGGTAGGCCGCTTTCCCATCGCCCGCGCTGGCAGCCAGGCGCAGCAGGCGCAGGCCCTCCTCGCGTGCGCCGAAGCCCTGACCACGGAACAGCAGCAGGTGACCGTAGAACGCCTGGGCGTCGCGGTGTCCGAGGTTGGCCATGCGCGAGAACTGCCCCTGCATCCACTGCCAGGCTCGCGGCTGCTTGACCAGCCAGGGCCAGCCCAGCAACTGCCGGGCCACGCCGTAACCGAGGCGGGCGCGCAGGCGCCAGATCCATTCAGAGTTCATCGGGATACTCGAATTCGAAGACACGGACCACTTCCGCCGCATGCCAGCCAGCCGCGGCCGGGCCGTCCGGCGGACCGGAAAAACGCCCGAGGCGCTCCACGCACTCGAAGAAACCGGTGCGTGGCAAGCGGCTTGCGCCCTGGCTGATGACCAGCGAACTGCGCAACGGACGCCCCGAGCGCGCATCCAGCGATGCCAGGTGCTCGAGAGCCGCGGTGAGGGTGGTCATCGCCGGAGTCGGCAGTTGCAGGCGCTCGATCAGCGCCCGGTAGGTGAGCAGATGACGCTGGCGACGCGCATCCTCGATTTCCAGCAGCAGGCTATCCCAGTGTTTACGGCTGATCAGCACACTCAAGGTCAGGCCCCCGTCGCTTTGCCCAGCACACGCTCCAGGGCGAACAGGATGGCCTCGCTGGCCTCGCGTTCGCCGCGTTCGATCATCGCCATGTAGGAAGGACTGATACCGACCTCCCGGGCCACCTGTTCCAGGCTCAGGCCGCGCGCCTCGCGGCGCTCCAGCAGGCTCGCGGATGGCACCGCCGGCGCGGTCGTCTCCACCGCGACACTGGCGGCCGGGCGACCGGCGGCGGCCAGCAACGCCTGGTATTCGGCCCAGGGCAACACCGCGTATTCCGCCTCGCCGTCTCGCGTGATCACTTGGACATTCATGTCGGTCTCCTTGCAAGCCGCCATCTTATCAGGCACCGCGCCGCTGCGGACTGGCTATACTGCTGCCCTGGTCACACAGTCTGCCTGGTGGAGGAGCCCACGGGTGCGCCGGAGAAGTCTTGGTTTGTGCATCCTGCTGGGAGTCGGACAGGCCTTCGCCGGCGAGCTGCGCTGGGGCTTCAGCCCCGCCGACGGCATGCCCTACGTGGACATCGTCGATCACCAGCTGCAAGGCGGCTTCACCCGCCAGTTGGGGGAGCGGGTCGCGCAGCGGCTGGGATTGTCGCTGCGTTTCGTGGAAACGCCGAACCGAAGGATCGACGGCTTCATGGCCAGCGGACATATTCACGTGATCTGCAACTCCAACCCCGGATGGGATAGCAAACCCGAACGCTACCATTGGTCTCCTGCCCTCTTCGAAGAGCAGGACGTCCTGCTGCAGCGCGACGACCGTCCGGCGATCCGCGACTTCGCCGAGCTGCGCGGCAAGACCCTGGGTACAAGTCTAGGCTATGTCTACGCGGACGATCTCATGCAGGCCTTCGCTGCCGGGGAAATTCGCCGCGAAGATACCCGCGACCTGGCCAGTCGCGTGCAGATGCTCAAGCGTTCGCGCCTGGACGCCGCAGTGGACATGCGCCGCCCGCTGCTCTACCTGACGCGCCAGCATCCCGAGCTGGGCCTGAGCGTCAGTCCGCTGGTACTGCAGAGCTATCGGATGCACTGCATCTATGGCGGACAACTGCCGGTCCCCGTCGAAAGTATGGACCGGGTGCTCGACGAGATGGTCAGGGACGGCAGCATCGAGCGCCTGCTGGAAAACAGCCTGCGAACCCCTCAGGAACCCTGAACGCGCTCCGCCCTGGGAGCCGGCAGCTCTCGCAGCGCCTGCTGCGTCTCGACGGCCTGGGCGTCGCGCCAGACCTTGAAGGCATCCAGCTCGGACTGCCAGCGACGCACTACCCAGGCCAGGACGGCGAGATCGTCGAGCAAGCCGACACCGAAGATGAAGTCGGGGACGATATCCACCGGCGAAAGGAAATAGGCCAGCGCCGCGATCACCGAGAGCAACGCCTGGCGGCTGAGTCCGCGGTATTCGCCGCGAACCCAGGCCACCAGCAGTTCCTGCAGCAGGCGCAGGTCGCTCTTCACCAGCTTCAGGCGCGAGCGCTTGCGTGCTACCGCAATCAACAAGGCGGGCACCCGGCCACGGGCCAGGAAACGTTCCGCGATCCCCAGGTAACGACTGAATCCTCGTGGTGCATCCATCCTTCCACCTCGCTCAAGCGCTTGCCGCCGAGGCTCTCCGGGTTATCCACGCATACTGTGGATAACCTTGTGAACAGCCCCCCCTTCCGTCGGCGAGAAGCCCGTCGCTACAGGCTTTCCGACAGATCGGACACTTTTTAGACAATGCTCTAAAAGCATTGAAAATCAAGGGTTTGACCTAGCGCAACGGACAACCCGAGGTCAATACCGTAGGTCGGGTCGACGTGCGACAAATGTGTGCATAAGGGTAACACCGGCCGTGCCCTCGACCTGTTTTCAGACCCTCGCGGCAGCGCCTGGGTTCAGCCGAATCCGCAAATGAAAACGCCCCGTCATGGACGGGGCGTTTCATGCATCGCGGCGGAAGAATTACTTCTTCGCGTCCGCCTTGGCTTCGGGCTGCGCTGCGGCACCGGCCTCGGGCTCCGCGTCCGGCTTGGACGGATCCTTGATGCCGAGCAGTTCCATGTCGAAGACCAGTACCGAGTTGGCCGGGATCGCCGGGCTCGGGCTCTGCGCGCCGTAGGCCAGCTCGCTGGGGATGTACAGCTTGATCTTCTCGCCGACGTGCATCAGTTGCAGGGCTTCGACCCAACCCGGGATCACGCCGCTGACCGGCAGGTCGATCGGGCTGCCGCGCTCGATGGAGCTGTCGAAGACGGTGCCATCGGTCAGGCGGCCTTCGTAGTGGACGGTCACCACGTCGGTGGCCTTTGGTTGCGGGCCATCGGCCTTCTTCACGATTTCGTACTGGAGGCCGGAAGCGGTGGTGGTCACGCCGTCGCGCTTGCCGTTTTCCTCGAGGAACTTCTTGCCGGCCTTGGCGTTTTCGTCGCCGATGGCGGCCATGCGCTCCTCGGCACGTTTCTGCAGGAAGGCGAAGGCTTCGGTCAGCTCTTCATCGGTGAGCTGCTGCTTCTTCTTGCCGAGGGCGTCTTCGATGCCCTTGGCGACGGCTTTCGAATCCAGGTCGTCCATGCCTTCCTGGGACAGGCTCTTGCCCATGTTCAGGCCGATACCATAGGAAGCTTTCTGCGCCGGGGTCTTCAACTCAACGTTGGTCTGCGAATCGCAGCCGGAGAGAACCAGACCGACCAGTGCGATCGCTGCTGCCAACCGATGTTGTTTCATGCTGAGTCCTTTAATCTGTTCGCCGCTCGGGCATATTCGATGAAGCCGCGAGCTTAGCAGGCTGTCGCGACCAGTGGCTATGGGCAATAGGAACAGGTGCGCGCGGATAAGTTCAAGGCCGAACTTTCCGAAAAATGAAGGAGATAGCAGAACGAACGCGTGGAACGAGGACAGAAGAACAGCGGAAAGGAAGCGTCGAAAAACGTCGAATTATGAAGCGGGAAGGAAGCGCAAGAGATACAGCTAAGGAAGGAAATGGCGCAGCGGACGGGACTCGAACCCGCGACC
>NZ_KV812658.1:0-1252 GCF_001813485.1 Pseudomonas sp. HMSC067G02
TCTGGAACCGCAGCGACTCGGGCTATCCGGCAACGCCGCTGGTACACCAGCGAGTGGCCGAGCGGGCGCGTATGGCGCCGGATGCGGTGGCGGTGATCTTCGACGAGGAAAAGCTCACCTACGCCGAGCTGGATAGCCGGGCCAACCGCCTGGCACATGCGTTGATCGCCCGAGGCGTCGGCCCCGAAGTGCGGGTGGCGATCGCCATGCAGCGCAGCGCGGAGATCATGGTGGCGTTCCTGGCGGTACTGAAGGCCGGCGGCGCCTACGTGCCGCTGGACATCGAATACCCGCGCGAGCGCCTGCTGTACATGATGCAGGACAGTCGCGCGCACCTGCTGCTGACCCATAGCCACCTGCTGGAGCGTCTGCCGATCCCCGAGGGGTTGTCCTGCCTGTCCGTGGATCGCGAGGAGGAGTGGGCCGGCTTCCCCGCCCATGATCCAGAGGTGGCGCTGCACGGCGACAACCTGGCCTATGTGATCTACACCTCCGGCTCCACCGGCATGCCCAAGGGCGTGGCGGTGTCCCACGGTCCGTTGATCGCCCATATCGTGGCCACCGGCGAGCGCTACGAGATGACCCCGGAGGACTGCGAGCTGCACTTCATGTCGTTCGCCTTCGACGGTTCCCACGAAGGCTGGATGCACCCGTTGATCAACGGCGCGCGGGTGCTGATCCGCGACGACAGCCTGTGGCTGCCGGAACGGACCTACGCCGAGATGCATCGCCACGGGGTAACGGTGGGGGTGTTCCCGCCGGTGTACCTGCAGCAACTGGCCGAGCATGCCGAGCGCGACGGCAATCCGCCGCCGGTACGGGTCTATTGCTTCGGCGGCGACGCGGTGGCGCAGGCCAGCTATGACCTGGCGTGGCGGGCGCTGAAGCCGAAGTACCTGTTCAACGGCTACGGCCCGACCGAGACGGTGGTGACGCCGCTGCTGTGGAAAGCACGGGCGGGCGATGCCTGCGGCGCGGCCTACATGCCGATCGGTACGCTGCTGGGCAACCGTAGCGGCTACATCCTCGACGGGCAGTTGAACCTGCTGCCGGTAGGCGTGGCGGGCGAACTGTACCTGGGCGGGGAAGGGGTGGCGCGCGGCTACCTGGAGCGTCCGGCGCTGACCGCCGAGCGTTTCGTGCCGGATCCCTTTGGTGCGCCGGGCAGCCGGCTGTACCGCAGCGGCGACCTGACTCGTGGGCGTGCGGATGGGGTGGTGGACTACCTCGGACGGGTGGACCACCAGGTGAA
>NZ_KV812659.1:0-303 GCF_001813485.1 Pseudomonas sp. HMSC067G02
TCGGCGTGTACGGCATCAACCAGGGCGGCCTGGGCCTGGTCAGCGCGAACTACGACCTGAACTACCAGGGCAATAACCTGACCATCACCAAGGCGCTGCTGAATGTGATCGCCGATGCCAAGACCAAGGTCTATGGCGACGCCGACCCGAGCCTGACCTACCAGGTCAGCGGCCTGAAGAATGGCGATACCGCTGGCGCGGTGCTCAATGGCGGCGGCCTGGTTCGTGTCTCCGGCGAAAACGTAGGCAACTATGCGATTCAGCAGGGTGGCCTGGGTCTGGTCAGCGGTAACTATGACCTGG
>NZ_KV812660.1:0-3984 GCF_001813485.1 Pseudomonas sp. HMSC067G02
CTGGACCGGCCTGCTGGGCGGCGAGCAGCCGGTGATCGAGTTGCCCCTCGATCACCCGCGGCAGCCGCTGCGCAGCTATCGTGGAGCGCAATTGGACCTGGAGCTGGAGCCACACCTGGCCCTTGCCTTGAAACAGCTGGTTCAGCGCAAGGGTGTGACCATGTTCATGCTGTTGCTGGCTTCCTTCCAGGCGCTGTTGCATCGCTATAGCGGACAGGCGGATATCCGTGTCGGCGTGCCGATCGCCAACCGTAACCGGGTTGAAACCGAGCGGCTGATCGGTTTCTTCGTCAACACCCAGGTGCTCAAGGCCGACATCAATGGCCGGATGGGTTTCGACGAGTTGCTGGCCCAGGCCCGCCAGCGCGCGCTGGAGGCACAGGCGCACCAGGACCTGCCGTTCGAGCAACTGGTGGAGGCTTTGCAGCCGGAACGCAGCCTCGGCCACAACCCGTTGTTCCAGGTCATGTTCAATCACCAGGCCGACTCTCGTTCGGCCAACCAGGGCGTGCAACTGCCAGGCCTGTCGCTGGAGCGGATGGAGTGGCGGAGCAGCTCCGTGGCCTTCGACCTGACGCTGGACGTGCACGAGGCCGAGGACGGTATCTGGGCATCGTTCGGCTATGCCACGGATCTGTTCGAGGCCTCGACCGTCGAGCGCCTGGCTCGGCACTGGCAGAATCTCCTGCGCGGCATCGTGGCCGAACCGGGCCGGCCGGTCGCCGAGTTGCCGCTGTTGCTGGACGAGGAGCGCGATTGCCTGTTGCGGGCCTGGGCAGAGAACGCCGACGAGGGTGGGTTGCCGCCCCTGGTCCAGTTGCAGATCCAGGAGCAGGCCCGTCTGCGTCCGCAGGCGCAAGCACTGGCGCTGGAGGGGCAGGCGTTGAGCTACGCCGAGCTCAACGCCCGCGCCAATCGTCTGGCTCACTGCCTGATAGCGCGTGGCGTCGGTCCCGATGTGCTGGTGGGAATCGCCGTCGAGCGCTCGCTGGACATGGTGGTCGGTCTGCTGGCGATCCTCAAGGCCGGTGGTGCCTATGTGCCGCTGGACCCGACCTATCCGCAGGACCGTTTGCGTCACATGCTCGAGGACAGCGCCGTCGGCCTGTTGCTCAGCCAGGAGCATTTGCTGCCCGGGCTGCCTTTGCACGAAGGGCTGGAGGTGCTCTCCATCGACCGCCTGGAGCGGGACGCATCGGTGTCTACGGATGATCCGGTGGTGAACCTGCGGCCGGAGAACCTGGCCTATGTGATCTACACCTCCGGCTCCACCGGAAAACCCAAGGGCGTGGCCATCAGCCATGCGGCGCTTGCGCAGTTCTCGCGTATCGCCAGTGGTTATTCCGCGCTCACCCCGGAGGATCGGATATTGCAGTTCGCCACCCTGAGCTTCGACGGCTTCGTCGAACAGCTCTATCCGGCGCTGACCCGTGGTGCCTGCGTGGTCCTGCGTGGCGGCGACCTCTGGGATACCGGTGAGCTGTATCGGCAGATAGTCGAGCAGGGCGTGACCCTTGCCGACCTGCCCACGGCGTACTGGAACCTGTTCCTGCTCGATGCCCTGGCCGAGCCACGGCGTTCCTACGGTGCCTTGCGGCAGATCCACATCGGTGGCGAAGCCATGCCACTGGAGGGGCCGAAGCTCTGGCGGCAAGCCGGCATGGGCCGGGTGAGGTTGCTCAATACCTATGGACCGACCGAGGCCACGGTGGTGTCCAGCGTCTTCGATTGTTCCGCCGAGAACGCCCGGGTGGGCAATGCCAGTCCTATCGGCCAGGCGCTACCCGGCCGTACGTTGCTGGTGCTGGATGAACATCTCGGCCTACTGCCCGTAGGGGCGGTAGGCGAGCTTTATATCGCCAGCCGTGCCGGGCTGGCCCGTGCCTACCACGATCGGCCCGGCTTGACCGCCGAGCGCTTCTTGCCCGACCCCTTCGGCGAACCGGGCTCGAGGCTCTACCGGACCGGCGACCTGGCGCGCCGACGCGGTGACGGCGTGATCGAGTACATGGGGCGTGCCGACCATCAGGTGAAGATCCGCGGCTTCCGCATCGAGCTGGGGGAGGTCGAAGCCCGCCTCCTGGACTTGGAGGGAATACGCGAAGCGGCGGCTCTTGCGCTGGACGGTCAACTGGTGGCCTACCTGGTGGCTGAGGGGGGCGAGGACGAAACTCGCCAGCCGGCTTTGCGCGAGCGTATCCGCACAGCGCTACGGGCCTCGCTACCGGACTACATGGTGCCCTCGCACCTGCTGTTCCTCGAGCGGATGCCGCTCAGTCCAAATGGCAAGCTGGACCGTCGGGCGCTGCCGAAGCCGGATGCCGGCCTGATGCAACACGAACACATGGCGCCGGCGAGCGCGCTGGAGAAAGACGTGGCCGCGATATGGGGCGAGTTGCTGGGCGTCGAACGGGTCGGCCTTACCGACAACTTCTTCGAATTGGGCGGACACTCGCTGCTGGCGACGCGCCTGGTCTCGCGGATTCGCCAGGATCTCGGTATCGAAGTCAGCCTGAAGAGCCTTTTCGAGCAGCCGGTCCTGCAGGGATTCGTCGAGAGCCTGGGCGAGAAACCGGCGGAGGTTCCGCCGATCATGCCCGTTACCCGCGAGCAGCCGCTGCCGTTGTCCTATGCACAGGAGCGCCAGTGGTTCCTCTGGCAATTGGAACCGGAGAGCGCGGCCTATCACATTCCCGCCGCCCTGCGCTTGCGCGGCGGCCTCGATGTCGTCGCGCTACAGCGCAGTTTCGAGCGCCTCGCACAGCGTCACGAGTCGTTGCGTACCCGCTTCCGCCAGGAAGGCCTGCGTACCGTTCAGGTGGTGGACGCCGATGGGCAGTTGCAGGTTTCCCGGCATAACCTGGCGAATGTCGATGACGCGTCGCTCAGGGCGGCAGTCGAAGCGGAGATGGCCAGGCCCTTCGACCTACGGACGGATGCGTTGCTGCGGATCAGTCTGTTCGAAGTGGCTCCGAATGACCATGTGCTGGTCATGGTCCAGCACCATATCGTCTCCGACGGTTGGTCGATGCAGTTGATGGTCGAAGAGCTGGTCCAGCTCTATGCCGCCTACAGCCAGGGGCGCGAAGCGGCCCTGCCGGCGCTGCCGATACAGTATCCGGACTATGCCGTCTGGCAGCGCGAATGGATGGAGGCCGGAGAGAGGGAGCGCCAGTTGGCGTACTGGATCGGCCTGCTGGGTGGCGAACAGCCGGTGCTGGAGCTGCCGTTCGATCGTCCCCGTCCTGCGGAGCAGAGCTTTCGCGGCGCGCGGCTGGAGTTCGAACTCGGCGCCGAGCGGGCCAGGCGGCTGAAGGCGCTTGCCCAGCGGCAGGGTGCGAGTACCTTCATGTTGCTGCTGGCATCGTTCCAGGCGCTGCTGTATCGCTACAGCGGTCAGTCGGATATCCGTGTCGGCGTGCCGGTCGCCAATCGCAACCGGGTCGAAACCGAGCGACTGATCGGGTTCTTCGTCAACACCCAGGTGCTCAAGGCCGACATCGATGGGCAGATGGGGTTCGAGCGATTGCTGCACCAGGTTCGCCAGCGCTCGCTGGAGGCGCAGGCGCACCAGGACTTGCCGTTCGAGCAACTGGTGGAAGCCTTGCAACCGGAGCGCAGTCTCAGCCACAGCCCGCTGTTCCAGGTGCTATTCAACTACCAGGCGGAGCGGGGCGAGCACGGCTTGCCGGAAGTCGCGGGACTGAGCATCGAAGAGCAGGCGTGGGAAAGCCATACGGCGCAGTTCGACCTGGTGCTGGATACCTGTGAGTCCGAGTCGGACATCTGGGCGGCGCTGGTCTATGCGACCGATCTATTCGATGCTTCGACCGCAGAGCGCCTGGTACGGCATTGGCAGAATCTGCTGGATGCGATCCTGGCGATGCCTGACGCTCGCCTGGGAGAGCTGGACATGCTCGACCGCGAGGAGCGCGAAGTCATCGGGCAGCTCTGGAACCGCAGCGACTCGGGCTATCCGGCAAC
>NZ_KV812661.1:0-3069 GCF_001813485.1 Pseudomonas sp. HMSC067G02
GTTGCCGGATAGCCCGAGTCGCTGCGGTTCCAGATAGCGCCGATAGCGCTAAGCTCCGCCTTCTCGAGCATCTGCAGATCGACCAGACGTCGCTGCGGATGTTCGGCGAATGCCTCCAGCAGAGTCGTCAGGTGGCGACCCAGGCGCTCGATCGTAGCGGCCGGGAACAGTTCGCGATCGTAGCTGAATTGCAGTGACAAGCTATCCCCGCCACCCAGCGCCAGGGCCAGCGGATAGTTGGTCTGCTCGTGCATCGCTACGGCACCGAAACGCACGCCTCCAGCGGAGGACCGTTCGAGCACCTCGTCCACCGGGTAGTTTTCGAACACCAACAGGTTGTCGAAAACCGCCTCGCCGCCGAACCCCGCCCAGCGCTGCAGTTCGAACAGAGGCGTGTGCTCCTGTTCGCGCAACGCCAGGTTCTGCCGTTGCAGCCCCTGCAGCAGTTCGTCGAGGGTCATCTGTGGAGCCAGCGTTACCACCACCGGCAAGGTATTGATGAACAACCCGACCTGGTTCTCGACACCCGGCAGATCGGCAGGACGCCCGGAGACGGTGGCGCCGAAGACCACGGTGTGTTGTCCGGTATAGCGTTGCAGGAGCAGCGCCCAGCCCGCCTGGACCAGGGTATTGAGAGTGACCTGGTGGCGCCGGGCGAAATCCCGGAGCCGCGCGGTAGCCGTTGCGTCCACCTCACGCAGGTGCTCTCCGACGCCGTTGGCCGATGTCAGTCCCGGCTGAGCCAGTGCCTCGACCAACCGCGTCGGCTCGTCCAGAGCCGCCATCTGCTCGCGCCAGAATGCCTCGGTAGCTGCCGCGTCCTGCCGCTGCAGCCAGGCGATGTAGTCGCTATAGCGGCCATCCCGGGGCTGCTCCGGCGAGCGTCCGGCATAGGACTCCAGCACCTCGCTGAGCAACTGGGCATTGCTCCATCCGTCCAGCAGGATGTGATGATGGGTGTAGATCAGGTGATGCTCACCTTCGGCAGTCTTCACCAACAGCAGCCGCAACAGTGGCGCACGCTGCAATTCGAAACCGCGTTCGCGCTCGGCCGCAGCCAGCGCGAGCAGCGCGGCGTCCCGATTCGCCGCCAGGCTCAGGTCCTCTTCGGCGAAGGGCAACTGGCGCTGTCGATAGACGATCTGCAAGGGCTGCTGCAGCTCCCCCTGCCAGGCGAAACCACTGCGCAGGATCGCGTGCCGGTCCAGGGCGGACTGCCAGGCTGCGCGGAAGCGCGGGATATCGAGGCCGGACACATCCACACGCATCTGATTGATGTAGTCGCTCGATGCCTGCTCGTACAGCGAATGGAACAGCATGCCCTGCTGCATGGGTGACAGCGGATAGATGTCCTCGACCTCTTCCAGCGCGACCGGCAGGGCATCCAGACGCGCCTGGTCCAACCCCGCCAGCGGGAAATCGGAAGGCGTCGCGCCATGCCGTGGCGAATCGCAGCAGAAGTCGACCAGCGCCGTCAGCTCAGCCACATAGTCATCGGCCAGGCGACGCACCTGGTCCTCGCCGAACATCTGCGAGCTGAAGCTCCAGTCGATACTCAGTTCACCGTCGAACACCCGGCCATTGAGACTCAGCCAGTTGTCCAGCGGAGCGCCGGGGTCCATCTCTGCCCCCGCGCTTTCGCCAGCCGGGTCCAGCAGAGCCATCTCGTCGAACTGAGCGTCGAACTGGCCCAGGTAATTGAAAGTGATCCGCGCCTGCGGCAACCCCGCCAGGACCCGGGCACTTTCCTCTCCAGCCAGATAGCGCAGCAAGCCATAACCCAGGCCCTTGTCGGGAATCGCACGCAACTGTTCCTTGATCGCCTTCAGGGACTCGCCAAGATCCGCGACCGGGCTCAGGCGCACCGGGAACAAACTGGTGAACCAACCGACGGTGCGACTCAGGTCGATATCGGCGAACAGCTCCTCGCGCCCATGCCCTTCCAGCTGTACCAGGCTTGAAGAGGCGCCGCTCCAACGGCAGACCACTCGCGCCAGGGCGGTCAGCAGAAGATCGTTGACCTGGGTACGGTAGGCTGCCGGCGCCTGCTTCAGCAGGCGTTCGGTCAAGCTGCGGTCGAAGCGACTCTGCACGGAGGTGGCGAAACGCTGCTCCAGAGCGCCTTGCGGATGCTCGCACGGAAGCTCGGCCGGCGCACCTTCCAGCAGCTCGCGCCAAAACTGCAACTGCGCCTTCATCGACTCACCACGGGCATGCTCGCTCGCTCGGCCGGCCCAGGCCTTGAACGGGCTGGTCTTGCCAGGCAGCCGCGGAGCTTCTCCACGGAGGCTCTGCTGGTAAGCCCTTTGCAAATCCTCCAGCAGAATGCGCCAGGACACCCCGTCCACCACCAGATGGTGGATCACCAACAACAGACGCTGGCCGCCGTCGGCCATATCCACCAACAGGCTCCGCAACAGTGGGCCGTCGGCCAGGTCCAGGCTGCGCTGCGACTCCTCGCAGAGCGACTCCAGCGCTTGTCGGTCCACCGCCTCGGCACGCCAGAGCAGCGCACCGCCCAGCGTTGCTTCGGCATGTTCGGCATGCCAGGTTCCGTCCGTTTCATGGAAGCGCAGACGCAATGCGTCGTGATGTTCGACCAGGGCCTGCAAGGCCGCTTCGAGTGCCTTCGCATTCAGGGCCTCGCGCGGCTTCAACAGCAATGACTGGTTCCAGTGCTGGCGATTGGGAATCGGCTGTTCGAAGAACAACCGCTGGAACGGCAACAACACCGTCTCGCCGCTCACAGGCCCCTGCTCCATTTGCACCGCAGCCCCTACGCGGGCGACTCGCGCCAGCCCCTGTACGGTCTGTTGTTGGAACAGGTCCTTCGGAGTGAACTGGATGCCCGCCGCACGGCATCGACTCACCACCTGGATCGAAACGATGGAATCGCCACCCAGGGCAAAGAAGTTGTCGGTGGCGCCCACCTCCTCCAGCTTCAGCACGTCCGCCCAGACGGCCGCGATACGTCGCTCCATTTCATTCTGCGGCGCAACATGCGTCTGCCCCGCAGCAGCTTGCGGTCGCGGCAACGCCTTGCGATCCAGCTTGCCGTTCGGACTCAGC
>NZ_KV812662.1:0-335 GCF_001813485.1 Pseudomonas sp. HMSC067G02
GAAGACGGTGGACGTAGTAGCAAGACCGCGCCACATCGAAAGCTGAACAGACCACTTCCACCGACTCCTGCTCACTCAACTGGTCTATCAGCGCGTACGATCGAGTTCGTCCGACATCAAGAGAGCGGTAGCCTTTTTTAATATCGCTTTCTCCCGCTCCAACCGGTTGATCCGGGCTTCCAGCTCCTGGATCTTTTGCTGCTCAGGCGTCAACGCCTTGCTCTTCGGGGTCACACCCTGGCGCTCCGCCTCGAGCTGCTTCACCCAACGGCGCAAGGCCGAATCCACCACCCCCAGCGAACGGCAGGCGTCGATATGGCTGTAGCCTTGGTCCA
>NZ_KV812663.1:0-27248 GCF_001813485.1 Pseudomonas sp. HMSC067G02
GCGTGGCCGGCGCCGACGCCAACCCCTACCTGCTGCTGGCCTCGGTGCTGGCCGGGGTGCACCACGGGCTGACCAACAAGGTCGAGCCGGGTGCCCCGATCGAAGGCAACTCCTACGAGCAGCTGGAGCCGAGCCTGCCGAACAACCTGCGCGACGCCCTGCGCGAACTGGACGACAGCGAGATCCTGGCGAAGTACATCGATCCGAAGTACATCGACATCTTCGTCGCCTGCAAGGAAAGCGAGCTGGAGGAATTCGAGCACTCGATCTCCGACCTCGAGTACAACTGGTACCTGCACACCGTGTGAGCATGGGCGGGCGGCTCCGGTCCGGCGCCGCCCGCCCGTTCTTCCGTCGAGGTTCCCACCCTTGCTGAAGGTAGACGGCGGCAAGCCTCCGGTTTCCGCCCGTCCGCCTTTCTTTGCTGTGCATTAGAAAAAGAAGAAATCGAGGCAAGCATACCCATGTCGAATCCTCCCCCTACCGCAGAACGAACCCAGCTTCGCAAGTCCCTCAAGCTGTGGCAGATCGTCATGATCGGGTTGGCCTATCTGACCCCGATGACCGTCTTCGACACCTTCGGCATCGTTTCCGGGATTTCCCAGGGACACGTGCCCACCGCCTACCTGCTGGCCCTCGCCGGCGTGCTGTTCACCGCAATCAGCTACGGCAAGCTGGTCCGCCAGTTCCCCACCGCAGGCTCGGCCTATACCTACGCGCAACGGGCGATCAATCCCCATGTCGGCTTCATGGTCGGCTGGTCGTCGCTGCTGGACTACCTGTTCCTGCCGATGATCAACGCGCTGCTGGCGAAGATCTACCTGACCGCACTGTTCCCCGAGGTCGCGCCATGGGTCTGGGTGGTGATGTTCGTGCTGATCATGACCCTCATCAACATCAAGAGCGTGAACCTGGTCGCCAATTTCAACACCGTCTTCGTGCTGGTCCAGCTGGCGATCATCGTGGTCTTCATCGGCCTGGTGATCCATGGCCTGAACAACGGGGAGGGGACCGCCACGGTGCTCAGCACCCAGCCGTTCTTCTCCGAGCACGCGCATCTCTCGGCGATGGTGGCGGGGGCGACGATCCTCTGCTTTTCCTTCCTCGGTTTCGACGCGGTGACCACGCTGTCCGAGGAAACCCGCGACGCCGCCAAGGTGATCCCGCGGGCGATCTTCCTCACCGCGCTGTACGGCGGGGTGATCTTCATCACCGTGTCGTATTTCCTGCAGTCCTATTTCCCGACCAACGTCCGCTTCAAGGAGCCTGACGCGGCGTTGCCGGAAATCGCCCTGTACGTCGGCGGTAAGCTGTTCCAGTCGATCTTCCTCTGCGCCACCTTCATCAATACCCTGGCGTCTGGCCTGGCCTCCCAGGCCAGCGTGTCGCGCCTGCTGTACGTGATGGGGCGGGACAACGTGCTGCCGGAGCGGATCTTCGGCTTCGTCCATCCGAAATGGCGTACGCCGTCGATCAACGTGCTGATCGTGGGCATGGTGGCGCTCTCGGCGATCTCCTTCGATCTGGTGACGGCGACCGCGCTGATCAATTTCGGCGCCCTGGTGGCCTTCACCTTCGTCAATCTCTCGGTGATCGTGCATTTCTATGTGCGCGGCGGGCGCAACCGCAGCCTCAAGGAGCATTTCCACTACTTGGTCCTGCCATTGCTCGGCGCGGCCATCGTCGCGGTGCTCTGGCTCAACCTGGAAAGCACCTCGCTGGTGATGGGGCTGATCTGGGCCGGGCTGGGCTTCGGCTACCTGTTCTACCTGACCCGCAGCTTCAGCCGTCCGCCGCCGCGCTTCCAGGAGAGCGAACTGAGCCCGACCCAGTGAGGTGAGCGGTGAATGGATTCAGCGAAAAAGTGAAGGAAAAAGTTTGGTAATCTTCACGAAATTTTCACGGTGACGGGTCAATCATGGACCCATGGCTAACGGACTAGCCCCCCATCTGAAGCCCGCCTCACGGCGGGCTTTGGCTATCTGCAGACAGCGAATTCCGCGTTTTCCCTCCTTTTCACAGGGGTTTCCGGCCTCCCGGCTGGCAATGCACCTGCGACGACATGTCCGAATCCAGACAGAATTGGACGCCCCCAAAAAGCGCAGACACGGCTAGAATCCACGCCGTCCCGATCCGGTTCGATGGCCGTGGCGGGGGAGCCCGGTATCCGCTGGTCGGTGTTTCCTGTGGTGCTGCGCGTCCTTCCCTAGACTACCCGGCTCGCTCGAACCATCCCTTCGCGGGGGCGGAACGGCACAGGGTCGTTCGGCATGGAAGCTGCCTGGGCCGGCCTTCGACACACCTATAAGAGTAGAAATCTGCATGACATACCCTGAACGTCCCCTGCTTCATCTGCTGACGCGTACCAGCCTGGTGGGCCAGATCATCGTCGGCCTGATCGCCGGCCTGCTGCTCGCCAGCTTCTTCCCGGCCGCCGCGCTCAAGGTCGGCTTCATCGGCAAGGTCTTCGTTTCCGCGCTGAAGGCCGTCGCGCCGGTACTGGTGTTCGTCCTGGTGATGGCATCCATCGCCAACCACAGGCAAGGCCAGCAGACCCATATCCGGCCGATCCTGCTGCTGTACCTGGTCGGCACCTTCAGCGCCGCGGTGGTGGCGGTGATCGCCAGCTTCGCCTTCCCCTCGAGCCTGGTGCTGGCCAGCCACCCGGGCGAGATGTCGCCTCCGGGCGGCATCGCCGAGGTGCTCCAGTCCCTGCTGCTGAGCGTGGTGGACAACCCGGTCAACGCCCTGATCTCGGCCAACTTCATCGGCATCCTGGCCTGGGCCATCGGCCTCGGCATCGCCTTCCGCCACGCCAGCGATACCACCCGCAACCTGCTCTCCGAGCTGTCCAACGGCGTCTCGCTGATCGTCAAGGTGGTGATTCGCTTCGCCCCGCTGGGCATCTTCGGCCTGGTCGCCTCGACCTTCGCCGAGTCCGGCGTCGAGGCCCTGAAAGGCTATGCCCACCTGCTGGTGGTGCTGCTCGGCTGCATGCTGTTCGTGGCCTTCGTGGTCAACCCGCTGATCGTGTTCCTGAAGATCCGCCGCAATCCCTATCCGCTGGTGCTGACCTGCCTGCGCGAAAGCGGCATGACCGCGTTCTTCACCCGCAGCTCGGCAGCCAATATCCCGGTCAACCTGCAGCTCTGCGAGCGCCTGGGCCTGCACGAAGACACCTATTCGGTATCGATCCCGCTGGGCGCGACCATCAACATGGCCGGCGCAGCGATCACCATCACCGTGCTGACCCTGGCAGCGGTGCATACCCTGGGCATCGCCGTGGACGTACCGACCGCGATCCTGCTCAGCGTGGTGGCGTCGGTCTGCGCCTGCGGCGCATCCGGCGTGGCCGGCGGCTCGCTGCTGTTGATCCCGCTGGCCTGCAGCCTGTTCGGGATTCCCAGCGAGGTGGCGATGCAGGTGGTAGCGGTAGGCTTCATCATCGCGATCCTCCAGGACTCCGCGGAGACCGCGCTGAACTCCTCGACCGACGTGCTGTTCACCGCCGCCGCCTGTCTGGCGGAGGAGCGCAAGGCGAGCGCCGCCTGATTCGATCCCTGGATCACGGAAGAAACCGCCCTCGGGCGGTTTCTTCGTTTCGCTCCGGCGCGCTTTGACCTGTGCGCCGCGCTGCGGCCTAATGTTCGCCCGTCCTTCCCGAGTTGCCGCATGTCGTCTCCTTCCTTGCCCGACGCCAGTCTCCGCGCCAGCACCCTGCATCTGCCGGCCGGCCCCTGGAGCACCGTGCTCGATTGTCTCTGCGCGCGTTTCCCGGCCATCGACCGCGACACCTGGCTGGCGCGCATGCAGCGGGGCCGGGTGCTGGACGCCGAGGGGCGTGCGCTGGGCCCGCAGGCGGCGTATCGCGAAGGCCTGCGTGTGCACTACTTCCGCGAGTTGCCGGCGGAGGCGCCGATCCCTTTCGAGGCGCGCATCCTGTACCGCGACGAGCATCTGCTGGTGGCGGACAAGCCGCACTTCCTGCCGGTGATGCCGGCCGGCGGCTATGTCGAGCAGACGCTCCTGGCGCGGCTGGCCCGCAGCACCGGCAATCGCGACCTGGTGCCGCTGCATCGGATCGACCGGCATACCGCCGGGCTGGTGCTGTTCTCGACCAATCCCGGCAGCCGCGGGCGCTACCAGGCGCTGTTCCGCGAGCGGCGCATCGACAAGTACTACGAAGCGATCGCTCCGGCCTTGCCGCGACTGGACTTCCCGTTGCTGCGCAGGACCCGCCTGGTGCCCGGCGAGCCGTTCTTCCGCATGCGCGAAGGCGAGGGCGAGCCGAACAGCGAGACGCGCATCGAGGTCGCCGAGCGCAACGGCCGCTGGTGGCGCTACCGGCTGTATCCGGTGACCGGCAAGAAGCACCAGCTGCGCGTGCACCTCGCGGCACTCGGCGCGGGTATCCAGAACGACGGGTTCTATCCCGAGCTGCTGGACGCCGAGGACAGCCCCGACGATTACCGGCGGCCGCTCAAGCTGCTGGCCAGGGGGCTGCGCTTCGACGACCCGCTGAGCGGGGAGAGGCGTACGTTCGAATCCGGGCTGCGGCTCGATTGGCAGGTGTAGGCGACAGGCTCGCCAGCGGAATGCTGGCGTACGTCGCCGACCCGGAGCGCATGGCGCGTTTCTATGAGCAGGCGCTCGGCCTGGAGGGCTGCGCGGGCGAGTAGAAGAATCGCCCGCTGTGCGGCTGGACGCGCCCGCCGGAGCGGGCGCGCGTCGCTCAGGGACGCTTGTCCAGCTTGACCACCAGGCGCAGTTGCTCGACGCAACCGCGGCTCTGCTCGATCAGCTTGCCGAACTCGGCGCTGTTGATCTCGTCGTGGTTGAGCCAACTGGTCTTCTGCACTTCCCGGTAGCGATAGTGGTAGCCGCCGTCCTTGGCCGGTTCGGCCTGCAGGTCGATGTCGAACCAGGGGCTGCGGATCTCGCAACTGTGCGCCGGCTCGTCGGTCTTGCCGCCGGACAGGCTGATGTCGTAGGAGGTGATCTGCGGTTCGCCCAGATACAGCTCGGCCAACTGGCCTTCGCTGCGGTACTTGGCGAACGCGTCCCACTGGCTGGCCAGGTCCTGGCGGTTGTAGAAATACTCTCCGCCGAGCCGGTCGAGGGCGCGGCGGTCGGTAAGCCTGGCACTGATCGTATAGCTGGGCGGCAGCACGAACTGGCTGTCGTCGCGCTCCAGCACGCAGTCGCTGCCTTCCTTGGCGAAGTTGCGGCACAGGTCCTGGTCGGTGCTGGTGCGGCCGCGTTGGCGATCGGCGACGCTGAGCTGCATCAGCGGCGCATTGGAAAGCTCCACGCGCGACTCGACCCGGGCCTCGCCGTCATGGGTGTAATGCTCGCTGCGGGTCACGCGCAGGGTGTCGCCGGGCGCTTCCAGGGGAATCTCGTCGCGCCGCACCTTGCCGTCGGCGCCCAGCACCAGCGCCCAGCGCTGCTGGATGTCGGGCATGGTGCGGCCGGGAGCGAACACCGGGTTGGTCGGGTCCAGCCACCAGGTCTTGCCGTCCACCTCGGCGCGGACGATGGCATGGTTCGGCGCGTACATGCCGGGCACCAGCAGGTCCCAGACCACGTCGCCGCGGCTGACCAGGGTCGGTTCGGCCTTGATCCCGGCGGCCTTGAGCATGGCGGCGAGGAGGATCGCCAGGTCCTTGCAGTCGCCGTAGCCATTGCGCTCGATCTCCGCCAGGGAGAAGGGCACGTAGCCGCGCTCGCTGGCGCGCCAGTCGCCCAGGTAGCGGTAGGTGTCGTTGATGTACTGCATCAGGCCGGCGACCTGCTCGCGGGCCGGCTTGCCCTTCACCGCGGCGACGGCCGCCGCGGCGCCCTTGGGCAGCTCCGCGGCGAGGATCTCGTTGTAGCGCGCGGCGAACGGGCCGAAGTTGTCCTGCAGGTCCAGCGAACTGCCCAGCTCCAGGCGCGGGGTATGGCGCAGGTAGGCGTTGCCGGCTTCGTTGATGTAGTTGGTGTATTGCGGCTTTTTCAGGCTGACCTTGAGGGTCTTCTTGTCGGCGCTCTGTTCGATGCGATAGGCGTCCATCAGCTCGCTGCGCACGAAGATCGGCCGCTCGGCCTTGAACTCGGCGACGAAGCGGTCGTCGCGCACCGGCATCGGCGGGCGGCTGAGAATGTAGTGGAACTGGGTGCTCAGCGGCTTGGCGGTGAAGTGCTCGCGCAGGGTGTAGCTGATGCGGGTGCCGACGCGCAGGTTGGGGAACGCCAGGGAGGTCTGGCGTTCGCGCAGGAAGCCCTGGTCCGGGTTCGGCGCGGTGCGCGTATCGATCTGCGACTGGTCCAGCGGCACCGGCTTGCCGCCGGGCTGGGTCAGCTCGGCCTTCTCCACGATCAGGCTGTCGGTCTCCGCGTAGCTGCGATCGATGCGCGAGAGCATCTCGCGGCCGCTCGGCTTGAGGATGGTGAAGCTGTAGGTGCTCACGCAATCGGTGCTGTTGTCGGCGTTGAACTGGCAGCGGAACTCGGTTTCGCCGGCCAGCGGCGCTTCGGCGATCGGTTGCAGCGCGGCGAGGGCTGGGGTGGCGGCGCAGAAGACGCTGGCGGCGAGGAAGGAAGGGGAGAAGGGATGACGGGGCATCGGAGCCTCAGGATGAAACGTTTGAGCGGAACTCCCCGGCGTAGCCGGGCGCAAGGGGGCGCCGGGCGATAGCCGGGGAGATGGACCCTGAATGATAGGTTTTATCAATTCCGCATGTCGACCGGCGGGTCCGGTTATGTGCGGGATGTCGCCGTTGCGATCTTTTCGCCGGCTTCATTCGCCGGGCTTCGCCGTTCTGTGGCAGGCGCACGCCTGTTCCTGGCGCTCCGGAACCGGGTCGTAGCCGCCCGGGTGCCAGGGGTGGCAGCGCAGCAGCCGGCGCGCGCCGAGGTAGCCGCCTCGCAGCGCGCCATGTACGCGGATGGCTTCCAGGGTGTAGTGCGAGCAACTGGGGTAGAAGCGGCAGCGGGGACCGATCAGCGGGCTGATTGCGTACTGGTAGAAGCGGATCAGCCCGATCAGCAGGAACTTCATGGCGAGCCCTCGGCGGGGTTGCGGCGGCGAGCGGGCATTGTAGCGCCGTTGTCGGTCCTCAAGGAGCATTCTCCGCTGCGCAATAAAGGGTCCGCCCGTCGACGAGGCTGCGAGCAGTCGCCAGGCGGCCGCGCAGGCCGGGTTCTTCCGGCGCCAGCGTGCCCTCGCGCCAAGCGCCTCCGCGCAACGGAATCAGCGCCGAACGGCCGTAGCCCGGGCAGTACGCCTCGGCGTCGCCCTCCAGGTAGTCGACGCCGTCCAGGGTCAGCTCGCCGACATTCCAGCGCGCGCCGAGGTAGGCCTGGCGAAACGGCCCGTAGGCAAGGACGTAGAAGCCCCCGCGCACCTTGCTGGCCGCCGTGGCGAAGCCGATGGTGCGGCGCGGTTGCGGGATCACCAGCAGCGGTCGCCGTGGGTCGGCGAAGGCCTCCTGCAACTCGACCAGGCGCTGGCGGGTGGCGCCCATCTCGCGCCGGTAGCGCTCGCCGCGCGCCCGCGCGTCGTCGGGAAGTTCGCTCCAGGCCGGAGGCTGGTCGCGCAGCAGGTAGTCCAGCGGCCAGGTGCCGGCTATCGCGGCTTCCTTCCAGTCCGCGTCGTCGTCGCGCAGGTCCAGCAGCACTCCGGCCAGCGCGCCGATCTCGTAGGCTTCGCTGTCGACGCCGACGCCGATCTCGTTGGCATCGTAGAAGGCCAGCGCGTACTCCCGCAGCGCCTGCCGATAGCGTTGCGGATCCTCGGCGAAATCGGTGCGGTAGCGCGCGGCGGCGGCCATCTCGATGTAGCGCGCGGTGCCTTCGCTGAGATCGACCTGCGCCGCCAGCCGGCTTTCCTCGGGAGCCGCTTCGCGCCAGCGGCGCAGCCAGCCCTGGGCGTCGCTCAGGTAGCTGTCGCGCTGCCCGGGCGTGCGCAGGGCCTGGAGCAGCGACTGGAACAGGGCATAGCGGTATTCCCGCGGGCGCGGGTCGAGCGTGGCCAGGTCGCCGCGATAGCCACCGGGCTTGCGCAGGCCCGGCCAGTCTTCCTGGGCGTAGCGATGGAAGGCTTCGTGCGGGCCGATGGCGGCCAGCGTCTCGCTATTGCCGGTATTGCTCCGCAGGTGCGCGGCGCTGATCTGCAGCAGCACCGCCGGACGGCCCCGGTAACGCGGAAAGGCATAGCTCAGGTCGAGATCCGGGTCGCTGTCGCCCGCCACCGTGGTACGCTGCGCGCGGCCTTCGGCATCGGCGACCCAGGTACTGCGGCCATCGCTGTAGAGGAAGGCCTTGTCTGCCATCCGCCAGCCGGGCCAGAGTCGTTCGCTGTGCTGGCCGACGGCATGGGCATAGGCCAGGTAGCGGCGGGCGAACGACTCGCTGTCCGTCGCCGCGGCGGGAAGGGACAGGGCAAGCAGGAGCAGGGGCAGGGCTCGGGTCATGGCGGGTACGGTTGCGCAAGGTCGGTCGGGGCGACGAAGGTATCCCGCCGCTTCCCGATTGACCGTCGCGGCCGCTGCCGCGTTCCCCTAGGCGGTGTTGCGCGCCCGCGCCAGGTCGCGCAGCGGCGGGGCGCCGAACAGCCGGCTGTACTCGCGGCTGAACTGCGACGGGCTTTCGTAGCCGACCCGGTAGCCGGCGGCGGCCACTTCCAGGCCCTCGCTGAAGATCAGCCGGCGTGCTTCCTGCAAGCGCAGCTGCTTCTGGTACTGCAACGGGCTCATCGCGGTCACGGCCTTGAAGCGGTGGTGCAGGGTCGAGGGGCTGAGGTTGACCACCTGGGCCAGTTGCTCGATGCGCAGCGGCTTGCCGTAGTTCTGGTTGATCCAGTCGATGGCGCGGGTGATGCGGTGGGCCTGGCTGTCGGCGATGGCGATCTCGTGCAGGCGCTGGCCCTGGCCGCTGCGCAGCAGCCGGTAGAAAATCTCGCGGAGGATCAGCGGCGCCAGCATCGGGATGTCGCGCGGGCTGTCCAGCAGATGGATCAGGCGCAGCACCGCATCCAGCAGGCTGGCGTCGATACGGTCGACGTAGAGGCCGCGGTCGCCGCGCCGGCTGGCCACTTCCATGGGCCCGGCGTCGGAGATCAGCTGGGTGATTTCCGCCGGGTCGATATCCAGCCGGACGCAGAGGTAGGGCGCGTCCGGCGAGGCGTCGATCACCTGGCCGGCCAGCGGCAGGGTGACCGAGACCACCAGGTAGTGCAACGGATCGTAGATATAGCGTTCCTCGGCCAACTGCACCTCCTTGCGGCCCTGGGCGATGATGCACAGGGCAGGTTTGTGCATGCCGCGCGCCGGCAGGGTGGGGCCGTCGGCGCGGATCAGGGCGAGGGGTTCGACGGCGGTGCCGTAGATACCGTCGCGGGGGCAATGCCTGAGCAGCGACTGCGCCAGTTCGCTCTGGCGCTGGCGCAATTCGGCGGGGAGATCGACGGAAAGAAGCGGGGCGTTTTCGCTCATGCGGGGACTCGCGGGGGAAACCTTCCCAAGACTAGCGCGCGTCGCGGCGACAGGCATCCATCGCGCTGCGCGATGGCAGGATCAGGCAAGCATTCGCCAGGAACAGGCAAGCCAGCTCGTTTCACCGGGCGCAAGCGGATGAGAAAAAACCGGAACGCGGCAGTTTCAGGCAAGAACCCGACAGTATCCGTCTACCGATTCCCCGCGCCATCCCCCTAATCTGACTGGCATGGCGGAATCTCCGTCATGCCGATGGGAAATACCTGCAGGGGGACACACCTATGTCAAATCAACAGGCCAGACTGTCATCGGGCGGCGTGCCGCCGGAGCGCGCGCCGGGCGCTTCCCGTTCGCGGTCGCGCGACGGCGCGCTGGTCCCCGACACGCCTTCCCGTTCGCCTGCCGGCCCCGCCGCGGGCGGCGCGCTGGCGCGGACCCATCCCGGCAACTGGTAATCGGAGGCAGGGCACATGCGTCACCCTTACACCCCACAGCGGCCGGCCGGCGTCTCGGCGCCGCCGGCCCTTCCACTCCTGGTGCCGCTTGCGCAGCGGCGAATCCATGTCGAGGAGGCAGAGAGCATGCCAGCGTTCAATCGGGCCAGTCACCTGGTCAGCATTCGCGCCCGCAGCGGCCAGTCGCACCGCCTCGGCCTGCGCCTGCAAGAGCTGGCGCAGGCGGGCCAGGCCGCGCCCGGTTGCCTGCGCTACGAACTGCGCCAGGCGGACGGGGACGCCGACCTGTGGCTGTTGCACAGCGAGTGGAGCGATGAAGCTGCCATGCAGGCGTACCTGTCCGGCGACGCCCAGCGGGTCTTCGCCGAGGTGCTCTGGCAAGCGCTGGCGGCGACCCTGGACGTGCAGGAGCGGCCGTTCTGAAACCGGGCGGGCGGATGACGCGGCGCGGCGTCCGCCCGTCCCCCTTGTTCTGGCGTCTCAGCGACCCGGCGCGACCGGCGACTGGTCCGCTCGTTCGTCTTCGACGTCGCGATGTCGCTCGAAGGCGGTCGCCGGCGAGCCATCGGCATTGACCTGCAACACCGCGCGCGGACGGCCGTCCTCGCCAATGAATACCTGGCCGATCCCGGCGCTGTTCCACAGGCGCTCGCCGGCCTGGCTGTGCTGCGGAACGCGCGGGCGGATTTCCAGGCTGCGCCGCTGGGTCAGCCAGTTCAGCGGCGACCAGGGCGCATAGAGCCAGCGGTTGAGGCGGTCGAACCAGTCCAGCAGGCGTCGCGGGAATTCGTTCTTGATCCCGCTGCTGGTGATCTGCCAGAGCCGGGGCCCGTGCTCGCGGTGGCGAATCCGGATGTCGTAGACGAAGGAGTAATGCACGTCGCCGGAAAGGATCAGGTAGTTACCCGGCGTGCGCGAGTGGCGGAAGATGTTCATCATCACCGAGGCCGCGCCGCGATGGGCCATCCAGTTTTCCGCATCGACCAGCAGCGGCTGGCCGATCCAGCTGAAGAGCTTCTGCACGCCCTCGATCAGCTTGACCCCGAACATCGGCGCCGGCGACACGATGATCGCCGCCTTTTCGCCGAGCAGGTCCTGCTGGAGTTCACTCAGCGCCTCCCAGTCCATCAGCCCGGAGGGCCGGCCCAGGTTGCGCTCGCTGCGCCAGCGGCGGGTGCGCGTGTCGAGGACGATCAGGGTCGGGCTGCCAGGCAACCGGTAGTGCCAGTGCTGGAAATCGAGCAGGGCATCGAGCAGGCGGTCCTGCTCGGCGCAGGGCAGCCGGCCGTCTGCCGCTGCGCCCTCCATCAGGGCCGCGACCGGCGCCAGCCATTCGCCGCAATGCTGCGGGTCGTTGCCCCAGCCCTGGCAGAGCAGGTAGGCGAGCAGGGCGTTGCCGATGATCCGCCGGGAGAACGGATGGCCGTAGGCGGTCAGCTCCCAGCGCGCGGAAAGGTTCCAGTCGTCGGTGATGTCGTGGTCGTCGAAGATCATCAGCGACGAGATATGCGCCAGTGCCCGCGCCACGCCGGGCAGGCCATCGCGGAAGGCTTCGATGTGCCGGCGCTCGTCGGTGAAGCGCTGCGCGTGCCGCGCATCCAGCCCCGGCGGCGGTTCCAGCCTGACCAGGCGCCAGGGCGCCGGCGACCAGACCAGCAGGTACATCGCCAGCACCTCGGCCAGGCCGACCAGATGGTTGTGGGCGTTGGCCGAGGTGAAGATCGGCTTCTTCACCCCGCCGAAGAAGCGCTCGCGCAGGGCTTCGTTGGACTTGAAGGCGGGCAGCAGGTCCTCGCGCCGGTAGTAGGTGGCCGGGTGTGCGTAGAGCGCCTCGCTGTCGTCCACCAGCGCGCCTTCCAGGTGTTCGCCGTACAGGCCGAGGCGGCGGATCAGCCCATGGATGGCCACCAGCATCGGCCCGGCGACGTCGTCGGCGTAGACCTGGTCGCCGCTCATCATCAGCAACGCCGGGCGGCTTTCGGCCTGCAGCAGGTTTTCCTCCAGCAGCCGGTCGACCTGCAGCAGGCCATCGGCCGCCGGGTGATGCGGCTTGCGGCAGGAGCCGTGGAGCAACTGGTCGAGACGTGGCTTGAGCACCAGGCTGGCGCGCTGGCGACCGGGGTAGAGCAGATGCGGCGCCCATTCGGCGATTCCCGCGGGCTCCCGGCCGTCGGCGGCCAGACGCAGGTCGTAGTCGACCAGGCGGGCGCAGGGCAACGGCGGGTCGAGCGCGACATCCAGCAGGTGCAGCCAGGCATGGGTGCCGATGCGGATGGCCGAGTGGGTTCCTTCCGCGAGGCGGATCCGACGCTCCGCCTCGCCTTCGCTGGCGAGGACCAGCTCGATGGTCGTCGGGCATGACGTGGCCAGCCAGAACACCAGGCGCTCGGGCTCTGCGCGGCGCAGCAGGGGGCCGGCCAGAACCAGGGGCAGGGTGTCGTTGGGCGGGGTGTCGTTGGGGAGCGAGGCGGACATTGGTGCGGGCGCTGTCGACGCGGCGAAACAAGCTGACGAGTATGCCGCTTTCCGCGGCTCGCGGCGTTGCCATTTCGTAAGGAATGGCGACAGTCGTCGGCGGACGACGATCTTCTAATGCCAAAAAGTTAAGTACACCTTAATTAATATTCTTTTTTGCGTTCTGGCTTCTGCGGCATATTGCCTTCCGCGCAGGCCCCGGCGGCCTGCCATCGCTGTTTGCGGGAGGGACACGTGCAATCCGACGTCGGCGCCGCCTCCCGCCGATCAAGGTTTCGCCTGCCACCCCGACGCCCGGTGGCGCAGGCCCGTAGCACGAGAGTGCGGAATGGGCATGGATCAGACACGCAATCGCCTCGTCGGCCTGATGTTCCAGAACGATTATTCCTGGCTGAGCGGGCGCCTGCGGCGCTACCTCGGCTGCCCCCACAGCGCCGAGGACATCGCCTCGGAAACCTTCCTCAAGGTCCTCGCCCTGCCGGACCCGGCAAGCATCCGCGAGCCGCGCGCGCTGCTCACCACCATCGCCCGCCGGTTGATGTACGACGGCTGGCGGCGCCAGGACCTGGAACGCGCCTACCTGGAAAGCCTGGCCGGGCTTCCGGAGGCCCTCGCGCCGTCCGCCGAGGAGCAGGCCCAGGTGGTGGAAACCCTGCTGCGCCTGGAGCGCATGCTCGCCGGGCTGTCGCCGAAGGCCCGCGCCGCCTTCATCCATAGCCAGATCGGCGGACTGACCTACGTGGAAATCGCCGGCTTGCTGGAGGTTTCCGTCAGCCGCATCCACCAGTACATGGTCGAGGGCTTCAAGCAGTGCTACCAGGTGCTTGCCGAATGAGCCAGGGAAGGCGCGAACGCATCCTCGACGAAGCGGCGCAGTGGATGGCGCTGCTGCAATCCGGCCATGCCGGCGCCGAGGAGCGCCTGGCGTTCCAGCAGTGGCGCCAGGCCGACGCCGAGCACGGTGCGGTGTTCGACCGGCTCAGCCTGGGCTTGCAGTCGTTTCGCGACGAGCCCTTGCACGGCTTGCGCGCCGAGCAATTGATCGGAGCCCTCGAGGCGCCGTCCGCCCGTCGCCGGTTTCTCCAGCGCAGCCTCGCCCTGGCGGCGTTCGGCGTGGCGACGCTGGCGCTGGGGCGGATCGGCATCGTCGGCTTCCCCTGGCCCGGCGACCTGTATACCGGCACCGGACAACGCCAGAGCTTCCGCCTGGAGGATGGCAGCCAACTGGTGCTGGACGCGCGCAGCCGGGCACGCCCCGAATTCGATGGCTACCGGCGTCGCCTGCGCTTACGCGAGGGCCGCCTGCTGGTTGACGTGGCACGGGATCCGGCGCGGCCGTTCGTCGTCGACACCGGGCGCGGCCAGGTCGAGGCGCAGGGAACCCGCTTCCAGGTCAGCGATGACGGTGCCAGCTCGCGGGTGGTGGTGCTCGAGTCGCGGGTGCGGATCACCACGGCCGACGGACGGCAATGCTTGCTGGAGCGCGGCCAGAGCGCGCGTTTCGACGCCTCGGCGATTCTCGCCCGAGGTCCTGCCGAAGGCGGCGAGAGCGCCTGGCTGGATGGCCGGCTGGAGGTCCGCGACCGTCCGCTGGGGGAGGTGCTGGAGGCGTTGCGCGCCTATCGCCGCGGCATCGTCAGCGTCGCCGACGACGCGGCGGCGCTGCGCGTCAGTGGCATCTACCCGCTGGACGACAGCGGCGTGGCGCTGGCATTGCTGGAGCAGAGCCTGCCGATCCGGATCGACTACCACGGGCCCTACTGGGTCAGCATCGCCAGCCGCTGAGGCGCGCGCCCGGTGGCGAGCCGGGCGGCGCGACGCTTCAGAACGGCTTGGTCGGCAGGTACTTGCCGTCGAGGGTGATCACCGCCCGCGAGCCGCCTTCCGGGTCCTCGACCTTCTTGATGTCCAGCTTGAAGTTGATCGCGCTGATGATGCCGTCGCCGAACTGTTCGTGGACCAGCGCCTTCAGGGTGCTGCCGTAGACTTGCAGCATCTCGTAGAAGCGATAGATGGTCGGGTCGCTGGGAATGCCGCCGGGAATGCTGCCGCGCAGCGGGATGCTTTGCAGCAGGAGCACCGCGTCGTCGTCCAGGCCGAGTTGGGCGGCGACCTTGCGCGCCGCCGCCTCTGGCAGGGCATGCTGGCCGAGCAGGGCGGCGGTGACGAAGGTCAGGGCGAGACCGGTGCCGTCGGCCAGATCCTGCCAGGACAGGCCCAGGCGGGCCTTGTTCAGGACCACGGTCTCGGCCAGTTGCTGGCGCGCGTTGGGGGACACTTGGCTGTGTTGCATGGGATGACTCTCCTTGTGGGTGGTTGTGAGGGAAGGGATTCAGGCGACCGCCTGCCCGGGGTCGCCGCCTACCGCGCGCACTTCGGGATGCTCGGCGAGGGAGACGAAGCGCCGGCTGGCGCCGTCGAGGGCGTCGATGCGGCCGCTTTCGATGTCGTAGACCCAGCCGTGCAGGTTCAGCCGACCCTGTTCCAGGGCGCGGGCGACGCAGGGGTGGGTGCGCAGGTTGGCCAGTTGGGCGATCACGTTGTGCCGCACCAGGGCGTCCAGCCGCGCCGCCTCGGAGGCGTGTTCGTGGGCGCTGTTCATCGCCCGTGCGGCCTCGGCGTGGTGCAACCAGCCGGCCACCGCCGGCAACTGGTCGAGACAGGCGCAGGACGCGATGGCGCCCATCGCGCCGCAGTCCGAGTGGCCGCAGACCACGATGTCGCCGACCCCGAGCACCGCCACCGCGTATTCCACCGAGGCGCTGACCCCGCCGGGCTGCGGCCCGTAGCCGGGGACGATGTTGCCGGCATTACGGATCACGAAGAGTTCGCCGGGCTCGCGCTGGGTCAGCAGCTCGGGGACCACCCGGCTGTCCGAGCAGGCGATGAACAGCGCCTTGGGGGCTTGCCGGGTGGCCAGGGACTTGAACAGTTGCGAGCGCGCCGGGTAGGCGTCGCGCTGGAAGCGGAGAAAGCCGTCGATGATGTCACGCATGGCGCTGGGCTCCTGGCCGTCGAATGGT
Source organism: Pseudomonas sp. HMSC067G02 (assembly GCF_001813485.1). NCBI lineage: Bacteria > Pseudomonadati > Pseudomonadota > Gammaproteobacteria > Pseudomonadales > Pseudomonadaceae > Pseudomonas > Pseudomonas sp. HMSC067G02. Next base: position 15,430 of record NZ_KV812663.1, read on the forward strand.
GGGGCCAGGATGCGCGGATTGAGCCATAGGGTCCAAGACCGGTTTATTATTCCAATCATTGGTCTGGCCTATAGTTGGATGTTTCCATGCTGCTTCGCCACCTGCGCTACCTGCTCGCTGTCGCCGAGCATCGCAACTTCACCCGTGCCGCCGAGGCGCTGCACGTTTCGCAACCGACCCTGTCGCAGCAGGTGCGGCAACTGGAAGAGCAACTGCGCGTGCAATTGCTCGACCGCTCCGGCAGGAGCGTGCGTCCCACCGATGCCGGCGAGCTGTACCTGCTTCATGCGCGGCGTGCCTTGCGCGAGCTGGAAGCGGCGCAGCGGGCGATCCACGAGGTGCGCGACCTCAGTCGCGGCCGCCTGCGCCTGGGCATGACGCCGACCTTCACCTGCTATCTGGTGGGCGCCCTGGTGGATCCGTTCAATCAGCGCTATCCGGGCATCGAGTTGAGCCTCGAGGAGTTGCCCCAGGACGCCCTGGAGGCGGCGCTGATCGACGATCGCCTGGACCTTGGCGTGGCCTTCAGCGAGCCGGGTTCGGTGGAGATCGACAGCCAGCCGCTCTACCTGGAGCGCCTGGGCCTGGTGCTGGGGGCGGAACACCCGGCGGCGAACGCGCCGCTGGCCGCCGCAGCGCTGGCGGAGTTGCCGTTGGCGTTGTTGCGCGACGACTTCGCCACGCGCCGGCACATCGACGCTTACCTGCGCCAGCAAGGGGTGACGGCGCGGGTGGCGCTGGAGGCGAACTCGATCAGCGCCATCGTCGACGTGGTTCGCCGCGGACGGCTGGCCAGCATCCTGCCGGAGGCGGTGGCGCGCCAGCAGGCCGGGTTGCGCTGCGTGGCGCTGCGGCCGGCGTTGCCGACCCGCCAGGTAGCGCTGTTCTGGCGCCAGGGCAGCCATCCCGGCGCCGCGCGCCTGGCCTTCCAGGCCCTGGCGCTGGAACTCGGCGCCGAGCTGGGCGACGCCTGAGGAGGATCAGCCGCGACTCGGCTGCAACGCCGCGGGTTCCTCGCGGCGCAGGCGCAAGGCCAGGGCGGCGCCGAACAGGGCGAGCAGGGCGCTGAGCGCGGTCACCCATTCGATGCCGCGCGCCTGGCTGGCCAGCAGGCTGGCGGCATCGGCGCCGCGTACCTGGGCGTTGGCCAGCGCCACCAGCAGGGCCAGGCCGAGCGCACCGCCGATCTGCTGGGTCATCGAGGCCATCCCCGAGGCGACGCCCTGTTCGGCGGGATCGACGCCGCTGGCGGCGCTGACCCACATGGCGGTCCAGGTCATGCCCTGGCCGACGCTGAGGATCACGATGGCCGGCAGCAGCGCCAGGAAGCCGCGCCCCAGCGGCAGACACGCTGCCAGCAGGCCGAGCCCGAGTGCGCCCAGCAGCAGGCCGGCGACCAGCGTCGCGCGTGCCCCGTGGCGGGCCAGCAGGCGCTCGGCGACGCGGATACCGAGGGTGCAGAGCAGAGTCGCCGGGAGGAACGCCAGGCCGGTCTGCAACACGCTGTAGCCGTACACCGACTGGAAGTAGATGGCCAGGAAGTAGTACTGCACGCCGTAGCTGCTCATGAAGATCGCGGTCAGCAGCATCGCCACCTGCAGGTTGCGGTTGCCCAGCAGGCGCAGCGGCATCAGCGGGTCGCGGCTGTAGTGTTCGATGGCGAGGAACGCCAGTAGCAGCGGGATGGAAAGGTAAAGTCCGAAACGTACCGAGGGCGCATCCCAGCCCGACTCGGGGCCCTGGACCAGGGCGAAGACCAGCAGGGTGGCGCCGGCGGTGACCGTCAGCGCGCCGGCCAGGTCGAAGCGCCGACCGCGCTGGCGCCGGGCGTCGGCCGGGATCAGGCGCAGGGCGAGCAGCGCCGCGGCGCCGGCCAGCGGCACGTTGACCAGGAAAATCGAGGCCCAGCCGAACAGCTCGGTGAGCGCGCCGCCGAGCGCCGAACCGAGGGCCAGGCCGAACGCCGAGGCGATGCTCCAGATCGCCAGGGCACGATTGCGCGCCGGGCCCTCGGCGAAGTGATTGCCGATCAGCGCCAGGGTCGCCGGGAACAGCAGCGCGCCACCCAGGCCCTGCACGGCGCGGGCGAGGATCAACGGCAACTCGCTCTGGGCCAGGCCGCCCGCGAGGGAGGCGAGGGCGTACAGGCTTTGCCCGAGGACGTACATGCGGCGCCGGCCGAGCAGGTCGGTGGCGCGCCCGCCGAGCAGGAGGAAGCCGCCGAAGGCCACCGTATAGGCGCTCACCACCCATTGCAGGCGTTGCGCCGAGAAATCCAGCGCCCGGCTGATTTCCGGCAGGGCGACGAACACGATGGTGGCGTCGAGGGCGATGATCAACTGCGCGCAGGCGAGCAGGGCGAGCATCCAGTTGGAAGGGGCGGCACGGTCCGTCACGGCGGGACTCCTGGTCTGGGTTGGGCGCGGCCAGTGTTTCTCATGCTGGAATCGTGATAAATAGCCTCTCCGTCCTTTCACTGATGAAAATAATCATCGATGAGATCGCCATGGACCTGAATGCCGTCAAGTTGCTCGCCCGCGTGGCCGAGACCCGTAGCTTCACCCAGGCCGCCGTTTCCCTCGGTCTGACCCAGTCCGGCCTGTCGCGCGCCATCGGCCGGCTGGAAGCCGAACTCGGCGTGCGTCTGCTGCACCGCACCACCCGCAGCGTCAGCCTGACCCCGGACGGCCAACTGTTCTACGAGCGCTGCGCACCCTTGCTGGCGGAGCTGGAGGAAGTCGAGAAGTTGCTGGTGGACCGCCAGTGCGCGCCGAGCGGTCCGCTGAAGATCACCACCCCGCAGGCGCTCGGGCGGATCGTGATCATGCCGGTGCTGCGCGAACTGACCCGGCGCTACCCGCAATTGCAGATCGAGGCGGCGATGACCGATCGCCTGGTCGACCTCACCGAGGAAGGCTTCGACGCCGCCGTGCGTCTCGGTCGGGTGGGCGACGTGCGCCTGATCGCCCGGCCATTGGCGGCGTTGCGCTGGGTCACGGTGGCGTCGCCGGAATACCTGCGCAGTCACGGCACGCCGGAGCGCCTGGAGCAACTCGCCGGGCATAACTGCCCGACGGTGCGCGACCTGCACACCGGCAAGCTGCTGGAATGGCAGTTCCAGCGCGACGGCCAGCCGCTGAGCCTGGCGGTGCGCGGCGACCTGGTGCTGGACGTGGCCGACGCGCTGGTCGACGCGGCGCTGGTCGGCCAGGGCATCGTCCAGGTGATGGGCTTCATGGCCGAGGAGGCGATCCGCCGGCGTCGACTGGTACGCATCCTCCAGCCCTTCGAACCGCCGCTGTGCCCGGTGTCGCTGATCTACCCGCCGTCGCGGCAGTGCTCGCTGAAGATCGGCGCGCTCTACGAGGAACTGAAGAGCGCGCACTGGTGCGGGGCGCTGACGTACTGACCCGAGGGCGGCAGGGCGGATAACGCCGTGTTCGGACCGGCGGATAGCCGCAAGCGGCTATTCGCCCTACGCGGGGCAAGGCCGGTAGCGGAGCTGGGGAAGATTGTCGGGTGGGGCGAATAACGCCGGAGGCGTTATCCGCCGATACGCCTGTTCGCCTGCGTTTATAAGCTCAGAACAAAGCGTTCCAAGCTGGCCCTGCAAATCTCCCGCGCTCATCGCTCATCCCCTGGAAACCATGTTTTCGGGGGGAACCGAACGATGCCGCACCATGCTCCATCCACACGCCTGCCTTCCAGCCTGGCCCTGGCCGCGCTGCTCGCGGCGGCCTACGCCGCGCCGCCGGAGGCTCGTGCGGAGACGCCCGCGCTCGCCGCCAAGGCGCTCACCTTCGACGTCGCCGCCGGCCCGCTGGACCAGGTGCTGCTAGGCATCTCGCGGCAGAGCGGCTTGCTGATCTCCTTCGAGCAGGCGTTGGTGCGCGGCCGGCAGGCGCCGGCGGTGCGCGGTCCGCTGAGTGTCGACCAGGCCCTGGAACAGGCCCTGCGCGGTAGCGGCCTGCAGTTCCGCCGTTCCGAGCGCGGCGCGGTGATTTCCGCCGCGCCGCTGCGCGCGGTCGTACCGGCGGCGAAGGTGCAGCCGCTGGCGGCGAACGCGGAGCAGACCCTGGAGCGGGTGGTGGTGACCGGCTCGCGGATTCCCCGCGCCCAGCAGGAAGGGCCGTCGCCGGTCACGGTGATCAGCAGCGAGGAAATCCAGAACCGTGGCTACCGCAACGTCTTCGAGGCCTTGCAGACGCAGACCCAGAACACCGGCATGACCCAGGGCGAGGACTACGGCAACACCTGGCAACCGGCGGCCAACGCCCTCAACCTGCGCGATCTCGGCCCCAACCACACGCTGGTGCTGATCAACGGCCGGCGCGTCGCCGACTACCCGACCGCCTATGGCGGCTCGGTGAACTTCACCAACCTGGCGAACATCCCGGCGGTCATGATCGACCGCATCGAGATCCTCAGCGGCGGCGCCTCGGCGATCTATGGCTCGGATGCCATCGCCGGGGTGGTCAATATCGTCCTGAAGAAGAAATTCGATGGCGTCGACGTCAACCTGCGCGCCGGCACCACCGAGCGCGGCGGCGGCGACAACCAGCGCCTGCAACTGGTCGGCGGCGGTGCGACGGGCGACTTCGAAGGCCTGTTCGGCCTGCAGGTCGAGCAGCGCCAGCCGGTCTGGGCCAACCAGCGCGGTTTCATGGACAGCTACCCGGACGGCAACAACGTCGGTTACCGGCTGAACCCGCAGAGCGGACGCTACCTCGGCGACGCCTCCTGCGCCGGCCTCGGCGGCCTGTTCGGCGGCAACGTGGCGCCGGTGCCGGGCGCCAGGGGTGGCTATCGCTGCATGACCGACCAGTACTACAACAACTACTGGACCCTGCAGACCAAGAAGGAAAACTACGACGGCTACGCCGGCGGTACCTGGCACCTGAGCGAAAGCGGCAAGCTGTTCGCCGACCTGCTGTTCGGCTTCGACCACCTGCAGAACAATACCCGCGGGCCGTCCTTCACCTCGCCGGACTTCATCAATGCCTCCAGCGGCGACCTGGAGCGCTGGTACCGGCTGTTCTCGCCCGAGGAGATCGGCGGCAAGAGCAGCAACAACAGCAAGTGGCGCGAGGTGTCCTGGACCGGCACCCTCGGCTACAGCGACCACGTCGCCAATACTTCCTGGGAATACGAACTGGCCGCGACCCGCTCCGAGTACCGCAGCGACCGCACTACCCGCTACACCCCGGCGGCCGGGATCCTCGACCTGTACCTGGGCCGCAAGCTCGGCGAACGCGACGGCTACCCGGTCTACGATCCCGATCCGGCGCGCCTCGGACGTCCGCTGAGCGAGGAAGAGTGGCGCAGCCTGCGGCGCAACGTGACCCAGCACAGCGAGTCCTACTCGCAGACCTACAGCTTCACCGGCAACGGCGAGCTGTTCGACCTGCCGGCCGGCCCGGTGGCCTTCGCCGGCGTGCTGGAGGTGGGCAAGCAGGGCTACAGGATCCGTCCCGACTCGCAATACAACGACGGCTCTCTCTACAACGTCTCCAAGGCCAGCAGCTCCGGCGGCTCGCGCGACCGTTACGCCGCCGGCGGCGAATTCAGCATCCCGCTGCACGACACGCTGCTGGCGTCCGCCGCCGGCCGCTGGGACCAGTACAGGTTCAGCGGTCGCACCGAGGAGCAGACCACCTACAACCTGGGGCTGGAATGGCGCCCGCTGACCAGCCTGCTGCTCCGCGGCAGCTACGGCACCAGCTTCCGCGCGCCGGACCTGAACTACATCTACCAGGCCGACGCCAACGGCTACTACCCGGCGCAGAAGGACTACTACGGTTGCGAGAAAGGCGTCGACGGCGCTTGCAAGAACGGTCGGGTCGACTACGTGCAGAGCGGCACGCCCGACCTGAAGTCCGAGCGCGGGCGCTACTGGAGCTACGGCTTCGTCTGGTCGCCGTCGAGCAGGTTCGACTTTTCCACCGACTACTACCACATCCAGATCGACGACCTGCTGACCACCCTCGATCCGGACAAACTGCTGCGCGACGAGGCGGCCTGCCGCAGCGGCGGGCTCGATCCGGACTCGGCGCAGTGCCGCGACACCCTGGCGCGGGTCGAGCGCAACGCCGGCGACGCCAGCGTCGATCCGAATCGCCTGAACAAGGTCTACGTCAATGCCATCAACGCGGCCAAGGAGCGCACCAGCGGCATCGACCTGCGCAGCAACATCCGCTGGGGCGCCGGTGACTACGGCGCCTTCTCCTCGACCCTCGGCTACACCCTGGTGTTGTCCCACGACTACAAGCAGTCCGACGACTACCCCAGCGAGAACCAGCGCGACAGCCTCGACTCCCACGACTGGCGCAGCAAAGTCAACGCCAGCCTGACCTGGGACTACGCACAGTTCACCTCGACGCTCTTCGCGGTGCGCTACGGCAGCGTTACCAACGCCGCTGGCAGCGGGCGCCTGAGCCCGTGGACGGTGTTTAACGCCAGCGCCCGCTACCGGCTCAACGAACGCGCCAGCGTCGGCCTGACGGTGAACAACCTGCTCGACCAGATCAAGGAGGACGACTCCGATGGCTGGCCGTACTATCCCACCGGCAACTACGACGCCATGGGCCGCCAATGGTGGCTGGACTTCAGCTATCACTTCGGTGGTTGAGCCATGCCCGGACGCATCCTTGTCTTCGCCTGCTGTCTGCTCGCCAGCCTGGCCCGCAGCGAGCCGCGCCATGCCATCACGCTCTACGACGAGCCGGCGAAATACCCGCCGGGTTTCCAGCACTTCGACTTCGTCGACCCGCAGGCGCCCAAGGGCGGCAGCCTGCGGCGGATGGAAAGCGGCAGCTTCGACACGCTGAACCCCTTCGCCAACCGCGGCACGCCGATCAGCATGACCCAGGCCGCGCTGATCTACGAAACCCTCGGCTTCCAGTCGCTGGACGAGCCGTTCACCGAATACGGCTACCTGGCGCGCTACATCGAGAAAGCCCCGGACAACAGCTGGGTGCGTTTCCATATCGATCCGCGGGCGCGCTTCAGCGACGGCGTGGCGGTCACCGCCGAGGACGTGAAGTTTTCCTTCGACAGCCTGGTCGAGCAGGGCAGCCCGTTCTGGCGCGCCTACTACAAGGAGGTCCTCGAGCCGGTGGTGGAGGACCGCCTGCGCATCCGCTTCGACTTCCGTCATGCCGGCAACCGCGAACTGCCGCTGGTGCTGGCCCAGCTCTACGTGCTGCCCAGGCATTGGTGGCAGGGACGCGACTTCAACCGCAGCAGCATGCAGCCGCCGCTGGGCAGCGGACCTTACCGGCTGGAGAAGGCCGAGGCGGGGCGTTCGGTGAGCTACCGGCGCAACCCCGACTGGTGGGCTCGCGACCTGCCGGTCGGGCGTGGCCTGTACAACTTCGAGCGGATCCGTTTCGACTACTACCGCGACAGCGGCGTGGCCTTGCAGGCGTTCAAGGCCGGGCAGGCCGACATCAATGTCGAGACCAGCGTCAAGGCTTGGAGCAGCGGCTACGACTCGCCGGCCCTGCGCGATGGCCGGTTGCGCCAGGAGAGCTTTCCCTACCCGTACCCGGCCAGCCTCCAGGGCCTGGTGTTCAACCTGCGCCGGCCGCTGTTCGAGGACCGCCGGGTACGCCAGGCGCTGAGCCTGCTGTTCGACTTCGAATGGACCAACCGACAGCTCTTCGGCGGTCGCTACAAGCGCCTGCGCAGCTACTTCGACAACTCGGAGATGGCCGCTCGCGGCCTGCCCGGCGCCGACGAACTGGCCTTGCTGGAGCCGCTGCGTGGGCAGATCCCCGAGGAGGTCTTCGGCCAGGCCTACGCTCCGCCGGTGAACGACGGCAGCGGCGATATCCATGAGCGCCTGGTGCAGGCCTACCGCCTGCTCGGCGAGGCCGGCTGGCATGCCGTCGACGGACGCCTGCTGGATACCGCCGGACGGCCGCTGCGCTTCGAACTCCTGCTCCAGGGCAAGGGCCTGGAGCGCGCGCTGCTGCCGTTCCAGCGCAACCTGGCGCGGATCGGCATCGATATGCGCCTGCGCCAGGTGGACGCTTCGCAATACATCGAGCGCATACGTGCGCGGGACTACGACATGATCGTTTCGAGCTTCTCCCAGTCCAATTCGCCGGGCAACGAGCAGTACAGCTTCTGGCATTCCTCCAGCTACGCCGATCCCGGCGGCTACAACCGCATCGGCCTGAAGGACCCGGCCATCGACCGGCTGGTGCAGGCGGTGGTCGAGGCCGACTCGCGGGCCGCCCTGGAAACCGCCGTGCGCGCCCTCGACCGGGTGCTGCAATGGGGCTACTACCTGATCCCGACCTGGTATTCCGACGAGGTCTGGATCGCCAGCTGGAATCGCTTCGGCCGACCGCCGCAGGCGCCGCGCTACAGCCTGGGGCTGAACACCTGGTGGGAAGTCCGCGAGCGGGCCGCGCCGAGCCGGGAGGCGCAGTGACATGGGCGGCTACCTGTTGCGCCGCCTGGCGCTGATCCTGCCGACCCTGCTGGGCATCCTGCTGATCAACTTCGCCATCGTCCAGGCCGCACCCGGCGGGCCGGTGGATCAGGCCATCGCGCGCCTGCAGGGCGTCGACGGCGGTGGCCCGCTGGGGCGTGGCGGGGAGGGTGGGCATGGCGCGCTGGAACCGCAGCGCCACGGCGAGACCGGCATCGACCCGCAGCTGGTGGCCGCCCTGGAGCGCCAGTACGGCTTCGACAAGCCGCCGCTGCAACGGCTCTGGCTGATGCTGTCGAGCTACGCCCGGCTGGATTTCGGCGAGAGCTTCTACCGCGACGCACGGGTCGTCGACCTGATCGCCGAGAAGCTGCCGGTCTCGCTGTCCCTGGGCTTGTGGGCGACGCTGATCACCTACCTGGTGTCGATTCCCCTGGGGGTGGCCAAGGCGGTGCGCCACGGCAGCGCCTTCGACCTGTGGAGCAGCGCGTTGGTGGTGGTCGGCTATGCGGTGCCCGGCTTCCTCTTCGCCATCGTCCTGATCGTGCTGTTCGCCGGCGGCAGCTACCTGGACTGGTTCCCCCTGCGTGGCCTGGCTTCCGAGGGCGCCGAGCGCCTCGGCGCGCTGGCGCGTTTCGCCGATTACCTCTGGCACCTGGCGCTGCCGGTGGGTTCGCTGGTGGTCGGCGGTTTCGCCAGCCTGACCCTGCTGACCAAGAACAGCTTCCTCGACGAGATATCCAGGCAGTACGTCGCCACCGCTCGCGCCAAGGGCCTCAGCGAGCGCCGGGTGCTCTACGGCCATGTGTTCCGCAACGCCATGTTGCTGGTGGTGGCCGGGCTGCCGGCGGCGCTGGTCTCGGTGTTCTTCACCGGGTCGCTGCTGATCGAGGTGCTGTTCTCCCTCGACGGTCTCGGCCTGATGGGCTACGAAGCGGCGCTCGGCCGCGACTACCCGGTGGTGTTCGGCAGCCTGTTCATCTTCACCCTGCTCGGGTTGCTGGTGAAGCTGGCCGGCGACCTGGCCTACAGCCTGGTCGACCCGCGCATCGACTTCGCCGCGAGGAAACAGTGAGATGGCCATCGTCCTTTCCCCGCTGCACCGCCGCCGCCTCGCCGCGTTCCGCGCCAACCGCCGCGGGTGCCTGGCGCTGCGGCTGTTCCTCGCGCTGTTCGTCGCCTGCCTGTTCGCCGAGCTGATCGCCAATGACCGCCCGCTGCTGCTGGAATACCGTGGCCAGTGGTTCCTGCCGGTGCTGCGGGACTATCCGGAAACCGCCTTCGGCGGCGAGCTGCCGTTCCCGCCGGACTACCGCGGCCGCTTCATGAGCGAACGCATCGCCCGCGACGGCTGGGCGCTGTGGCCGCCGATCCGCTTCGACGCCCGCAGCATCAACTACGCGCGCCCGGCGCCGGCGCCGCCCTCGGCGGAGAACTGGCTGGGCACCGACGACCAGGGCCGCGACGTGCTCGCGCGGGTGATCTACGGCCTGCGCCTGTCGATCCTCTTCGCCCTCGGCCTGACCCTGGCCTCGTCGTTGCTGGGAATCTGCGCCGGCGCGGTGCAGGGCTACTACGGCGGCTGGATCGACCTGTTCGGCCAGCGCTTCATCGAGGTCTGGTCGGGTCTGCCGATGCTTTACCTGCTGATCATCCTCGCCAGCCTGGTGCAGCCCGGGGTCGGCTGGCTGCTGGCGATCATGCTGCTGTTCTCCTGGACCAGCCTGGTCGACGTGGTTCGCGCCGAGTTCCTTCGCGGTCGTCACCTGGAGTACGTCAAGGCGGCGCGGACCCTCGGCCTCGGCGACGCCGGGGTGATGTTCCGGCACATCCTGCCCAACGCCATGGTTGCGACCCTGACCTTCCTGCCGTTCCTGCTCTGTGGCGCGGTGACCACCCTGACCGCCCTGGACTTCCTCGGTTTCGGCCTGCCGCCCGGCTCGCCGAGCCTTGGCGAACTGGTCGGGCAGGGCCGCGACAACCTCCAGGCGCCCTGGCTCGGGCTGACCGTGTTCGTGGTCCTGGCGACCTTGCTCAGCCTGCTGGTGTTCATCGGCGAAGCGGTGCGCGACGCCTTCGATCCGAGGACATGAGATGAACCGGGAACTGTTGCGAGTGGAAAACCTGAGCGTCGCCTATGGCGACACGCAGGTCGTGAAGGGGATCGACTTCAGCCTGCGCGCCGGCGAGACCCTGGCCCTGGTCGGCGAGTCCGGCTCCGGCAAGTCGCAGACCGCCCACGCCCTGCTGCGCCTGCTGCCGGGCGCGGCGCGCCTGGGCGGCAGCGTGCGCCTGGACGGCGAGGAACTGCTCGCCCTGTCGCCGCAGGCATTGCTGGCGATTCGTGGGCAGCGCATCGGCATGGTGTTCCAGGAGCCGATGACCTCGCTCAATCCATTGCAGCGCATCGGCCGCCAGGTCGGCGAGGGCCTGCGCCTGCATCGCCGCCTGCGTGGCGCCGCGCTGCGCGGGCGGGTACTGGAACTGCTCGAACTGGCCGGCCTCGAGCAGCCGCGACGCCTGCTCGAGGCCTATCCGCACCAGCTCTCCGGCGGCCAGCGACAGCGAGTGATGCTGGCCATGGCGCTGGCTTGCGAGCCGCAACTGCTGATCGCCGACGAACCGACCACGGCTCTCGACGTCACCGTGCAGAAACGCCTCCTGGAGCTGCTGCAAAGCTTGCAGCGACGGCTGGGCATGGCGATCCTGCTGATCAGCCACGACCTCAACCTGGTGCGTCGGGTCGCCGACCGGGTCTGCGTGATGCACGATGGCCGGATCGTCGAGGAGAACGCCTGCGAGACGCTGTTCCGTTCGCCCCGGCATCCCTACACGCGGCTGCTGATCGAGGCCGAGCCGGGTGGCCTGGCGGAGCCGGTGGCGTGCCGCGAGACCTGCCTGGAGGTGCGCGCGCTGAGCCTCGACTACCCCGCGCCCGGCGGCTGGCTGCGCCGGCGCGCGGGACTGCGCGCGGTGCACGAGGTCAGCCTGCGGCTGCGCCGTGGCAGCACCCTGGGGATCGTCGGCGAAAGCGGTTCGGGCAAGTCCTCCCTCGGCCAGGCGCTGCTGCGCCTGTTGCCGGCCGAAGGGCAGATCCTGTTCCAGGGCGAGCGCCTCGACCGGCTGCACGGCAAGCGCCTGTTGCCATTGCGCCGGCAGTTCCAGGCGGTGTTCCAGGACCCCTACGGCAGCCTCAACCCGCGCCTTAGCGTGGAACAGATCGTCGGCGAAGGCCTGCGTATCCATGGCATCGGCGATGCCGGCGAACGCCGCGCGCGGGTGCTGGAGGCACTGCGCGAGGTCGGTCTCGACGAGCCTTGCCTGGAACGCTATCCCCACGAGTTTTCCGGCGGCCAGCGCCAGCGCATCGCCATCGCCC